>NZ_JAQZBY010000005.1:0-253200 GCF_028736865.1 Paenarthrobacter sp. AB444 | reverse complement strand
TTCTCGTTGCGCAGGCGGGGCATCAGGTGCCCAGGTTCCGCCGATCGACCACGAAGCCAGTCGCCGCGTTTTCACGGACTGCGTTGATGCCGGCCACCACTGCCTTCAGGTTCGGAAACTGCGGCGACATTGCCACCACCGTGCCGTCGTCTGCTGTGAGCCGGAAACGGAATGAATTGCTCCCTGACTTGAGGATTTCGAAAGTGCCCGCCATGTCCCCTGTTCTTTCACGCGTCGTTGCGTTCTCGAGCTGACTTCATAACTCCTCAATGACCATAACGGCCATTTCACAGGCCCAAAACCCCTACTCAGCAGTAGTTTGAAACCGATATAGGTAGATCAAATGGAAAGCCAGCATGGAGCTAGAGACCCGATGGACCCCCGCGCGTATGGTGAGGATATGACTCAGACCGGCACGGCGCCCACCACGGGCGTCCTGCTCGCCGCGGGCGCCGGCACACGATTGGGCCGCGGGCCCAAGGCGTTGTTGCCGTACCGCGCCCGGACGCTGGTGGAAGTCCTGGCCGATACCCTGTTCGACGGCGGCTGCAACGAAGTCGTGGTGGTGCTCGGAGCAGAGGCCGACCGTATCCGCAGCAGCACGGACCTGGGCGCCTACAAGGTGGTGGAAAACCCGGACTGGGCCAAGGGCATGGCAGGATCCTTCCGCGCGGGCATCGACGCCGCAGCCGCGGGAAACAGCATCATGGTCGCTTTGGTGGACCAGCCCGGATTAACCCCGACGGCGGTGAGCAGGCTGCTGGGCAGCCACCGTCCGGGACGGGTCACCGCAGCCGCGTATCCAGATGAGTCTGGCCGCCTGAAGCGGAGGCACCCGGTGATTTTCGACGTCGAACTCCGCTCCCAAGCGGCGGCAGCTGCCCATGGCGATACCGGCGCGCGCTCGTTCCTCAAGGCGCATCCGGGGTTGGTGGATCTGGTGGACTGCAGCGATCTGTGCTCGGGCGAGGACCTGGATACCAAAGACCAGCTTCACTTGCTGGAAATGTGAACCCGGTAAATTCGGGTTCATGATCCGCATTGAGCCCGATGATCCCGCACGCCCCGATGTCCACGCCCTCCTCAGTGAGCATTTGGCTGACATGTTCGCGACATCGCCCGCGGAGAGCGTGCATGCCTTGGACCACTCGGCGTTGTCCCATGAGTCGATCACGTTCTGGACGGCCCGGGAAGACGGGGTGCTGCTGGGTTGTGGCGCGTTGAAGGTGCTTGGCGCGCCGGGCGAGGCGGAGCTGAAGTCCATGCGCACCGCCTCCGAGGCCCGCGGCAGGGGCGTGGCAACACTCCTGTTGAAGCACATTGTGGCCGAAGCCAGGACCCGGGGCTTTTCACGGTTGGCCTTGGAAACGGGCACCGAAGACTACTTCGCTCCGGCCCGGCGTTTGTACGCCCGGCACGGCTTCACGGAGTGCGCTCCTTTTGCCGATTACACCCTGGACCCCAACAGCGTGTTCATGGAACTCCCCCTTCAACCCAAGTAGGGGACAGCAAACGTCGCTACGGGCGTCCATTGCGACGTTTACTGTCCCCTAGTTGGGTCAGTTGGGGATCAGGGTGTGGTCGCGGAGGGCCAGGTAGATCTTGTCCCTCGCGATGGGGAGCTCGCCGAAGCGGATCCCCGTGGCGTTGCGAATCGCGTTGGCCAGTGCGGGAGCGACCGGGTTGAAGGGGCTCTCACTCATGGACTTGGCGCCCAGCGGACCAGTGGAATCGTTGGTCTTGGCGAAATACACCTCGCTCCGGGGCACGTCGGCGAACGACGGGATGTGGTACTGCCGCAGGATGTCCGTGGTGACCCGGCCGGCGTCGTCCACCTTCACTTCCTCGTACAGCGTTGCGCCCAGGGCCTGTGCAATGCCGCCCTCAATCTGGCCCCGGCATTGCCGCGGGTTCACCACCACCCCGGCGTCGGCCGCCTGCACGCTCTGCAGGATCCGCAGCTCGCCCGTGCCCTTGTTAACAGCAACGCGGAAACCGTGCACGTTGAACGCGACCGAGCGGGGTGTTCCTCCCCAGTTGCCATCGGTGGCGAGCCGGACGCCTTGGAGCCTGGCGGCGTCGACGATTTCCTTCAGCGGAACCGAACGGTCCCCGCACTCAACCGCCCCGTCCACCAGACGGCATTCCGTCAGAGGAACGCCGGTCAGCGAAGCGGCGACGGTTTGGATGCGGGTAGCCAGCTCCAGCGCCGCACCGAGCGTCGCCTTGCCCGCAACCACGGTCCCGGCCGAGCCGAAAGCGCCGGTATCGTGCTCCACCAGGTCGGTGTCCGATTGCCGCACCAGGATCTTGTAGGCAGTGGTCCCCAGCGCGGTGGCAGCCAGCTGCGCGTGCACGGTTGTGGTGCCGTTCCCGAATTCCGCAGTACCGACGTCGACGGCGAACCTTCCGTCCGCTTCCAGGCTCACCCGGGTGTGGGCGAAGTGGCCGCGGGGCGGGACGGTGTCGATCATGGACAGGGCTGAGCCCTCCCCCACCACCCACTCCGGGCCGAGGTCATCCAGTCCTGCGGCACGGTAGCGTTCCTTGCCACGGTCCAAAGCGTCCCGCACCAACGCCACGCACTGGTCCAGGCCGTAGCTTCCGTAGTGCACGTCTTCTTCGGGCTCGGGAGTCGTGGAGAGCATATGGTCACCGGGCCGGACCATGTTTTTGAGCCGGAATTCCAGGGGATCCATGCCGATCCCAGTGGCGAGCTCATCAATGGCCGACTCGATGGCGAAGATCATCTGGCTCAAGCCATACCCGCGGAAAGCCCCGGCGGGAACCGTGTTGGTGTACACGGCGTGGGCGTCCACCTTCTTGTTCACGCACTTGTAGACGGCCAACGATTCACCACAACCGTGGAACATCACGCCGGGAGCGTGGTTTCCGTAGGCCCCGGTGTTCGTGAGCACGTTCAGTTGCAGGGCAGTGAGATAGCCGTCCCTGGTGGCCCCGGCCTTGAGGTGGATGGTGAACGGGTGCCGGGTGGTGGTGGCGGTGAATTGCTCGGTCCGGGTGAACTCCAGCTGCACCGGCCTGCGCAGCGCCAAGGCAGCCAACGCCGCCAGGTCCTCGGTCAGCACTTCCTGCTTGCCGCCAAAACCGCCGCCCACACGTCCGGCAACTACCCGGATGGTCTCAGGAGCCAGGTTGAACAGGCGGCTCAGCGTACGCTTCACCAGGAAAGGAACCTGCGTGGACGAACGGACCATCAGTCGGCCCTCCTCATCCACCCAGGCAATGGAGGCATGCGTTTCCATGGCCACGTGCTGCACACGCTGCGTCTGGTACGTGTGCTCATGGATGAAATCGGACGCTGCGAATCCGTCCTCCACGCTGCCCAGTTCGGCATGGACCTCTGCCACGACGTTCTGCAGCGGCCGTGAAATGCGGGAGAACACGCCGTCCTTCTCGCCGTGAATCGCGGGGGCTCCCGGAAGGATGGCCTCTTGGGGAGTAAACACCGGTTCCATGAGTTCGTACTGGACTTCCAGCGCTCGGGCACCTGCTTCTGCTGCGCCCACGGATTCGGCCACGACGGCGGCAACGCGCTGCCCAATGAAGCGAACCACGTTGTCCAAGACGCGGGTGTCATCGGGATCGTCCGTGTAGTTCTCGTGCTGGGCCGTGGAGAAGAGCTGCTGCGGAGCGTCCTCGTGGGTGAACACCGCCACTACGCCGGGAACAGCCAACGCGGGTGCCTTGTCGATCGACACAATGCGTGCGTGTGGGTGCGGCGAACGCAGGAGTTTCATGTGCAGCAGGCCCGGGAGCTGCTCGGCCGGGACGTCCAGTGAGTAGCGGGCGGTCCCGGTGACCACGGCCTGGCCGGCGGGGGCGGGGACGTTGTCCCCGAGCTGGCCCACGCCTTGATCCGCGCCATGCTGGTGCTCGCCACCTTGCCCGCACACGGCGTCGGCAATTGAGCGGTAACCCGTGCACCGGCACAGGTTTCCCTTGAGGTTGCGCGGCAGGTTGGCGCGCTGTTCGTCGTCGAAAGTTGCTGCAGTCATCATCATCCCGGCGGTGCAGAACCCGCACTGGAAACCTTGGGCCTCCAGGAACTGCTCCTGCACTGGATGCAGGCCGTCGGTCGCGAGGCCTTCGATGGTGGTGACGGCTTTGCCCTCGGCGCGAACGGCCGGGTAGATGCAGCTGTGGACCGGCGTGCCGTCGACGTGCACGGTGCACGCACCGCAGTCACCGCCGTCGCAGCCCTTCTTGACGCCAAAGTTGCCCTGCTCGCGGAGGAAAGTACGCAGGCACTGGCCGGGTCGGGGTGTGGCCTGCGAGGCAGCGCCGTTGATCTCAATTGCCATGGGAGGCCTCCTTCTGGGTGCCTGGAGTTTCGGGTTGCGTGGACGGCTGGGGCGAGGTGGCGTGCGGCGGCCAGAAATCGCCGGACACGGTCATCGACTCATCCAGCAGCTCCGTCCTGATCTCCTCGGCAAGCTTCACGGTCATGTCCCGACGCCACGCCGGAAGGCCGTGGATGTCATCGTGGTACAGCTCCTGAGGGATGGAATGCTCGACGGCGGCAGCCAACGCGGCGGCGTCAGGAACCTCGTCCGCGGCGAACCTCAGCTGCACCGGACGTTTGGTGGACGCGGTGACGGTGATGACCAAGCCGAAAACGGGGTCCAGCCGGCCTATCAGGAGCACACCGGAGCGTCCAAGGTTGCTCAGGGACAGCCGACGGAAGGCCACCCGGGCGGACAGTGCCTCGGCAGGAAGGTGGATGCTGCGAAGCAACTCTCCAGGAGCGAGGACGTTCTCCATGTCTCCGGTCACGAAGTCCGCTACCGGGACGGTGCGGCTGCTGCCGTCAGGGCTGAAGATGGTGGCGACGCCGTCGAGACCGGCGCACAGCGAGGTCATGGGTCCCGCAGGAAGTGAGGTGCAGATGTTCCCGCCCACCGTGGACATGTTCCAGACCTTGAAAGAGGCCACGAAGGAGTCGCAGCTGGGACGGATCAAGGCCAGTCCGGGCCATTCGCGGTGGGCCACTTCTGCAGAGTCAGGCAGATCGTAGAGCTCCGCCACCGTGCAGGTTGCGGCAAGTTCGATGCCTTCGTCGGTGATGGTGATGGCGGACCAGCCTGCGTCTCCAAGGTCCAGTAGCCGCTTGAGGACGGTGCTTCCATAGGAGAAAAGGACCGTTCCGCCGGCGAGCCAGGCATCGCCGTCGCGCCATTGTTTCGGGTCCGTGGTGGGGACCACGGCCTCGATGGTGTTCATGTCCATGGGTCCTCCTGGGTGAGGTGTTGAGGTGCTGGGTGGATTGGGCCGGTGCTGTCCTTCAAGGAAGGAAAGCCCGTGGTCTTTGCGCCGGCGCCCCGCTCGGCGATGATCTCGGCCGTGATGGAGACCGCGACTTCGGCTGGAGTTACCGCGCCAAGGTCCAGTCCAATGGGCGAATGCAGCCGTTCCAAATACTCGGCGGGAGTTCCTGCCTCGACGAGGGCGTCCACCCGTTGCCGGTGGCTGCGGCGTGAACCCATGGCCCCGACGTAGGACAAGTTCAGCCGGAGGGCGGCCTTGAGCAAGGGGATGTCGAATTTGGGGTCGTGGGTGAGCACGCACAACACTGCCCGGGAATCGAGCCGACCGGCTGCGGCCTCGGCCTCGAGATAGCGATGCGGCCAGTCGGTGACTACCTGGTCTGCACCTGCGAAACGGGCCTGGGAAGCGAACGCGGGCCGTGCATCGCAGAGGGTGACGTTGTAGCCCAGGAGTTGCCCGGCCGGAAGCAACGCCGCACCGAAGTCGTTCGCACCGAAAATCAGCATGCGTGCTGCCGGCAAACGGCTTTCCACGAACAGCGTGATGGGTTGCGGCTCTTCCTCTTCCCGGGGCGGGGCCGCCAATCTCTCCGTGGTGACCCAGCCATCGATGCACCCCTCGGGCGGCGCCAGGCGGACCAAGCCGGCACGGCCGCCTTGGAGCAAGGGCTCAACCTGGGCGGCGGCCGCAAAGAGTGTGGAGGGATGGTCGCCCACCAGGACGGCCAGTTCCTCGGATTCCATGGCCCGGAACCGCACAGGATCCTCGACCACCATGACCCCTCCCCCGGCATCGAGCCGACGGATCAAGGCTGCGGGGCGTCGTTCCCCGGCGAAGACGGCAAGTTCCGGCGCTCCGGCACCGAAAGGCTGGATGTGGACTTCCAGCTCGCCCCCACAGGTAAGTCCGACGGCGAACGCGTCCTCGGCACTGTAGCCATAGGACTCAAGGCGCGAACCGCCGTCGCGCATGGCCTCCAATGCAGCCTCGACAACAGCGCCCTCCACGCAACCACCGGACAAGCTGCCCAGGATATCGCCGTTTTCGGAGACCATCATGGAGGTCCCCAGGGGCCGCGGCACGGAGCCGCCGCTGCCCACGATCGTGGCCACCGCCAAGCGTTGGCCCGAGACCGCAGGCCGCCAGCCGCCCAGTGAGGGCATCAGATCCAGCATGGCAACACGTCCTTTTTCCAGGTGTCCCGGCCGGGATGGCCCGGCCGGAGCAGTGCGCGATCTTGCCCCATGTTCTCATTCGCAGAGGGTGTTGAGGGGTAGTCGCGCCAATTCGATAAGAGTTCATGGGAACTGACATTCCATAGGAACGGGGGCAAGGGCTTCATCTCCCTGCCCCCGTTCCCTGACGGAGCGTCGGCACCCGGCCGCCGCCCGCCGTCGTGCCCGGTGAAAGGGACCACGACGACGGACGCCTATTCGTGCGGTGGGTCCGGCGGACCGCCGATCAGAGTGCCGGAAAAGACCCGCCGGCCCGGGGTGTTGCGGCTCCGGTCAGATCCCCATCAGGGCGTTGATCGGGCCGCGGGCAAAGTAGATGATGAAGCCCGCCGTGACCGCCCACATGAGCGGATGGACCTTCTTGGCTTTACCGGACGCCGCGTTGACCACGGCGAAGGAGATGAAGCCGACGCCGATGCCGTTGGCGATGGAGTACGTCAGGGGCATCGTGACGATGGTCAGGAAGGCAGGGAGCGCGATCGCGAACTTGGTGAACTTGATCTCGCGGATCTGGGCCATCATCATCGCACCCACCACCACCAGCGCTGCCGCTGCCACTTCGAGCGGAACCACGGAGGTCAGCGGGGTGAAGAACATCGAGCCCAGGAACAGCAAGCCGGTGACCACGGAGGCCAGGCCCGTGCGGGCGCCTTCACCGATGCCCGCTGCGGAGTCGATGTACACGGTGTTGGACGAGCCCGAGGTTGCGCCACCGACCACTGCACCCATGCCCTCGACGATGAACGCGGACTTCAGCTTGGGGAACGTGCCGTCCTTGTGGGCCACGCCGGCGCTCTTGGCCAGGCCGGTCATGGTGCCCATGGCATCGAAGAAGTTGGTGAACACCAACGTGAAGACCAACATCGTAGCGGCCAGGCCGCCAATCCGGGCGAACGAGCCAAAGAGGTCGAACTGGCCCACCAGGCTCAGGTCCGGAACGGAAACCAACTGGCCGGAGAGCACCGGGGTGTTGAGGTGCCAGCCGCCGGGGTTGTCCGCGGTGCCGGGACCGATCCGGAACACGGCCTCGGCAACAGCGGCGAGGACGGTTGTAGCGACGATGCCGATGAGCAGGCCGCCCTGGATCTTGCGTGCCACGAGGATACCCATGACCAGCAATCCGACAATGAAAACAAGGGTGGGGATGGAGGTGATGGATCCATCGTTGCCGAGCTGGACCGGTGGGCCGCCCTTGGTGGGACGGACGAAGCCGGAGTCGACGAAGCCGATGAAGGCAATGAACAGGCCGATGCCGACGGTGATGGCGGCCTTGAGTTCCTTGGGCACTGCCTTGAAGATCGCCGTCCGGGCGCCCGTGGCTCCGAAGAGGACGATCAGGATGCCGTTGATGACCACCAGGCCCATGGCTTCGGGCCAGGTGACCTCTTGGATCACGGCGACGGCCAGGAACGAGTTGATGCCGAGGCCCGCCGCAAGTCCGAAGGGGAGGTTTGCGATCAGGCCGAAGACGATGGTCATGACGCCGGCGGTCAGGCCCGTGACGGCACCAACCTGTGCTGCCGAGAGCCAACCGCCTGCCACGTCCGTGGGAGCATTCTCCGCGGAGAAGCCGCCCAGGATCAGCGGGTTGAGGATGACAATGTAGGCCATGGTGAAGAAGGTGACCAGGCCGCCTCGGAATTCCCGGGCCAGAGTCGAGCCGCGCTTGGTGATCTGGAAGAACTTGTCCAGGAAGTGTGGGGGCTTCTGGCCGTTGCCATTGGCGGGGCCGGTTGCCGTGTGCTTTGCTGCTGTGGGCTCTGCGCCGTTGTCCCCATTGGGGAAGAGCGCAGCCTGCTTTTCAGCTGCTGTCTGCTTTTCAGCAGAGTTTCGCATGTCTGCGGTATCCAGGATTTCCATGTCAGCCACCGGGCCCTAGTAGTCAATCCTGGAATCAAGCGTGTTCCATGTGTTGAACGGCTGGAGGGCCTCCGGAGCCTGGGGGTCGCCCAGTTCCAGCTTGGCTACCGGCATCAGCGCGTCCCGGTTGTCGTTCTCGAAGTACTCGTAGAAGACGGCGTCATCGAAGCCAACGGATGCGGCGTCGTGACGGTCTGCGGCAAAGAACACGCGGTCCACGCGTGCCCACAGCGCGGAAGCCAGGCACATGGGGCATGGCTCGCAGCTGGTGTAGAGGGTTGCTCCGCTGAGGTCGAAGGTTCCCAGTTCGCGGCAGGCGTTACGGATGGCCGTGACTTCTGCGTGTGCTGTGGGATCGTTCGAGGCGGTGACGCGGTTGACGCCTTCGAAGGCTCGTCCGTCCGCGGTAACAATGACGGCGCCGAAAGGGCCACCACTGTTCAGGACATTGGCTGTTGCCAGCTCAATGGAGGTGGCCAGGAATTGCTCGGCCGTGACGGTTGTACTCATGTTGCGACTTCCTTAGTGCTGTGGAAGCCGGGTGAACCTGTTGGGGGCGCTGCAAAGAGCTCCAGTTAGCTTGGTTACCAGGCTTCAGCATGTGCGATGAAGGTTAAGTTGCGCCTGGTAGATAGCTTCCCGAGGTCCGGGTGCCCGCCTTTGGCAGTTGAAAGCGTAGCACCACGTTTGTGAGCCGCGCCATAGTTTTTTGAAAGTTTAATTTCGTCATGCGAAATTACTTATTCAGCGTGCCTCACCACCGTTTGGTGCGCCAATGTGACCGGCGGCCTGTGCCGCGGGCGTTGACTGCCGCCGTCGCGCCTTTTACGATTTCTGGACCGGCGCCTCTCTGGCGACCGGTGCCTGGATCAGCAGACAGGACCTAACTGAGCTGGAACGCATACATGCCGACCAGACAAGGAACCTGCGCATGCTTTGGATCAAAAACCCACTGGGTATCTTCACCGCAAACGACCTCGACGCCGGCAACGGACTGGTGGTCTCGGAGTCCGGCACCATTCTGGAACTCGTACCTTCAGGCGGGCGGCCGACCGTTCCCTGCACCGAGTTCGATGCCTCAGCGCACGTGGTGCTGCCGGGGCTCATCAACACCCATCACCACTTCTACCAAACGCTCACGCGCGCCTGGGGACCGGTGGCCGACGTTCCGCTCTTCCCCTGGCTTCAGAACCTCTATCCGGTGTGGGCGCGGCTGACCCCCAAGAGCCTGGAGCTGGCCGTGAAGGTTGCGCTGGCCGAACTCCTGCTGTCCGGCTGCACCACGGCCGCCGACCACCACTACCTCTTCCCCGACGGCATGGAAGACGCGATCGACATCGAGGTCGCCGCCGTCCGATCCATGGGGATGCGGGCCACCCTCACGCGCGGTTCCATGACCTTGGGAGAGGACGACGGCGGGCTGCCGCCCCGGACCACGGTCCAGTCACCTGAGGCGATTCTTGCGGACAGCGAACGGCTGATTCGCACGTATCACGAGACCGGTCCCGGCGCCTCCGTTCAGATCGCGCTGGCTCCTTGCTCGCCATTCTCCGTGACCAAGGAAATCATGGCCGAATCCGCGGTCATGGCCGAACGCTTCGATGTCCGGCTGCACACCCATCTTGCCGAAACCATCGACGAGGAAGACTTCTGCCGTTCAATGTTCGGCCTGCGGACCGTGGACTATCTGGAATCGGTTGGCTGGCTTGGATCCCGGACCTGGCTGGGCCACGGAATCCATTTCAACGACGAGGAGATCGCCAGGCTGGGAGCCGCGGGAACCGCCGTCGCGCATTGCCCAACCTCCAACATGCGGCTGGCGTCCGGGACCGCGCGGGTCCTGGAACTTGAGGCAGCGGGTGTGCCGGTGGGGCTGGGAGTGGATGGTTCGGCGTCGAACGATGCCTCCAACATGATCCTTGAGGCGCGGCAGGCCCTGTACCTGCAGCGGCTGCGCTATGGAGCATCGGTTCCTGTGTCCCGTGCACTTGGTTGGGCGACGCGGGGATCTGCCGCGGTGCTTGGGCGTTCTGATATCGGTCAGCTGGCGCCGGGTTTGCAGGCCGATCTGGCCCTGTTCAAGCTCGATTCCCTGCGCTTCTCGGGCAGCCACGATCCCGTTGCTGCTCTGTTGCTGTGCGGCGCAGACCGGGCAGACCGCGTGATGGTTGGAGGTTCGTGGCGGGTTGTGGACGGGGCGATTCCTGATCTGGACGTCGCTGGGTTGATCGCGGAGCACTCTGCGGCTGCCCGGAAGCTGGTGGCTGGGTAGTCTTCACGCGCTGCGGCCGCGCACGAAAACGCCGGAACGCGTCCACTTCGCAGGGAACGTTCCGGCGTTTTCGCAGCTTTCCAGCGGTCTCGCGCCGTGGGTCGCGTCGATCTCCAGCGTCGACGCGGCCCGGCTAGATCGCGATCTTGTAAATGTGGTGCGTGTACTCGTTCGCGAACGAATCAGTAAACTTGCCACCCTGGACCGGGATGCTCCGATTCTCGCCCACGACCTCTACCTGCGTGCCTGTGATTCCTGCCGGCAGGGTGAAGGTCCTGGACCCGGTGGCGCCATCCTTGCCCATGGCAAAGACATACGCGGAGCCATCCTTGACCTTCAACATCGAGTCGATGCCCTGACCGAAATTCCACACATACGACTGTGTGTTGATCACCGGAGCGAGCTCCTTGATCTGGTTGTTCACGACGCCGACCGCTGCCACTTGATCCTTGAGGCACGGGGTACCTTTGAGCCGCGCATCGGCGAAGGCGTCCCCACTGATGCAGTCGTTGATGTTTTGCTGGTCCGGCGACTGGCTGAACCAGACAATTCCACGGGCCTCATGGATGATGCTCGCCCACACCTGGGCCTTTGTCTGCTCCGGCGTGAGCTGCCGGTAGCCTCCTGTGGACCCGCCCGTGGACACGACTGTCGGGAGAGCCCAGATGGGAGCCTGCACACCGCGGGCCGCATTGACCTCGTTTTGCAGCGAGATGATCTTGCCGTAGCTCGACGCCGTCCGGCAGTTCGCCGTCACGATCGGGTTCTGGCCGGCGGGCGTACGCCACCGAAGCTGGTTATCACCCCAGTCGCACTGCGGTACGGCGTAAAAGTACTGATCCACCGAGTTCACGTTGGCTGTGTTGTAGTAGTCCACGCTGAACTGCATGGACCGGTCGTAGGTGAGGATTCCGGACGTCCAGTTTGAGTAGGTGAAGCGGCCCGTTGTGGCGGGATCAGACTGCGCCGCCAGCGAACGCATATGCGCCAGGCCCGATGCAGTGTCGAATCGGCCGTCCACCTCATCATCCAGGAGCGTCCCCACTTGGCTGGCCCAGCCCGCGGGGGCGTCAGTGGGCGAGAACAACGTGTACATGCCGTTGGCCGTGATGCCCGCAGAAGGGGTTGCAGGGTTGCCTTGTGCGTAGGTGTTGATCCCGAGCGCTTTGTCGTACTTCAGCTGCGCGTCGCTTCCCGGTGAGCCGTACCAGACCACGATCGGCAGGAACGTTGGATCGTCCCAGCCTGCTGCGTCAGCTTTCGGGAATCGCTTCCAATAGCTCGGACCGCCATCCCAGGGGATCCGGGCAAGGGCATCGAGGTTGCCCGGGGTGGGGGTTGGGGTCGCCGTTGGGGTGGGGGTTGGGGTCGCCGTTGGGGTGGGGGTTGGGGTGGCGGTGGGCGTTGGGGTGGCGGTGGGCGTTGGGGTCGCGGTGGGCGTTGGGGTCGCGGTGGGCGTTGGGGTCGCGGTGGGCGTTGGGGTGGCGGTGGGCGTCGGGGTCGACGTCGGTTCCTCCGTTGGCGTCGAGGTCCCAGTGGGCGTGGGCGTTGGTGTCGACGTCGGTTCCTCCGTCGGCGTCGCCGTCGCCGTCGCGGTTGGTTCCGCTGTCGCCGTCGCGGTTGGTTCCGCTGTCGCCGTCGCGGTTGGTTCCGCTGTCGCCGTCGCAGTTGGTTCCGCTGTCGGCGAGCCGGTCGCGGTTGGCTCCGCGGTCGCCGTCGACGTTGCGGTAGGGCTTTCGGTGGGCGGGGGCGTTCCCGGGTCCGTGCACCCGGCGAGGGCCAACGCGAGCACCGCCCCGAGCGTGAAAATAGTGGGTTTCATGACATTGATTTCCTTTGGGTAGCAGCCGCAAACGAAGCTGCTGCGTTGCCGGATCCCCACTCCCGGCTCTCTTTTTCTCCTGCAAGGCAGGGTTTATCAGCCGGGATCCACATCCCGGCACAGCTCGATGACGAGCGTCAGTCTTTGCCCGACCTGCTGCAATACGACACGTGCGGACGAATGTCCGGCGCCATCGAGCCAGCAAGTGCGGCCCGCAATGGGGCCGCAACGGCCCATTTAAGAACCCGGAGGGCGGCCGTCAGGCCAGCTTACGTGATCTAGACCACACGCCGTCGGAATGTGACGCCGGCCCATTCCGGCCAACTCCGGCCAGTCCGGCGTCTGCGGGAACGCGAAATCGCCGGAACACGTCCATTTCGCAGGGAAGCTTCCGGCGATTTGGCGCTCTTCCCGCGACTTCGAAGACGGGATGCAGGTGAGCACGCGGGCAGGCGGGCACAACAAAGCGGGCGACACCTCCCCAGGTGTCGCCCGCCCTTGGCTCTGTTGCGCAGAGTCCGCGCCCCTGTTGCAGATCAGGGACGCTGCCGGCCGAACACCGGGAGCGCGCGGAGCCAACGGGAGAACCCGCCGGCTTTGCGGTCGCAGTCGGCCGGAATGTAGAAGTCCGGATCTGTCGCACCAAAGGGCAGGTACAGTTCCTGGCCCGGTGCCGGGAATTCCACGACGCTGTTCGTATCCTTCGAGTCCATCTGTTCCTCCTCTTTCTTGTGCGCAGTTTCCGCTCTTCGGAAAATTTTTATTGTTATGTGGAAAGTCTAAGCAGTCGGCGATCGAGCCGTCAAGACCCCCGAACCAGCCACGGGAAGTTGCCCCGGTCACATTCGGATAGTTCATAACGATCCCCGGAGACCCATGTACACAAAGCGAAATCATGCGCTACTCTCGAATGAGTTCGTGGCGTAGGTCACGTAACCTGAGAGCAGCAGGCAGGGTCGTAATGAGCTGGCATCCATGGATGCCGGCTCTTTTTTGTTGGGTCGGCGCCACCAGAAACGCAGTGGAAACACGCGCTTAATTTCATTGATGGAACGTAGGTTCCACCGCACAGAAGTTGGGATATGACCATGAGCAACAACATCGTCCTCGGCGAAAACCAGTACGGCAAGGCAGAAGTCCGCGTCGTCAAGGTCACTCGGGATACAGATCGCCACCACATCGAAGACCTGAACGTCACCTCGCAGCTGCGGGGCGATTTCCAGGCCGCACACCTTGAGGGCGACAACGGCCACGTCGTTGCCACCGACACGCAGAAGAACACCGTCTACGCGTTCGCCCGTGAAGGCATCGGCTCCCCCGAGTCCTTCCTCCTGCGCCTCGCAGACCACTTCACCGGTGGATTCGACTGGGTAACCGGCGGCCGCTGGGAAGCCGAAGCCTACGCCTGGGACCGCATCCAGGCCCACGGCGAGGGTCACGACCACAGCTTCGTCCGCAACGGACAAGAGGTGCGTACCGCCGTCGTCGTCCGTGATGGCGCAACCACCCACGTCGTCTCCGGCCTCAAGGACCTGACCGTCCTGAAGACCACACAGTCCGGCTTTGTCGGCTACCCGCGCGACAAGTACACCACCCTGCCGGAGACCACCGACCGCATCCTGGCAACCGACGTATCCGCCCGCTGGCGCTACAACACAAACCTGGACGTCTCAAGCACCGATTTCAACAAGAGCTACGACGACATCAAGGCACTCCTGCTCGAAGGCTTCACCGAGAACTACTCCCACGCACTGCAGCAGACGCTGTTCGACATGGGCAAGAAGGTCCTGGAAGCACACAGCGAAGTTGCCGAGATCAAGTTCTCCATGCCCAACAAGCACCACTTCCTGGTTGACCTGAGCCCGTTCGGCCTGGACAACCCCAACGAGGTCTTCTTCGCCGCGGATCGCCCGTACGGCCTCATCGAAGCAACCGTCCAGCGCGAAAACATCGAGGCTGCACCCGTTGCCTGGAGCGGCATCGCCGGCTTCTGCTAAACCGCACCACCCTTCGGAGTTCTTGTACAGGTAATGCCCTTGAGCGCCCCCTTTAGAGGCATTACCTGTACAAAACCCGACCCCAAAAACCCCACAACCAAAGATTTTGTTAGCCAGACACAGTTAGCCAGACGAAGACGTCTGCCATGAACCCAGAAAGTCTGCCATGAACATCAAGAAGAAGTCCCGCCCCGCGAATACCACCTCGTCCAGCGAGCCACAGCGGAACCGTCCGGAGCGGCCCGAGGACAAGCGCCTCTCCATCGGAAGCACCTTCGCCTACGGTTTCCAGCACGTGCTGACCATGTACGGCGGAATCATCGCCCCGCCGCTGATCATCGGTGCAGCCGCCGGCATGTCCTCGCAGGATATCGGCCTCCTGATCGCAGCCTGTTTGTTTGTGGGCGGCCTCGCCACCATCCTCCAGACGGTCGGCATCCCGTGGTTCGGCTCCCAGCTCCCGCTAGTCCAGGGTGTTTCCTTCGCCGGCGTTTCCACCATGGTGGCAATCGTCCAGGGCGGCGGCGGAATCCAGGCGGTGTTCGGTTCAGTGATCGTGGCGTCGCTGATCGGCTTGGCCATCACTCCCCTGTTCTCCAAGATCATCAAGTTCTTCCCGCCTGTAGTTACCGGCACGGTGATCACCACCATCGGCCTGACACTGATGCCGGTCGCCGCGAACTGGGCCATGGGCGGCAACGCCAAGGCTGACAACTACGGCAGCATTGCCAACATCGGACTCGCAGCAGCCACCATGGGCGTGGTCCTTCTCCTGAGCAAGGTGGGCAACGCCGCCATCTCCAGGCTCTCGATTCTGCTGGCCATGATCATCGGCACCATCATCGCGTTGATCGCCGGCATGGCAGATTTCTCCAAGGTTGGCCAGGGCGACATTGTCGCTTTCCCGACCCCCTTCGCTTTCGGCGCCCCGACCTTTGAGATCGCTGCGATCATCTCCATGCTGATCGTCATCCTAGTGACCCTTACGGAAACCTCCGCGGACATCATCGCAGTCGGCGAAATCGTTGACACCAAGGTGGACTCCCGCCGCATCGGCGACGGTCTCCGCGCAGACATGCTCTCCAGCGCCATCTCCCCGCTGTTCAACTCCTTCACCCAGAGCGCCTTCGCCCAAAACGTGGGACTCGTTGCCATTACGGGCATCAAGAGCCGCTTCGTAGTCAGCGCCGGCGGCCTGATCCTGGTTGTCCTGGGCCTCCTGCCGATTCTCGGCCGGGTTGTCGCAGCGGTTCCGACGCCCGTCCTGGGCGGTGCCGGCGTCGTACTCTTCGGTACGGTTGCCGCCAGCGGTATCCGCACCCTCGCCAAGGTCGAATACAAGAACAACATGAACCTGATCATCGTCGCTGCCTCGATCGGCTTCGGCATGATCCCGATCGCCGCACCGAAGTTCTACGACCAGTTCCCGTCCTGGTTCTCCACGATCTTCCACTCCGGCATCAGCTCGGCCGCAGTCATGGCGATCATCCTGAACATCCTGTTCAACCACTTCAAGGCCGGCAACTCAGAGAACCAGTCGGTGTTCGTTGCGGGCACGGAACGGGTGGTCACGCCCGAGGACATCAAGTGCCTCGAACATGGCGACCGCTTCGAGAACGGCAAACTGATCGACGCCGACGGCAACGAGGTCCCGCTCAAGAGCACCTCGGCGTCCGAGCACTAGCTCGGTAGCTCGCGGCGAACAAGCAAGACGGCAGTGTTTCCTTGGGGGCACTGCCGTCTTTCGCCGGCTTAATAACATGCGCAAAAAACCCCGCCGAGTTGGCAGTTAATGGCAATGTCTGCGGGAAACACTGTCATTAAGTGCCAACTCGGCGGGGAAAAGAGCTGGTGTTAGTTCTGGTTGAGCTCCGCGGAGATCGCCAGGGCCGCCTCCCGCAGCATGGGCACAGCGCGGTCGGCGAAGCTCTGGTCCACGCGGGTGATGGGGCCGGAGACGGAGATGGCGGTGGGCGTCGGAGCGTTGGGCACGGCCATGGCGAAGCAGCGCACGCCAAGCTCCTGCTCTTCCTCGTCAATGGAGTAGCCACGTTCGCGGATGAGCTTCAGGTCCGCCAGCAGGGAATCGATGTCCCCGATGCTCTTCGCCGTGGGGGTGGGCATGCCGGTGCGGGCAACGATGCCCCTGACCTGGTCGTCGTCCAACTGGGCCAGGATGGCTTTGCCCACGCCGGTGTCGTGCGTGTGGGCGCGGCGGCCGACCTCGGTGAACATGCGCATGGAGTGCATGGAGGGGACCTGGGCTACGTAGATGACCATGTCGGAATCGAGGACGGCCATGTTGGACGTCTCGCCGAGCCGCTCCACCAAGGTCTTCAGCTGGGGACGGGCCACAGCGCCGAGCTGCTTGCTGGCACCTTCGCCCAAGCGGATGAGCCTCGGGCCCAGGGCATAGCGGCGATTGGGCAGCTGGCGGATGTAACCCAGCGAAACCAGCGTGCGCAGCAGGCGGTGGATGGTGGGCAGGGGCAGGTCAGTGGACGACGAAAGTTCGCTCAGGGTGACATCGCCGCCCGCGTCCGTGATCAGTTCCAACAGTTCAAAGACGCGCTCAACGGACTGCACGCCTCCGGAGGCTTTTTCAGCCATTCCCTTGTCTCCAATGACTCAGATTCCGACAACTCTTATCCACATCGTGAAAAGAATTGCTTAGAACACCCAAGATACAGCACGAGGCGCACCTCCGCGATGACACCGAACATGACCAAGCAAGGGGTTGTGTTTCCACTTTGTAGATAATAATATCCATAATACGAAAACATTCAGTTTGGAACGGCGGCCCGGGAACGGGCCTTACAGGAGGAATTTCAATGGCGAATCCGAGCCCCGGAAACTCGATCACCCTGCGCGTCGCCGCACCGTCGAGCTTCACCGCTACCAGTGAGCTGGCAGCAGCCGTCGGCGCAGCCGGTGCCGCAATCACCGCCCTGGACGTCACGGAATCCCACCACGAGACCATCGTTGTCGACGTCACCTGCAACACCACCGACGACGACCACGCAGCACGCGTCAAGGACGCCCTGAACGCCCTCGACGGCGTCACCGTCCAGCACGTCTCGGACCGCACCTTCCTCATGCACCTCGGCGGCAAGCTCGAGGTCGTCCCCAAAGTAGCCCTGCGCAACCGCGACGATCTTTCGCGTGCCTACACTCCCGGCGTCGCGCGTGTCTGCATGGCGATCGCAGAAGACCCGGCCGCCGCCCGCAACCTGACGGTCAAGCGCAACACCATCGCGGTCCTCACGGACGGATCGGCCGTGCTGGGCCTCGGCAACATCGGTCCCGCCGCCGCGCTTCCGGTCATGGAAGGCAAGGCTGCGCTGTTCAAGCAGTTCGCGAACGTCGACGCGTGGCCCGTCTGCCTCGACACACAGGACACCGAAGAGATCATCAAGATCGCCAAGGCAATGGCCCCCGTCTACGGCGGCATCAACCTCGAGGACATCGCCGCGCCGCGCTGCTTCGAGATCGAGAACCGCCTCCGCGAAGAACTGGACATCCCCGTCTTCCACGACGATCAGCACGGCACCGCGATCGTTACCCTGGCAGCCCTGGTAAACGCGCTGCGCGTCGTGGACAAGAAGCTGTCCGAGGTCAAGATCGTGGTTTCGGGCGTCGGCGCTGCCGGCTCGGCCATCATCCAGCTCCTCAAGGCCCAGGGCGCGCAGCACATCATTGCCGCTGGCCGCTCGGGCGCCATCCACTCGGGCGAGAAGTATGACGACGAACACCGCAGCTGGATCGCCGCGAACACCAACGAAGAGGGCTTCTCCGGATCCCTCCACGACGCCCTCAAGGGTGCGGACGTGTTCATCGGCGTCAGCGCCCCGCACGTGATCGGCGAAGAGCAGGTCGCTTCGATGGCCGAGGACGCGATCGTCTTCGCCATGGCCAACCCGACGCCGGAAATCGATCCCGTGATCGCTTCAAAGCACGCAGCCGTGGTTGCCACGGGTCGCAGCGACTTCCCGAACCAGATCAACAACGTGCTGGCATTCCCAGGGTTCTTCCGTGGCCTGCTGGACGCCGGGGCTTCGGACATTACGCCGGACATGCTGGTCGCAGCCGCAGAAGCCATCGCCAACCGGGTAGCTGACGAGGAGCTGAACGCGAGTTACATTATCCCCAGCGTCTTCGATCCGCATGTTGCCGCCGATGTAGCGACCGCCGTAGCCAACGCTGCGCACGCCAACGCCGCCAGCGCTCTCTAGTACCGGCGCATACAAGAAAAAGGAATCCGCTCACATGGCTATCACAGTCACCGATCCCCGGCCGATCGATCGCGCCGAGGAAATCCTCACCCCCAAGGCCCTGGCCTTTATCGAGGAACTCCACAAGAACTTCGCAGGGACCCGCAACGAACTGCTCCAGGCCCGCAAGGCCAAGCGCCAGAAGGTTGCCGAGACCAGCCGCTTGGACTTCCTCCCGGAAACCCGGGAAATCCGCGACGGCGACTGGAAGGTTGCCGAGGCACCGGCAGCTTTGCAGGACCGCCGAGTTGAAATGACCGGCCCGGCGACCCCCGCCAAGATGGCCATCAACGCCCTCAACTCCGGTGCCAAGGTGTGGCTCGCCGACCTCGAAGACGCGTCCACCCCCACGTGGCCCAACGTCATCGACGCGATCCTCAACCTGCGCGACGCCGCCCAGGGAACCCTCAGCTACACCTCCCCCGAAGGCAAGGAATACCGCCTCCGCACGGACGCTCCCCTGGCAGTCGTTGTGGCCCGCCCGCGTGGCTGGCACATGGAAGAGAGCCACCTGCTGATCGACGGCGAACCGGCTGTCGGCGCGCTGGTGGACTTCGGTTTGCACTTCTTCCACATCGCCAAGCAGTTGCTCCTCAACGGCCACGGCCCGTACTACTACCTGCCCAAGATGGAGAGCCACCTCGAAGCACGCCTGTGGAACGACGTCTTCGTCTTCGCCCAGGACTTCCTCGGCATCCCCCAAGGCAGCATCCGCGCCACGGTCCTCATCGAGACCATCCCCGCCGCCTTCGAGATGGACGAGATCCTTTACGAACTGCGCGACCACGCGTCAGGCCTGAACGCCGGCCGTTGGGACTACCTCTTCAGCATCATCAAGTACTTCCGTGATGCCGGCGAGGAATTCGTCCTCCCCGACCGCGCCACCGTCGCCATGACAGCCCCGTTCATGCGCGCCTACACCGAACTCCTGGTCAAGACCTGCCACAAGCGCGGAGCCTTCGCCATGGGTGGCATGGCCGCCGTCATCCCCAACCGCAAGCAGCCGGACGTCACCGCCGCGGCCTTCGAAAAGGTCCGTGCCGACAAGACCCGCGAAGCAAACGATGGCTTCGACGGTTCGTGGGTTGCCCACCCTGACCTGGTGTCCACGTGTCGCGAAGTGTTCGACTCCGTCCTCGGCGACCGCCCGAACCAGATCGACAAGCAGCGCCCCGAGGTGAACGTCACTGCCGAGCAGCTGATCGACGTCGCCTCCGCCGGCGGTACCGTCACCGAAGCAGGCCTGCGCCTGAACCTCTATGTCGCCGTCGCCTATACCGGCGTCTGGATCTCCGGCAGCGGTGCGGTGGCCATCCACAACCTGATGGAAGACGCCGCGACGGCGGAAATCTCCCGTTCGCAGGTGTGGCAGCAGCTGCGCAACAAATCCATCCTCGCTGACACGGGCAACACGGTCACGCGCGAACTCGTCACCCGCATCCTCGGCGAAGAGACCGAGCGCCTGCGCATCGAATTCGGCGACGAGAACTTCACCAAGTACTACGAGCCCGCGTCCAAGCTGATCGAGGACATCTGCCTCTCCGACGAGTACACGGACTTCCTCACCACGCCCGCGTATGAGCTGGTGGGCTGAGATGGGTTCGTTCTCCTCTTCCGACCTGGCCCACATCGAGAACCAGCTCGCCGCCACGGACCAGTTGCTTGACCGCAACTACCCCGGCGACGACGGTTCCCGCCAGCCCATCCACACCGTCTACGTGCCGGCCGACCGCTTTACGCCCACTTTTGTGGCTGATTGGGGCGCCCAGGCACTCGCGACGGCGGAGGCTCACGGTGGCCTCGAAAAGCTGGGACAGCTGCTGGGCCAGGAGCCCGACCTCGCTGCCGCAGTCGCGGCCCGGGTTGCTGCCAAGCTCGCTTCCGAGCCCATCGAGGACCTCCGTCTGGACTTCGAAGACGGCTACGGTGACCGGGGTGACGAGGCAGAAGACGCCGACGTCGTTGTTGCCGCCAAGGCCGTTGCTGCTGCGGTTGCGGCCGGGACGGCGCCGCCGTTCATCGGCATCCGCTTCAAGTGCTTCGAGGCCCCCACCCGGGCCCGTGGTCTTCGGACGTTGGACTTGTTCGTTACCACGCTGGCTGAGGCCGGGGAGCTTCCCGCAGGGCTGATCCTCACCCTGCCCAAGGTCACCACGGTGGCCCAGGTCCAGGCCATGGACTACGCGGTCTCCCGCCTCGAGGAAGTCCTCGGACTCCCCTCCGGCCGGCTCCGCTTCGAGGTGCAGGTGGAAACCCCTCAGCTCATCCTCGGCGCCGACGGAACCTCTCCCGTGGCACAGCTGCCGCACGTGGTCCCCGGCCGCATCAGCGCACTGCACTACGGCACCTACGACTACAGCGCATCCCTCGGCATCTCCGCGGAATACCAGTCCATGGAGCACCCAGTGGCCGACTTCGCCAAGGAAGTCATGCAGCTCGCCGTTGCCGGTACGGGCATCCGCCTCTCCGACGGCTCCACCAACATCATCCCCGTGGGTGACGCAGTGGAAGACGCCTGGAAGCTGCACGGCCGACTGGTCCGCCGCTCCCTGGAGAACGGCTACTACCAGGGCTGGGATCTCCACGCCGCCCAGCTCCCCAGCCGTTTCTCGGCGTCGTACGCTTTCTACCGCGAAGGCCTGCCGGCCGCGGCGCTGCGCCTGCGCAACTACGTCGAGCGGACCGAAGGCGGCGTCATGGACGAGCCCGCCACCGCCCGTGCCCTGGCAGGCTTCGTCCTCCGCGGTGTCCAGTGCGGCGCAGTGGGGACCGACGAGGTCAAGGCGCTTGCCGGCGTCGAACTTCCACAGCTGACCGCACTGGCGCACCCGCGGCTCGCACAACCGACTTCCCACTGATTAGGAGCACCTTGATGGGCAACTATTACTACCCGACCGGTGGCTTGCCGCCGCAGACCCACCTGACCACCGAGCGGGCCATCGTCACCGAGGCCTACACCGTGATCCCCAAGGGCGTCCTTACGGACATCGTGACCAGCAACCTGCCGGGCTTCACCAACACGCGGTCCTGGATCATCGCGCGTCCGATCTCCGGCTTCGCCACCACGTTCTCGCAGCTGATCGTGGAGATCGCTCCGGGCGGCGGTGCTCCGAAGGCAGAGTTCGAGCCGGGCGTCGAAGGCGTCGTGTTCGTGACCAAGGGCCAGCTCAACCTGACCCTCGACGGCGAACTGCACCACCTCGAAGAGGGCGGCTACGCCTACCTTGCGGCAGGTGCGGAGTGGGGCGTGGAGAACGTCTCCGACGACATCGTGTCCTACCACTGGATCCGCAAGGCCTACGAGCGGCTCGAGGGCTACGAGGCGAAGTCCTTCGTGACCAACGAGAAGGACATTGAGCCCACGTCCATGCCGGACACCAATGACGTCTGGAAGACCACGCGCTTCACGGATTCCAGCGACCTCGCGCACGACATGCAGGTCAACATCGTCACGTTCCAGCCCGGCGGCGTGATCCCCTTCCCGGAAACCCACGTCATGGAGCACGGCCTGTACGTCCTGGAGGGCAAGGCCATGTACCTGCTCAACAACGACTGGGTCGAGGTTGAGGCCGGTGACTTCATGTGGCTGCGCGCGTTCTGCCCGCAGGCTTGCTACGCGGGTGGGCCGGGCGAGTTCCGCTACCTGCTGTACAAGGACATGAACCGCCAGGTAAAGCTGACCTGATTTACGCCGAGATCGCCGGAACGCTGCCCTTTCGCAGGGAACGTTCCGGCGATTTCGTCGTTTTCCGGCGATTTCGGCGGTTTGCCCGCGTGGCTGCTAACCCGCCGCGCCGAGATCGCGGGAACGCTGCGACTTCGCAGGGAAGGTTCCAGCGATTTCGCGATCTTCCAGCGAATTCGCGGGCAGCAGGGCCGAGTTCGCGGAACACTGCGAGAACCACGGACAAGGCACTTCGGTAGAGTGCACCCATGGATGACAAAGCAACGTTGCTCAACTATCTCCGAACCCGCCGCCAGGACCTACTCGGCAAAGTCGAGGGCCTCAGCGAATACGATGCCCGCCGGCCCATGACGCCCACGGGAACCAATCTGCTGGGCTTGGTGAAACATGTGGCCAGTGTGGAACTCGGCTACTTTGGGGAAACGTTCGGACGCCCCAACGGTCGCGATCTCCCCTGGTACGAGGACAACGCAGAGCCCGATGCCGATATGTGGGTTCCGGCAAACGAGAGCATGCAGGACATCATCGACCTCCACCACTTCTCCGCCAAACGCAGCGACGAAACCATCGAGGCTCTCCCCTTGGATGCCCCCGGTGTCGTCCCGTGGTGGTCCGAGGAAAAGAAGAACGTCACCCTGCACCAGATCCTGGTCCACATGTGCGTCGAGACGGCCCGCCATGCCGGACACGCGGACATCATCCGGGAACTCATTGACGGACAAGCCGGGCAAAGGCCAAATGACCCCAACATCCCTGAACGCACCACAGACGAACTGGCCGCCCACCGTCAGCGCATAGAAGAAGCTGCCCTGGAAGCAGAAGGACGGCTTTAGCGAACCCTTCAAATCCCCTGCCCGCCGCCACGCAAACTTGATCCGAAATTGAGCTAATCGAAAAGGTTCCTTGATATAGCCGCGCCACGCTGGATTCAAGCGGAAGACCAAACCAGAGGCCTTCCGACAACGAATTTCCGGTATGGAACACAAAGACGTGGGGGAACCAATGGAACAGGCAGCAGCTCCAACAGAAGTAAGGGCAGTCCGGGGCATCATCCAGGACCAGAACCCCGTCGACTTCTACGCTCTGGGCGTCGCAGGATGCATCGACAGGCTCGCCGCACCGCTCCGCCGGGCCGGGGTGACCGTCCACTGGCAGACTCCCCACCACGGCATCGAGATCTCTTCCTCCGCGGCGGCCCTGCTCTATCACGTGGCGCAGGAAGCCTTCAGCAACACGTTGAACTACGCGAACGCCTCTGAACTGACCGTCCGCCTCAACGCGGTGTACCACGGGATCCAACTCACCATTACGGACGATGGCGACGGCTTCGAGATCCACGCTGCACCCAGCGGCCGCCGTCACGGTTTCGGGCTGCTGCTGATGTCCATCGCAGTTCACGACGCCGGCGGGACAGTCGACATCGACTCCAGCGTTGGGCGGGGCACCAGTGTGCGGGTGACGCTGCCGCTGGATTGAGTCCGTTTTGGGACCTTTATTGGGTACCTGACCCATGGAACAGCTGACGATCCGGACGTATTCTGTAGCTACTTTTCAGCCTGGCATCCCTACGGATTGGCACGAAAATGGCGCGGAACAACAAAAGACCCCTGGGTCTGGGCAAGGTCCTGTTGCGGGTCTTGGCGTTTTTCGTCGTGAGCCTGCTCTGCGGGGTGTTGATCTCCGGCTTCGTGGTCCCGGTAGTTGCCTTCACCAGCACCACAGTGGGCGGATCCATAGGGTTCTACGAAAGCCTTCCCAGTGAGCTGGATGTGGAGTCGCCCTCCCTTTCCAGCAAGGTGGTCACCGCGGACGGCCAACTCATCGCGACGTTCTACGCGGAGAACAGGGTCAAGGTTCCCCTCGAGGATATGTCGCCCTTCATCCGCGAAGCGATCGTGGCCATCGAAGACAGCCGCTTTTACGAGCACGCCGGTGTTGATGCACACGGAATCATGCGGGCCTTGACCTCCAACTTGACCAAGGGAACCAAACAGGGCGCCTCCACGCTGACGCAGCAGTACGTGACCAATGTGCTGAATGAATCACGGCTCTCGCAAGGCCGCCCGGAGGATGTAGTACTCAGCGGCGAAAAGACCGTGGGAGACAAACTGCGCGAGATCAAGCTTGCCCTGGAGCTGGAGAAGCGATTCACCAAGGACCAGATCCTCGAGGGATACCTGAACATCGTGTTCTTCAACCGGAATGCCTATGGCATCGAAGCCGCGTCGCGGTACTTCTTCAGCACCTCCGCGGCGGACCTGACGCTCCCCCAGGCTGCATTGCTGGCCGGGTTGGTGAACGGACCCAGCATCTACGATCCCACCGTGGACCCCGCCGCGGCGTTGGCACGGCGGAACCTTGTCCTTGACCGGATGCTGGAGCAAAAGATGATCACGGCCGTGGACCATGGGGTTGCAGTGGCCACTCCCGTGGAATTGCAGATTACCCCGTCCCTGCAAGGCTGCGCCGGAGCTGCGATCGCCACCTATTTCTGTGATTACGTATCGCACCTCATCCTCAACGACGAGGCCTACGGTGATACTGTCCAGGACCGTGAGAGGCTGCTCTACCGGGGCGGGCTCACCATCACCACCACCTTGGACAGCAGGCTGCAGGCAGTCGCACAACAACAGGTGGACGCCTCCGCCGGCGACAACCCGGACAAGTGGGGCGCTGCGATGACCACGGTGCAGCCGGGCACGGGCAAGATCCTCGCAATGGCACAAAATACAGTCTTCGTCCCCCAGGACGGAAAGTTCGATACCCAACTGAACTTCAACGTCGATGCCAAAGATGAGAACGGCTATGACCTCAACGGGGCCGGAGGATTCCAGCCCGGCTCCACCATGAAGCCGTTCATTTACGCCGAGTGGCTCAACGAAGGCAAGAACCCCACTGCTGTGGTGGATGCCTCCCGGAGGGTCTACCCCGTGGGCTTCCCCTGGCGTTCCAGTTGCGGCAAGGTGCTGGGCGGCTACAGCACCGCGCAAAAAGCACAGAACCTTGGGGCGGATGACGATCTCCAGAACAACGACCCCGGCTACTACCGACCCATGCCGATCAATTACGGCCTTTACAACTCCATCAACACGGCCACCTTCGCCACGGCAGCCCAGCTGGACTTCTGCGGAATCCAGCGCATGGTGGACACTGTTGGCCTTCACAGCGGTTTGGATAATGCACCGATCAACATGCACCAGATCGGCAACCTCCTGGGCTCCATCGGCGTCGCGCCTGTCATCCTGGCGAGCGCCTACGCAACCTTCGCCAACGACGGCACCTACTGCACGCCCATCGCCATCACGGGGATCAGCGACGCCCAAGGACGGGAATACGAAGCCCAAACGCCCGACTGCCGCGACGCCGTCAAGCCGGCCGTCGCGCGCGGCGTCAACGCCGTCCTGCAGGACGTGCTCAAGCTGGGTTCCGGCGTCTACATCGAACCTAAAGTCCAAAGCCGGGTTCCGGTAGCGGCCAAGACCGGCACGTCCAACAACAACGGTGCCACCTGGGTGGCCGGGTACACGACGACGCTCGCCACGGCGTCGTTCTTTGGAGACACGACGGCGGGACAACAGCGGGCGGGTCAAAACGTCACCATCAACGGGAAGTTCTACAAGTCCTTGGACGGCTACATGATCGCCGGCCCGCAGTGGGCCAATTACATGATGGAAGCCACGGCACTCTACCCGAGCGGGCCGTTCCCGGCACCAGCTCCCCCGCCCGCACCACAGCCCAGCACTTCTCCTCCCGCGGCGCGGTAAGCCGGGGGCCCCTGCGTTGCGAGGCCTGCTCTGCGCCCCAAGGTGTCTCCCAAGCACGCAAAGCAGGCCCCACAACTAGTGTGCGTACCGCTGCGTGAAGTTCCGGAGCACCCGCATGGGTTCCCGCACGGACGTCTCCCGGGCAGCTGCAATGAGCGCCTCGGCTTCGTGGGGCGGAAAGTACCCTGCGTTCTTGTAGATGTTGATACGGGTGATGAGCCCGTCGGCGTCGAGCTCCGGATGGAACTGTGTGGCATAGAGGTTGTTCTTGATCCGGAACATATGAACGGGGCACGCCGCTGAGCTCGCCAACAACACCGCGTGGCCCGGGAGTTTGCTGCATGCCTCTTTGTGCCCGACGAACGCCTCGAAGGTCAATGGGACACCCTGCAGCATGGGATCCCGTTCCCCTTCCGCGGTCAGCCTGATCTCCGTGGCGCCCACCGGTTCACCGAAGCGCCGGTCTATGAGAGCGCCTTGGTGTACTCCCAGCGTTCCGACGCCGTAGCAGGCACCCAGGAAAGGGAAGTCCTCAGCCACGATCCGGTCCAGCAGGGCCGAGAGCTCAGCTTCGACACGAATCTGGTCAGGGCTCTTGTCCTCCACAGGGTCGCTGGATGTGTACGGGCTCCCGCCGACGATCACCCCGGAGTAGTCCGCCAGATCGATGGGCGGCATGGGGCCGGATTCCAGGCGGACGCGGACAAGTTGGGGCTCCTCCAAGCCGCAATAACGCAGGTAGGCCTGGTATTCGTCATCGGCTGCGGCGTCTTCGGCGCGGGTGGCCAGCAGGAGGAACGGCTTCACAGGCCCAGTGTGCGGGAGGTTGCCCGCAGATTCCAAGTGCTGGGTGGGTCTGACAGACACTCCCTCCGCGGGCGTTCGTTGCGTAGCGTTGTGATTGTTCGCGCTAACGCCCCGAAACGCGACCCACACCAAAGGAGACGTCTTTGACGCAGGACCCTGCCGCGGCAGACACCCAGCAAGCGCCCAGGCCAGAGGAGGCGACATCCCGGGACCAGCCAGCAAGCCACCGGCCGGCCAAGATCCCGTGGGGTGGCCTGTTGGTGCTTGCAGCTGCCGGCTTCACCGCGGTAACAACGGAACTCCTGCCCTCCGGGTTGCTGCCCCAGATCAGCCGGGACCTGGGCGTGGAGGAATCAGCCGTAGGTTCACTGACGGCGGTATACGCGGCCATTATCGTGTTCACTGCCCTGCCCCTCTCGCGTTTCCTGGCCGGAAGGGTGCCCCGGAAAACCCTGCTGATAGCGACCGTCCTGGCCTTTGCGCTGAGCAATGTCCTGCTGGCATTGAGCCCCGCCTTGGGGTGGGCCATCGGTGCCAGGCTTCTTGGCGGCATCGCACACGGCATGCTGTGGTCCAGCATGGCGCCCTTCGTGGCACGAATCGTTCCGGCCCACTCCGTTGGCAAGGCCATGGCGGTTGTGTTCAGCGGCAACAGCATCGCACTCGCCGTGGGCGCTCCGATCGGCACTCTCATGGGATCACTGATGACGTGGCGGGCATCCTTCCTCGTCCTGGCGGGAGTGGGTGTGCTCTTGGCGGTGCTTGCTTTCTGGCTTCTTCCCGGAGCCCATGATCACGGCAGCCGAAATGTTCCGTCACTGCGGGCGGCAATGAAACTGCCGGGTGTGGTCGCCATCGCCATCGCCTGGCCCTCGCTGTTACTGGCCCATTTCACGCTCTTCACCTACGTTGCGCCGTTCCTGCTCGCATCAGGTCTTCCTGAATCCGCCACAAGCCTGTCCCTCTCCGTGGTGGGAGTGGCCAGCCTGGTGGGCATCTGGATTGCCGGCATGACCGCTGACTCCCACCCACGGCGTTCGGTGATTGCCGCCGTCGCACTTTTGACGCTGGCTTTCGCCCTGCTGCCTGCGGTGGGCGGCACCTGGGTGGGCGCTTTTGGCCTGATGACATTGTGGGGAATCGCGTTCGGTGCTGTAGGTATCTACAACCAGGCGGCGATCCTGCGCGCGGGCGGAGAGCACAAGGACGCTGCCAACGGTCTCACGGTGGTGACCATCCAACTGGGCATCGCCGTCGGCGCTGTGTACGGCGCATTCGCCCTCACGAGCTTCGGCGCCCAACTGGTTCCGCTGGCAGCTGCGATTCCGACGGCGATAGCGCTGGCGATCATCATCGCCAGCCGCCGGGGCGGCTACCCTGCGGGGCCGCGGGAGAAGCGCCGTTAACATCCTTGAAACATGCCAGTGACCTGATCTTCACGAACCGGAGATTTCTGTAACTTATCTGCAACTTTGCTCTTCTGAGTCGGAAACATAGCTCACCGAATATTGATCGGGGGGCAAGCGAGGGCCGGATTCGTCCAGCCCGTTTCGGACAGGCTTGATAAGAAGGGAACGCAGGTGGAGATCTCTGCGCAGAACGTCTGGATGATGTTGTCGGCGGCAATGGTGCTCTTCATGACCCCGGGCCTCGGTTTGTTCTACGGCGGCATGACCCGCGCCAAGGCAGCACTGAACATGATCATGATGAGCTTCATCTCGGCCGGCATCGTGGGCGTCGTATGGGTCCTTTGGGGCTACTCGATGACCACCGGCGACGGCTTCCTTGGGCTGTTCGGCAATCCCTTCGCTCACTTCGGCCTGCAGGACCTCGTAGGCACCCCCGATCTCATCAAGGCAACCTTCGCTGCGACCTTCGCCATCATCACCGTCGCACTCATCAGTGGTGCCATCGCCGACCGGGCCAAGTTCGGAGCCTGGGCGCTGTTCGTGCCGATCTGGGTCACCGTTGTGTACTGCCCCTTGGCCTACATGGTGTGGGGCGGCGGCCTGATGAGCGCCGGCGGTGCAATCACCGAAGTCTTCGGCCAGGTGATCGACTTTGCCGGTGGCGCAGTAGTTGAGGTCAGCTCGGGAACAGCCGCTTTCGTCCTCGCCTTGATCGTGGGAAAGCGTCACGGATTCGCCAAGGACCCCAACCACCGCCCGCACAACGTCCCGTTCATCATGATCGGCGCAGCAATCCTGTGGTTCGGGTGGTTCGGCTTCAACGGCGGTGCCGCGACCACAGCCGAACAGGCCGGCCTGATCTGGGTCAACACGCTGGTAACCCCTGCCGCGGCGATGCTCAGCTGGCTCGTTGTCGAGAAGATCCGTCACGGCCACCCCACGTCCCTGGGCGCGGCATCCGGCGTCGTTGCCGGCCTCGTGGCCATCACCCCCTCCTGCGCCAACATCACCCCGCTGGCCGCTGTTGGCCTGGGCCTTGTGGCGGGAGCCGCCTGCGCCGTGTTCGTTGATTTGAAGTACAAGTTCGGCTTCGACGACTCCCTTGATGTGGTGGGCGTGCACTTCGGCGCCGGCGTCATCGGCACCCTTTCCCTCGGCTTCATCGCTACCCCCGTTGACGGGGTTGGCGGCGGCCTCTTCTACGGCGGCGGACTGCAGCAGCTCATCGCGCAGACCGTGGCTGTCATCATCACGATCGCCCTGTCCGGCCTGGGCACCCTGGTGATCGGCCGGATCATCAACAAGACCATCGGCTTCCGTGTTCCGCACGAGCACGAGATCACCGGAGTGGACCTCACCCAGCACGCCGAGTCCGCCTACGAGTTCGGGCTCACCGCGCACGGCCACTTCCGCCAGCAGCAGGCACACCTGTCGGCGTTGATCACGCGGAAGCCTGCCGCTTCCCAGTCCGTCGAAGCCAAGGAAGACAGCCTGGCTGACGCCACCACAACCTAAACAGCAGCCGACGGCGGGACCCGGGTTCCGCCGTCGGCTGCTGTTGTGCGCGACCCTGCCGGTCAGCCGGAGCCGTTCCACAGGCGCTGCCACCACGTGCGTTTGGTTTCCGTCACGGGTTCCGGTTCCGCTGGTGCTGAGGCGGCTCTGCGCTCCCACCACCGCTGGACCTCGGAGTCCACCTCCCGGAGCTTTGTGATCACCGGAGGGCCGCCCTGCAACTGACGCCTGGCTTCGATGACCCTCTTGTTGAAGTCTTCCAGGATGTCCCGGACCTGTTTTTCGGTGTATTGCTGGTCCAGCTTTTCGTCGAGTTCGGCGTCTTCAATCCGCAGCAGGATGGCGGGAGGGCCGATCCCGCTCAGGCGTTCACGCTGGATCAGACCCTTGACCCACCAGTCGGGATCGTAGTGCTCGCCGAGCCCGGGAATCGGTTTGCCCGCGTACTTCAGGTTGTCGAATTTCCCTTGGTTCATGGCATCGCGGATCAGGTATTCAACGCGGGCGGCGTCATCGACCTTCCGGCGTTTCTCGCGTTCCTCGGCCTCCGCGGCTTCGAGCTCGGCGTCTTCCTGCGCATTGCCGCCCCAGCCGCGCACGGCACGAAGTTCCGCCCCGCGTTCGAGCCTCCGCCTGAAAGCGTTGTTCCCGTCATTCACTGTGTGGGCCACCTCCTCGAACGGCAGCCCTCGTCTGCCGGAATTCGTGGTTCTACGTCCAGTATTCCGCACCTTTCAATGGTTAATCCCGTACCCACGGAAGCGTCATTGAAACCACTGGGCGAAGCGTGTGCCGCCACCACCTGCTTTGGCACGGAAACTGCACCGACACGCCGTGGGTACGGCGTGTCGGGGCAGTTTCGCGGCCTAATGTGGGTGGCGGCGGCGCGGGCCGGGGCTCGGCCGCACCTGACTTAGCGGACGGCCATGCTCGGGTCCAACTGCTCGATTCCCTCGGGCGTTACCAGGACCACGCGGGCCGTGCAGATGTCGTAGAACAGCCCCGTTGCCTGCACCTGCCCTGAAGCCAGTGCGGGTCCCGTGACGGGGTGCTCGGACAATTTACCCAGCTGGATGGCCACATTCACCATGCTCAGCTGATCCAGGCGGCTGAAGCCCTCGACTTCGGCGGCACGGGCTACGGGGTGTCCGGCAAGGAGTGCCTGATAGCTGGGCCGTGCATGCTCAAGCCAGGTATCGAACCCGCGTCCCAATCCGGCATCCGAACCCTCGGCATCCGCGATCACAGCCTTCATGGCTCCGCAATTGGAGTGGCCACAAACGACGATCGAGTCCACGGACAAGGCCTTCACCGCGAAGGCCAGCGTTGAGTCGATCGAAGCGTCGTGGTCATCGCTGCACACTACGTTGCCGATGTTCCGCAGCGTGAGCAGATCGCCGGGACCGCTGCTGGTGATCAGGTTGGGATTCACGCGTGAATCGACGCAGGCCACGAACAAGGTGTCAGGGTTTTGTCCCTCGGTGAGGTCCTGTACCAACGGCCGGACCTTGTCTGCGTGCCGGCGATGGTATTTGTCGATGCCCAGGAGGATGGACCGCAGCGGCGGGTGGGGGTCGCCGTCGTCGTTGTTCCTCTGGGCTGCCGCGTCCGCCGGCTGCCACGTCGTGCGCGGCGGAAGCGGGAATTCACGCGGTTCCTGGCGCTGGGGCGTGTTGTCCTCCGCGTCGGTGAAGGCGGTGGTGCCGTGCTCCTCCACCACCACGGTCGCGCCGCTGTTCCGCTGCTGTTTCTCCCAGGCCACCAGGGATTCGCGGAAAGCGTGGTCGAGGTAGTCGGCGTTGAGTTCCACCACTGCGTCCTGGCCTTCGGGAACGGAGTGAAGGACCCGGTTGAGCCGGGGCAGCGCGAAGAAGCTGCACGAGCCGGCGATGGTCACCCGACACGGCAGGCCGGTCCCGGCTGGGGCGTGCGCCTGGATCTGGGCCCGGAGTACCCGCCACAGCACGCACAACGCGGCGAGGGCCAGGCCAATAATGACCCCCTCCAGCAGATTCAGGACCACAACGCAGACCACGGTGACGGCATAGACCAGCAGATCACCGGTGCGAAGACTGGTGCGGATATCGGCCACCTTGATGAGCTTCGCGCCGATCACCAACAGCAAACCTGCCAGGACGGACAGCGGTATCAGCTGGATGAGGCCCGCGAACAACGCGGAGAACACCAGGACCCAGACGCCGTGCAGGATTGCGGATGTCCGGCTCTTCGCACCGGCTTCAACGTTGGTGGCGCTGCGGACGATCACGCCGGTCACCGGCAGGCCACCGAGCATGCCGGAGACCATGTTCGCCGAGCCTTGGCCGACGAGTTCGCGGTTGAGGTTGGTGCGGATCCCGCCATGCATCTTGTCGACGGCGACGGCGGAGAGCAGGGACTCAATGCTGGCAATCAGCGCCACGGTGATGACGGCCATGGCGGCGGCGCGCCAGTTGCCGTCGGGCAGGCTGGGGAGGGCGACGGCGTCGAAAATCGAACCGCTGAAGCTGATCCGCTCCACGCCTGGCGCCACCGCAACGGACAACGCCGTGACGGCAACGACGGCGGCAAGCGGCCCTGGCACTTTTCGCACCGCGGCGGGAAGGAACTTCCAAGACAGCAGGATCGCGACGACGGCAAGCCCCAACAGCGCCGAGTGCAGCTCGACGTTGGTGACGGCGGCAGGGAGCGCGGTGAGGTTTTCGACGGCGGACCCTGCGGCTTGCCCGCCGAGCAGCACATGGAGTTGCTGCAAAATGATGGTGATTCCGATGCCCGCGAGCATGGCCTTGACCACCACCGGCGACACTGCCAGCGCGGCTCGGCCGATACGGCTGACACCCATGAGCAACTGCACGACGCCGGCACCCACCGTGATGGCGCACGTCACCTGCCAGCCGAACTCGGCAACCAGACCGGCGACGACGACGGTCAGTCCCGCGGCGGGGCCGCTCACCTGAAGTGGGGAGCCCCCAAGGCTGCCGGCGACAATTCCGCCCACGGCCGCGGCAATGAGGCCAGCCATGATGGGCGCTCCGGAGGCGGCGGCGATTCCCAGGGACAGCGGGAGGGCTACGAGGAAGACCACCAGCGATGCGGGAAGGTCGGCGCCGAGGTTGCTGAGGAAGCTGGGTTTCCCGGTGCTGGGCTGGCTGGTTTCCGGTCCCGGCGGGCTGTGGGAGTCGGCGGGGATGGTGGCGGATTCGTTGGATTGGGGCATTGCGTTCTCCTGGCTCGGAATGTGACCCTTCCAAGCTACGGAATCTGTCATGCCCAGTGACAAGTAGATGTGACTCGCATGACAAAAGTTGTGAAGATGCGATGTCATGTGGCGACAAAGGGGAACTTTTGCAGGGGGTGGGCTCGTTGGGGGCTGTCGGCCTATGAGCGACGGCGGGCACCACCCGCCGTCGTTCCTTTTCCGCCCGCAGCTAAACTAAGGGTCCTTAGAATAGGCTGGGTCCATGAGCGCACCCGACCCCCAGCCCGTACGCATCAGTTCGGTCCCCGTACAGCTCCAAGCGCTGGAGCCGTTGCTCCACCAGGTGCACGCCGCGGTGGGCGATGTCCCGGCCCTGCTGGCTATCGCAAAGGACATTGGGCAGACGGCCCCCCTGCCCGGTGAAGGCAACACGGCCAAGCTATGGGAACTCCTCGCCTCAGTAACGGCAGTGGATGTGGCCGCGGGGCGGGTCCTTGAGCCCCACTTGGATGCCCTCGCGATCCTGTCCCAGTCCGGCGTCGAAACCGACACCACGGGTGCTTGGGGAGTCTTCGCCGCCGAGGGGCCGGGGATGAAACTCGAAGCCAAGCGGACCGCCAACGGCAGCTTCGTCCTCAGCGGCTCCAAACCGTGGTGCTCGCTGGCCCAGTACTTGGACGGCGCCGTCATCACAGCGCACCTTCCGGACAACGGCGCACGGGCCGCGTTCGCGGTGAACCTGAAGGACCTTGGCGTGACGGCAGAGACCCCTGCCTGGACAAGCCGCGGCCTGCAGGAAATCCCCAGCGGCACAGTTCACTTCGACAACGTTCCGGCCATCCCCGTCGGCGGCGATGACTGGTACTTCAAGCGCCCCGGATTCGCATGGGGTGGCATGGGCGTGGCCGCCTGCTGGCTGGGCGGCGCTGTCGCAGTAGCAAGGGACTTCGCCGCGGCCCTAACAAAGGCCGCGGCCAACGGCCGCGAACCGGACCAGATTGCGTTGGCCGCTTTGGGAGACATCGACCGCACCATCAGCGGAGTCATCGGCTACCTCGCCCAGACGGCCGAACGCATCGACGCCGGCGAGGCGTACGCCGTCGAGCTCGACGCCGAGGCCGATCCGGACGACGCCAGCCGGGACAACCCAAGCCCCTGGAGCGATGCCCTGCGTGTCCGCGGAACTGTAGCGGCCGCCGTCGAGCGCGTCCAAAACTTGGTGACGCAAAACCTGGGCCCCGGCCCGCTGGCGTTCGATGAGGCTTACGGAAAGCGCATGGCGGACCTGTCCTTGTACATCCGGCAGCACCATGCGATGCGCGACGATGCCCAGCTGGGCGGCCTGACACTGAAGGGGGACCGCAGTTGGTGACCTTTACGCACGCCGATACCGGCACGTCCGAGGCCGATTGGGCGCGCAGCGGCGTCGCCGCCCTCCCCGAGCTCGCCTTGGACCATGACGAACTCGCGGGCATGACGTTCGTAGTGCTCGCGGCGCATCCGGACGATGAAACCCTCGGCGCGGGCGGCTTGGTCGCCAAACTGCACGCTGCGGGCGCGGACGTGAGGTTCGTGCTCTGCACTGCCGGGGAGGCGTCGCACCCGGAATCGCCCACGACGACGGCGGAGCAGCTTGCCGCTCTCAGGCTCACAGAGTTCGACGCGGCTGTGTCCGGGCTGGCTCCCAGCGCGGACTGGCGGTTTTTGGAACTGCCGGACGGACAACTGGCAGCCAACGCGGACCGGATCTCGGCCGCGGTGCGGGAGGTCATTTCATCATCAGGGCGGCCGGCGGAAAACGTGGCCATCATTGCCCCCTACCGTTCGGACGGACACACCGACCACGACACCCTTGGCTCGACGGCTGCGGAGGTCGCCACAACCGGCGGCCACGGCTTGCTGGAATACCCCATCTGGTACTGGCTGTGGGCGGGCCCGGACGAAGGATCGTGGCGTGAGTGGGTCCGGGTACCGCTCTCGGCCGCGGAGCAGGAGGCCAAGGCCAACGCCATGCGCGCCCACGCCTCACAAACGGAACCCCTGTCCGCAGAGCCCGGCGATGAGACCCTGCTTTTAAGCAGCTTCCTGGAGCACTTCGGCAGGTCGTGGGAGACCTTCGTGTGGCACCCTTCCACGGCTGGCAACAACAGCGCCAAGGATGCGGAACGGATTTTCGACGAGGTCCACTCCAGGGAGGCAGACCCCTGGAGCTACACCACCAGCTGGTACGAACGGCGGAAGCGGGCGCTGACCCTGGCTGCCTTGCCCGAGGAATCCTATGAATCGGGCTTGGAACTGGGCTGTTCCATCGGCACACTGAGCCAGGAGCTCGCGGAACGCTGCCGGACTTTCCTCGGCGTCGATGCCAGCAGCACGGCCCTGGAAGAAGCCCGCAAACGCCTTCCCGCACACTCTTCGGCCGGGTTCCGCCATGTCACCGTGCCACATGAGTGGCCTGAGGGTACCTTCGATCTGGTGGTGTTGTCCGAGACCGGTTACTACCTCTCACCGGACGAACTCAACGAACTCCTTGCACGGATCCAGACCTCCACCCGGCCCGGAGGCACGCTGCTTCTGTGCCATTGGCGGCACCCGATCTCCGGCTGGCAGCTCGACGCGGAGGCGGTGCACGCTATGGCCCGGACCACTCTTCAGTGGCCGACGCACGGGCTGTACCGGGAGAAAGACTTCATCCTGGAGGTCCTCGTCGCTCCGGACACGGCGACATGACAACTCCGGCAGCGCAGGGCATCCGGCAGGTGACTGTGGTGATGCCCGCCCACAACGAGGACAAGCACATCGGCCAAGCGCTGGCTGCGCTCGGAACGGCAGCGGACGCTCTGCAGCAGGCGCGGCCGGAGATTCAAGTCGCCGTCACCGTCGTCCTGGACAGCTGCACTGACCGCTCGGCGGACATCACGGCCGCCTACGTGGCAGGCGATCCCCGGTTCAGTTCGATGAACGTTGCGCTCCGCAGCACGGGGTCCAGCCGGCGCCAGGGCATCCGCGCAGCATTGGCGTCGCTGCACCAGGCTCAGCTGAACCCGGCTCAGCCCGGTTCGCTGCAGGCACTTTGGCTCGCGAATACCGACGCCGACTCCACAGTTCCGGCGAACTGGCTGACCCGCCAAGTGGAGCTTGCCAACGATGGAGCCGATGCCATCCTGGGCTCCGTGGAACCTGACCCGGACGACCTCGACCCATCACTGTTGGGGCGATGGTTGGAACTGCACCCGTTCCGCGAGGACCACCAGCACATATACGGCGCGAACCTGGGAGTCCGGGGCTCCGCGTACCTGGCGGCGGGCGGATTTCCCAAACTTCGGGCGCACGAGGACCGTGTCCTGGTGGAACGTCTTCGTAGCCATGGATTCAGCGTGGTTGCTACGGATACTACCCGCGTCCTGACGTCCGGGCGCACTCACGCCCGCGCACCAGAGGGCTTCGCGGCCTACCTTCGCGTGCTCGGAGCTGAACTTCCAGCGGCAACAGGCTAGGGCGCCAACACCTTTTCGACGGCGGCAATGGCGGCGGTCGTGATGTCCTCACGCTCGCCCGATCCATCAACAGTGAGCAGGATCCCGCGCTGCTGGTAGGCCGACAGCACAGACTGGGTCTCATCCCGATACAACTCCAAACGGCGTTGAATCACATCCTCGGTATCGTCGCGGCGCCCCTGTTCCTTTGCACGAAGCAGCATACGGGCCACCAATTCATCATCCGGCACAGTGAGCGCAAGGACGACTCCCAGAGCCTGTCCCCTCATGGCCAGCAACTCGTCCAAGGCCCCGATCTGCATCACCGTCCGCGGATAGCCGTCCAGCAGGAAGCCATTGGCCGCGTCGACTTCCTCGAGCCGCTGTTTGAGCATGTTGGTGGTGACGTGGTCCGGCACGAACTCCCCGCGGTCCATGTAGGCGCCCGCTTCCAAACCGAGTCCGGTCCTCTCCCGGGCGTGGGCGCGGAACAGGTCCCCCGTTGAGATGGCCGGGACGCCGAAATGCTTGGCGATGTGGACCGCCTGAGTGCCTTTGCCGGAACCCGGAGGGCCCATGATGATGATTCGCGCCATGACACTGGTCCGTTTCGAGAGACGGCCGGGGCTTTAACGATACGCCCGCAGCAGCGCTGCCGTCCCGGCGTCGTAAGTCCCGTACCTTCCCCACCTGCTTTGCCGCGCCGTGAAGCGATAAGCAACCGATATGGGGTAATTTTCCCGCGACGCCTCCCGAAAGAGGGTCGGGAAGGTACGCATGGACGTTCGACGGCGGTCGGCGCGCCAAGCCTCTGGTCCGCGGCCCCAATAGCGGATATTGTAAGTTTACTGATGAATTTGGAGCCAGCGAGGAGGACACCGTGACCGAGAAAGATACGGAACGCACCACCGCAAGCGAAGACACCCTGGATCCGATCACCCACCCCTTCGACCAGACCAATGGCTTGGCCGATGACCTTGAGGGCGACTCGGACGGCACGGCTGAGAGCGACACCCGCAGTGCGGCCGAGCGCTCGGACCAGGACGAATCAGGTGCCGGAGTCTTCGAAGGGGACACGTCTGAGGACGCCACCGGACCGGAAGGCCGACGGGGACCGGGTGCCGTGCCGCCCCTGGGTGGTTCGCTCGGCCAGCACTGACAAGCCCGGCCTCACTCGAATGCTTTCTCACATACCACCCCTTTCCCGTCGACCCTCTATCACCACGTGAGAGAGGGTCGGCCGGAAGCCGGGGTTATGTGAGAGAGGGCGCGCCGGACCTCCAGTTTCCCTGCCGCGTTAAGGACTCATCAAGAATCCTCCCGGTCCGGTACCAAGCATCCTTAGCGGTGCTATGTTCAGCTCAGATTGAATGAGCGTAGGGCTGGGAGGAAACCCATGACCACGTTAAGCAGGCCCCCGGCAGACCCGTCAGCGCAGGGGCCCAAGGGCTGGACATCGTTCCGGACCTGGCTTCTGTTCGGCCTGCAGGACAACAAAGGGCGACACCCCGGGCCAGGCGGCGTCAGCGCGGCCCATGAAAAGAAGCACCACTGGTGGCAGGTCATGTGCCTGACGGGTGTGGACTACTTCTCCACATTGGGTTACCAGCCGGCCATCGCTGCGCTGGCAGCAGGGGTGATCTCGCCGTTGGCCACCATCGTCCTGGTTGCCGTGACCCTGCTCGGTGCACTGCCTGTGTACCGGAGGGTGGCTGGCGAGAGCCCCCGGGGCGAGGGTTCCATTGCCATGCTGGAGCGGCTGCTCCCCCGCTGGGGCGGCAAGCTCCTGGTCCTGGTGCTCCTGGGCTTCGCAGCCACGGATTTCATGATCACCATGACCCTGTCCGCTGCCGATGCCACAGCCCACCTCATCCAAAACCCGGTCATGCCCGGCTGGTTGCAAGGCCAGAACGTGCTGGTGACCTTGTTCCTCTTGGCTCTCTTGGCGGCGGTGTTCCTGCGCGGGTTCAAGGAAGCGATCGGTGTCGCCGTTGTCCTGGTGGTCCTCTACCTCGGGCTGAACGTGGTGGTCGTCGCCACCACGGTGGTGGAAGTGCTCACCCATCCCACCGCGGTGGGGAATTGGTGGCAGCTGCTGTGGACCTCGCACGGCAACCCGATCATGGCCATAGCGATCGCGTGCATTGTTTTCCCTAAGCTCGCGCTCGGCCTCTCGGGCTTCGAAACCGGCGTTGCCGTGATGCCGCAGGTCCAAGGCGATCCGGAAGACACCGAGGCCAAGCCCACAGGCCGCATCCGGGGTACGCGGCGGATGCTGACCACAGCAGCCTTGATCATGAGTTCCTTCCTCATCACGTCCAGCTTCACCACGGTGGTCCTGATCCCGGAGCGCGAGTTCGAAACGGGCGGCCAGGCAAACGGTCGAGCCTTGGCATACCTGGCCCACGAGTACTTGGGCCTCGGCTTCGGAACCATGTACGACATCAGCACCATCGCCATCCTGTGGTTCGCCGGGGCCTCCGCCATGGCCGGCCTGCTCAACCTCGTCCCGCGCTACCTCCCCCGTTACGGCATGGCTCCCGACTGGGCCAAGGCAGTCAGGCCGCTGGTTCTCGTCTTCACGCTGGTGGGGTTCTTCATCACCGTGGTCTTCAATGCCGACGTCGACGCCCAGGGCGGTGCGTACGCCACCGGCGTCCTGGTGCTCATGACCTCAGCCGCCGTGGCAGTGACACTGTCCAGCCGCCGTGGTCATCAACGCAAGCGGACCATTGCCTTCGGTGCCATAGCCACGGTCTTCGTCTACACCACGGTGGCGAACATCGTGGAGCGCCCGGAAGGCATCCGGATCGCGGCCGTCTTCATCGCGGGAATCATCGGCATTTCCCTGCTGTCCCGGGTGCGGAGGTCCTTTGAGTTGCACGCCACGCATGTCCACATGGACCGCAACGCCCTCGAATTCATCCTCGACGACGACTCAGGTCCCATCCGGCTCATCGCCCACGAGCCCCGCAGGCTCACGGCCGAGGCGTACCGGGAGAAGCTGGTCTCGGCCATCGAGGTCAGCCACCTCCCCCTCAACTATCACGGTATGTTCCTGGAAGTGGTGCTGGACGACACCTCCGATTTCGAGACAGAGCTCTACGTCAAGGGCATCGAACGCCACGGCTACCGGATCTTGGAGGTCCACGGTCCGGTGGTGGCGAACACCATTGCCTCCGTGCTGCTCCATATCCGCGATGTCACAGGCCTGATGCCCCACATCTATTTCCGCTGGACCGAAGGCAACCCGATCACCAACCTGCTGCGTTTCCTGTTCCTGGGCGAGGGCGAGATCGCCCCAGTCACCCGTGAAGTCCTGCGGGAAGCAGAACCGGACGTGAGCCGGCGCCCGTGGGTCCACGTGGGCTGATCTTCACAGTGGCCCTGTCAGTACCTGTTAACGCAGGCACTCCCTCAGCCGTGGGGAGTAGCGTTCAGTTGGATAGGTCAACCATGAAAGGAACCACATGACTACCTGGCTCATCACTGGCTGCTCCACGGGACTTGGCCGCGCACTGGCCCAAGCGGTCCTCGCGAAAGGCGATAACGCCGTCGTCACCGCCCGCAACACTGAATCCCTGCAGGACCTCGCCACGGAGTTCCCGACGACGGCACTCGCCGTAGCGCTCGATGTCACCAACCAGTCCCAGGTGGACGCGGCCGTGAAGCAGGCGGAGGAACGCTTTGGCGTCGTTGACGTCCTGGTCAACAACGCCGGGTACGGTTACCGCGCTGCTGTTGAAGAGGGCGACGACGCCGATGTCCGGGCCTTGTTCGACACCAACGTTTTCGGTCCCGTCGCCATGATCAAGGCCGTCCTGCCCGGCATGCGTTCCCGCCGTTCCGGTGCGATCGTGAACATCTCCTCCATCGGGGCGCGGATCTGCCCTCCCGGTTCGGGGTACTACTCGGCTACGAAGGCTGCACTGGAAGGCATCTCGGGCTCCCTGCAGAAGGAACTGGCACCCCTGGGGATCACCGTGACGGCCGTGGAACCGGGTGGTTTCCGGACCGACTTCGCAGGCCGGTCCCTGACACAGTCAGCCGAAGCCATCGACGACTACGCCGAAACCGCGGGCAAGCGCCGCAAGGAAAACGACACCGTCCACGGCACCCAACCAGGTGATCCGGACAAGGCCGCGCAACTGATCATCAGTGCCGTCGACGCCGACGAAACACCGGCATTCCTGCTGCTGGGAGCCGACGCTGTTTACGCCTACAACGCCGTGGAGGAAGCCATGCGGGCCGAGGTTGAGCGGTGGCGCGAGCGCAGTGCCGCCACCGGTTACACGGAGTAATGAGGAACGTGTAATCGGTCACACTTGGGCCGTTTGGCTTGTTTTTCGGGGTGGGCAGCATGAACCATGAATGAGGGAATCCGTTCCCATACAAGCTGAATCAGCAATCCTCACCGACGAGGATGCGGCCCCGGGCGAAGAGGCTTGGGGCTGTCAACGGCCTGAGTGAAAGTACTGACAATGACGACACATACTGACTCCATCACGCTGAAAATCTGGGACAAGTCGGCCATCGACCACACCATCGATGCCGCCATCCAGTCCCTCTCCCACCGCGCTGCCGCTGAAAACTGCGGAATCGCCGTGACCCTCAGCGGACCGAAAACCTTCACGGTTGCCCTGAGCCGCTAAGCAGCTCGAAACAAACGCAAGAGGACGACGCCGGGACCTCCCGCCGTCGTCCTCTTGCGTTTAAAGCGCGAGTTCGCTGGAAGCCAGCGAAACCACCCGCAATTTTCCCCCGTTCCCGCACCACTCCCACGAACTCGATTGCCGGTAAGTCCTGAGCAAACCTTGAGTTTTCCTTGACGGTTTGCCTGCCCCTTTCTTGCGTTCGCGTTGGAACTCTAAATGAGACAACGCAATCAACGCAGGAACGGAGGGGTCCCCATGCTCACCGACAACACAGTCCACACTGATGCACCGGACCCAGCCGTGGCGCCACGGGGAACCCACCGTGCAGCCGGTGGCGTAGTCACCGTGCTGGTTCCGGCCCACAACGAATCCGCCGGCATCACCGAAACCCTCGTCTCCCTGAACAACCAGAGCCACCGGCCTGATCGCGTGATCGTGGTGGCCGACAACTGCACGGATGACACCGAAGAGCTCGCACTGGCTCAGGGGGCAGAGGTCATCCGCACCGTCGGGAACAAGGACAAGAAAGCGGGGGCACTCAATTTCGCCCTCAGCCGGCTGCTTCCCGACGCCGATCCCGAAGACCTGATCCTGGTCCAGGACGCCGACTCCCAGTTGGCTCTGGACTTCATTGAGAACGCCAAGGCAAACCTCCTCAGGGACGAATTGCTCGGCGCGGTAGGCGGGGTCTTCAGCGGCGGCCCCGGAGGCGGCTTCGTCGGTCACCTCCAGCGAAACGAATACGCCCGCTACGCCCGCGATGTGAAGCGCCTCCACGGCAAGTGCCTGGTGGTGACCGGCACCGCTGCCCTCTTCCGCGTCAAGACACTTCGCGACGTCGCTGCCGCCCGCCTCCAGGGCACACTGCCGCCCGGCAACGGCAACGGCGGCATCTACGACACGTCCGTCCTTACCGAGGACAACGAACTCTCCTTCGCCCTGCTGACACTGGGCTACCGTATCGCCTCTCCGGCCAACTGCACGCTGGTCACGGAGGTCATGCCCACGTGGCGTGAACTGTGGGCACAACGGCTCCGGTGGAAGCGGGGCGCGGTGGAGAACTGCGTGCAATACGGATGGACCAAAGTGACCAGGCCCTACTGGGGCCGTCAGTTCCTTTCAATGATCGGCGTCGTAGTGACGCTGGCCTACTTTGGTTCCATCCTCTTTGCACTCATTTCAGGGATGGGGCTCAACCTCCAGCCCTTCTGGGTTGCAGTCACCGGCATCTTCATCCTGGAACGCATCATCACTGTGCGTTTCCGGGGCTGGAGGTACATGCTGCTGGCCGCGACCATGTACGAAACAGTGATCGACGTCTTCCTCCAGGCCGTCCACGCCAAGGCGTACCTGGATGCAGCATTCAACCGTAAGAAAGTTTGGTAGTTCCCGATGTACAACAACCCAGTAAATCCCATTGCCGGAGCAGCCGCTGGCGGAATGGGATCAGGCACGCTCGCGATGACCGGAGCGGGCGATCTGTTCTGGTTCGCCCTGGCCGCCTTTGCCATGCTGGCTTTGGGACTGGCGATTAAGAGGATCGTTCCCGTCCGGGCGGACAAGAGCCTGCCTTCCGCGTCCTAGGGAACCATTGCCGTGCTGGCCGAGAACTTGGACACCGTGGTGTAGCCGGCCTTGGATCCCGTGACCCTCACACTCATGGTGTCCGCTTGGTCAGCCGCGACAAGTTTGTAGTTCTTGGACGTTGCCCCGGAAATGGGGGCGCCGGAGCGGTACCACTGGTACGCCAGCGAGGTCCCGGATGTCCACGTTCCCGGGTTGGCGGTCAACATTGAACCCACTGTGAGGTTACCGCTGATAGTGGGGGTGGGAGCCACCAAGGTTCCCGCCACCACTGCCGCCGTTGGTGCGGACTCCTTCGTCGCCGAGGCATAGCCGCTCAGGCTTCCCGTCACCCGCACGGTCAGGGCGGCACCTTGATCGGAAGCGGCCAGGACCCGGGTGGGAGCTGTGGCCCCCGAAATAGCCGTGCCGTTCTTGAACCACTGATACGCCAAAGTGGTTCCGGCAGGCCATGCGCCCGGGACGGCCGTGAGCGTTGATCCGACGGCGGCATTGCCGGTGATGGTGGGAGTCGGTCCGGTGAGCTGGTTGGCGGGGACAAAGGAGAAGTCCCTGACAGTGACGGACTCCGGCGCAACATGGGCCGGGTCTCCACCGCCACCGCCGGTCACCCACAGGTTGAAGTGGATCTGTTCCTTGGCGGGCGTGGGAACGGTGGAGCCCTCCAGGACGGTCCTCTTCAGGAGTGGCCCGTTGTAGCCTTCACCCGCAAACGTCTCAAAGGTGATCTTGCCCGGCTCCCAGACCATTCGATGAGTGAGGATCGGTGCATTCGTGACGTCGAAATTGACCGTGTTGTTGCCCTGCCCGGGAGGCAGGCTGGCATCGAACCAGTACCCATGTCCCTGCGTCACAGGCCAGCTCTCGCCATAGGCGCCACCTCCGCCCCACGCCGAGGCCTCACAGAGGTCGATCTCCGTGTACCCGGGCGTTGCGTTGGGGTCATAGGTGAACAGGCAGCCCCACACCGCTTCCTTTTGGAGCGCACTGACGTCCTTTTCCACCGTGGTGCTGTACGTCCCGTAGCCGAAACCTTCACGCGTGGATTGGAATTCTGCGCCCACTGGGGCCGATCCCGTGGGATTGCTGATGGACAGCTTCACGTAGCCATTCGCGTCAGGATTGCTGACATTGTTCGGATCCCACGTGCCGTTGTACATGGGTGCCCCGCCCCAGAACCGCTTCTGCCAATTGAAACCTTTCCACGCGAAACTGCCCACAGGGCCAGGATCATCGGCCATGGGCGTTGTGTCCGCCGCGTGCGACGGACCTGTTCCCGCAAACATCGACAAGGCAACCGCAGCAACAACGGCCACCCCCATCATTCTTCTTCCCCCACGTGGAAGGAGCCTCACTGCAAATGCCATAGCTGTTTCCTCCTGCTGATGCGCCCAGAATGCCAGCGGCTGGTCCCGCTGGCCGCAATACCCTCCACCCCCGAAGAAGGTACAACTCCTCGATTATCAGGGAGCCGCAGTCCTGTCGGAAGCGAAATTGGCACCCGAAATCCCGGAATTAACATCGATTGGATAACGGCGGGGTCCATCGGCGTAGCCTTGAGGTGTTCTTGTGAAAGTGCAGGCAGCATTTGGCCCGGGAGGCACCATCAGTATCCACAGCGCAGGCATCATCCTTTACCGCCGCAACAGCACAGAACAATTGGAGCTCTGGATAGCCCATATGGGAGGGCCCTTTTGGGCCAGGAAGGACCAGCACGCCTGGTCAATTCCCAAGGGTGAATTTTCCGACGACGAAGACGCGCTGACTGCCGCGCGTCGTGAATTCACCGAAGAAATCGGCACTCCTCCCCCATCGACCGAGTACGTTTTGCTGGGCACATTCCGTCAGCCCTCAGGAAAGCTCATCACCGCTTTCACCGCTGAAGCCAACGATTTTCAGCCTGAGGAGATTGTCAGCAATACTTTCCCGATGGAATGGCCCAAAGGCTCCGGCGCCATCAAGGAATTCCCGGAGATCGACGACGCCCAGTGGTTTGAAGAGTCCGTGGCCCGCACCAAGCTCGTCAAGGGGCAGCTGCCTATTGTGGATGCCTTGGTCCGTCACGTTGGCGCGGCGGGCTAGCCGCTCCTGCGTTCAATGAACTGCCGGATCCACTCGACAGTCTCGGGATGGTCCAGGTGCAGCCCATGCCCCGCGCCGGGAACCCTGACGAGCACGGAGCCGGGGATGTGCCCGCGGAGAAGCTGGGCGTTAAGCAAAGGAGTCAGCCTGTCCTCGGTGCCATGCAGTATCAGCGTCGGAGACCGGATGGCGCCAAGCTCACTCCAGGCATCGTGTTCGCGGCTGGCCTTGAAGTGACGCGCTTTGGCCCACGCCGAAGCCCGGGAATTGAAGAAGGTGTGGGTCGCTTCGGGGTTGCTCCGGGCCCATGCGGCGTCGAAGAAGAGAGGTTCAAGACGGCTCATGTCGCCGCTTACCAGTGCTTCCAAGGCAGCCTTGTGCGGCATGGTCGAGGTGTCGGGCCACTTTCCCCCACTGGTAGCCGCGAGGGACAAAGTCCGCACTTTTCGGGGCTCATCGATCGCCAGCCACTGCCCGATGCGCCCGCCCATCGAATGCCCGTACACGTGTGCTGAATCCGCGTCGGCTGCGTTCAGGACGGCCACTGCATCTTGTGCGAGCAAGCGCGTGGTGTAGCGATCAGCTTCACCCTTGCCGCTGAGGCCAATCCCCCGGTGATCAAAGCGGATGACGCGGTAAGAGCGGGACAGAAGCTCCGCCGTCGGGCCCCAACCGTCCATGGCCGTCGCCTGTCCGGCGATGAGCAGCATCGGCTCGCCCTGGCCTTCAGACGTCCACGCGAGTTGTGCGCCGTCGGCCGCTTCAGCAAAGTTCACGGTGCCCACTGTATCTGTGCGGGCCGATCACTCTGCAGTGAAGATGTCCTCGATGGCGCAGCCAAAGGTTCGCGCGATGAGGAAGGCCAAAGGCAAGGAGGGGTCGAACTTCTCCTTCTCGATGGAGATGACGGTCTGCCGGGACACTCCGAGCGCGGCGGCCAGGTCCGCCTGGGTCCAGTTGCGGCCGGCACGACGCTCGGCGAGGTTGTTCTTCACTTAAGAGCTCGACGGCGGATGGTCACGTAGCGGAGTCCGGCATCCGCGGCGCTGAGGGCAACAAGTCCCAGCAGCACCGGGAGGGCGTCAATCTGGAAACGACCGATGGCCAGCACCAGCGCAGCAACGATCGTGGCCACCAGGACGTCCAGGAAGGCCCCCGCGCCGGCCTCGCGCATCCATTGCAACTCGACGCTCTGCTCGCCGTGGGAGTCGCGGGTGACGGTGTTGTTCGAGACGAAGATCCGCACCCCGAGCGAGAGGGCCGGGTATGCCGAACACAGAGCGCCGATCCCTGCTGCGGGCCAAAAGTCACCCGGGTTGGTTGCTCCGACCACTACCGCAACCGCGATGGTCAGGACGGCGCCGAAGATGGCGGCCAAAACGTAGTGCTGGGCAGGCGCCCGACGTGATGTAAAGGAAGCTTTACTCATGAGCAAAGTAAAGCACGCTTTACATAGCGGGACAATGGGTCCTGCGCTGCGCGGCAACAGGGGCTAGCGTTGGAGCATGACTGAGTACAGGTACGACGTCGAGGTGCTGCACCTTTTGGTGTCGCCGGGGCATGCGTACTTTGGCCGCGCGCGCGAGGGGGCGGCTGACGTTCCAACGGACGACGTCGATCAGGCTGAGTTGGTTGCCGGCAAAGGCATTGTTGGGGACAGGTTCTTCGGCAAGGCCGCCCATATGGATGCCGCGGTGACGCTCTTCGCCATCGAGGCATTGGAAGCCATTGCCGCCGAGCTTGGAGCCGGGCCTTTCGATCCCCTTCTGACCCGCCGGAACGTTGTGCTGCGCGGAGTGGAGCTCGCTCCCCTGCTGGGCCACGAGTTCGGCCTTGAGTCCGGTGGAGATATGGTGCGCTTAAAGGCCGGGCGCCCGGCCCACCCCTGCGCCTGGATGGACCAGATGCTGGCTCCCGGTGCGCACAAGGCGATGCGGGGGCGGGGTGGTGTCCGGTGCCAGGCGGTGTCCGGCGGATTGCTGCATCGCGGGCCAGCCGTTCTGCTCAGCCCGGTGCCGTTGGATCCCACCAAGGCCGGCGATGCGAACGTGCTGCGGCCATCGCGGTTGCCCTAGCTCGGGGCCGCGTGCCGCGTGCCGTGCCGCCACGACCTGCTTTGAGGCCTTGTAAGTCCAAAATCACCACGAAAAGGTTGATTTTGGAGCGACTTGGTCTCAAAGAAGGTCGTGAAGGCACGCCCAGTATTAATCAGGAGCCTGTCTTTCTCCACGTGGGCCACATAGGGTGATCTGGTGGAGACCGCAAGACGCAGGAAGACAGTAAGCAGCAGGCTACAAGCCTTGGCCGGCACGGCGTTTGCCGCCATGTTCAAAGCCATCAAGGTTGTACGACCCCACAGGCCGATCCACCCAAAGGGAATCCGGCTGGTTGGCACCCTTGACAGGGACAAGGGCACACGACAACCTTCAGGCATTCCCTGGCTGGATGCCTCAGGAAGCACGCAAGTCGATGCCCGGATCTCCCGATCCATCGGGCCACCGGACGCCTTCCCGGACATCATTGGCCTCGCAGTGCGTTTCACGGAGGGCAAACGATCTGACATGTTGCTGGCCACCACCGGCCCCACCGGGCTGGGCCGTTTCATCCTCCGGCTCCGACGCGACGCGGCGGGCGCTGTTTTCTCCAGCATGATGCCCTACAAGTCGAATAAGGGCCCAGTCCTCATCGCCGCGCGGACCATTGGAGGACCGGAAAAACTGCCCATGGACCCGGGCGCCTTCCGATCACTCCTTAGCGAAACGGCCTGGACGTTGGAACTCCACCATGCAAGCCCCCTCGGGTCTTGGACAAGGTTTGGAACCTTGACGCTCAGAGTCGCCGATCACGCAGAAGACACCCACGAACGCTTCGACCCGGTCCTGAATCCGCTGCCCACGGCTGGGACCTACGGCTGGACCAGGCGACTGCGCGAACCCTCCTACGCAACCGCCCGCCGTCGAAAGTAATCCTGCCTCAGACCTCCGCCACCGGTGCCGCGAACTGGGCTTCGTACAGCCTGGAGTAGGCCCCGCCGGCAGCCAGCAGCTCCGAGTGGGTCCCCTGCTCCACGATCTGCCCGGCCTCCATCACCAGGATGAGGTCGGCGTCGCGGATGGTGGAGAGCCGGTGGGCAATCACAAAGCTGGTCCGGTCCGAGCGCAGGGCGTTCATGGCCTTCTGCACCAACACCTCGGTCCGGGTATCGACGGAGCTCGTGGCCTCATCCAGGATCAACACCGATGGCCGGGACAGGAACGCCCGGGCAATGGTCAGCAGCTGCTTTTCGCCGGCCGACACGTTGCTGCCCTCGTCGTCGAGGACGGTGTCGTAGCCCTCGGGCAGGGACCGGACAAAGCGGTCCACATAGGTGGCCTGGGCTGCTTCCACAATGGCAGATTCGGAAGCATCCGGCTTGCCGTAGGCAATGTTGTCCCGGATGGTCCCACCGAACAGCCACGTGTCCTGGAGGACCATGCCCATCCGCGAGCGCAGTTCCTGCCGGGACATGGTGGCGATGTCCACGCCGTCCAAGGTGATCCGGCCGCCGTCGAGCTCGTAGAACCGCATCATGAGGTTCACCAGCGTCGTCTTGCCCGCCCCGGTGGGCCCGACAATGGCGATGCTCTGCCCGGGCTCGGCCACCAAACTGAGATCCGTAATCAGCGGCTTGTCCGGCGAGTAGCTGAAGGAGACGTTCTCGAATACGAGCCGGCCTCGACCAGGCCCCGTGTCAGAGGCAGGAGGTTCAGCCGATTCTTCCTCCTCATCGAGTAGATCGAACACGCGCTCGGCCGAGGCAACACCGGATTGCAGCATGTTCGCCATGGACCCGAGCTGCGCCAGAGGCATGGTGAACTGCCGTGAGTACTGGATGAACGCCTGCACATCGCCCAGCTGCATCGCCCCGGAAGCCACCTGCAGGCCGCCCACCACGGCAATCCCCACATAGACGAGGTTCCCGATGAACGTCATGGCAGGCATGATCAGACCGCTGACGAACTGCGCACCGAAGCTCGCTTGGTAGAGTTCGGCGTTCTTGGCGCGGAACTTCTCCTGCACCTCGTTCTGCCGTCCGAACACCTTCACCAAGGCGTGCCCGGTGTAGGTTTCCTCGATCTGCCCGTTGAGCTCTCCCGTGTTCTTCCACTGCGCGACGAAGAGCTTCTGCGAGCGCTTGGCGATCAGCATGGTGATGCCCAACGTCAGCGGGATGGTGACCAGGGCGATCAGCGCCAACAGGGGCGAGAGGATGAACATCATCACCAGCACGCCCAGCACCGTCAGCAGCGAGGACACTACCTGGCTGATGGATTGTTGGAGGCTTTGGGAGATGTTGTCGACGTCGTTGGTCACCCGGCTGAGCAGCTCACCGCGCTGGATGGAATCGAAGTAGCGAAGCGGGAGACGGTGGATTTTGGCTTCGATGCGCTGGCGGAGGCGGTACACGGTCCGCTGTACGACGCCGTTAAGGACGTACGCCTGCATCCAACCGAATGCTGAGGACAAGACATACAACGCAAGCGCCCACAACAGCACGGAGGACAGCGCACCAAAGTCGATCCCGACGCCGGGTGTCAGGGTCATGGCGCCCAGCATGTCCGCTTTGCTGTTCTCCCCTGAGGCGCGAAGCCCCGCGATGACCTGTTCTTTGGAGACGCCGGCGGGCAGCTGCTTGGACACGATGCCTGCGAAGATCAGGTTGGTCCCCTCGCCCAGGAGCCGCGGACCGATCACGGACAGCGCAACGCTTGCCACGGCCAACACCAGGACCAGGCCAAGCCAGAGTCGTTCCGGTTGCAAGGTCCCCAGGAGGCGGCGCGCCGAGCCTTTGAAGTTGGAGGCTTTCTCGGCGGGCACGTTCATCCCCGCGAACGGTCCACCCCGCCCGGGGCCCATCGCCGGACGCTGGGGGCCGCGCGGTCCGGCTGATACAGCGCTCATGCTGCCTCCTCCGCTGCCAGCTGGGACGACACGATCTCCCTGTACGTTTCGGATGTCTCCAGCAACTCTTCGTGCGTTCCCTGCCCAACGATCCTGCCGTCGTCGAGCACCAGGATCCGGTCCGCGTCGGCGATGCTGGACACGCGCTGGGCGATGATCACCAAGGTGGCGCCGTTCGTGTGCCGTTTGAGCGCTTGGCGCAGCCGGGCATCCGTGGCGGTGTCCAGGGAGGAGAAGGAATCGTCGAAGATGTAGAGCTCAGGCTGTTTCACCAGCGCCCGGGCTATCGCGAGCCGCTGCCGCTGCCCACCTGAAACGTTGGTGCCGCCCTGCGAGATGGCCGCATCGAGCCCGCCTTCCATCCCGCGCACGAAATCATCGGCCTGGGCCACCCGCAACGCCTCCCATAGTTCGTCCTCTGTGGCATCCGGCTTACCGTAATGAAGGTTGCTGCGGACAGTGCCGGAGAACAAGTACGGCCGCTGTGGAACCAAGCCGATGTGGCCCCACAGCAGATCCGGGTGAAGGTCACGAACATCTACTCCGTCCATCCGGACAGAACCGGTGGTGGCATCGAAGAGCCGGGGCATCAGATTGACGAGCGTGGTTTTGCCGGCGCCCGTGCTGCCAATGATCGCCGTCGTTTGCCCGGCCAACGCGGTGAAGGTGACACCGCTCAGCACGGGCCGTTCGGCACCCGGGTAGGCGAATCCGACGTCGCGCATTTCCAATTGGCCGCGGCGGCGGCCCGTGAGGGAAACAGGGTTCGACGGCGGCCGGACACTGGAGTCGGTCTCCAGCACCTCGCCGATGCGGTCGGCGGAGACGGAGGCGCGCGGGATCATGACTGCCATGAAGGTTGCCATCATGACCGACATGAGGATCTGCATGAGATAGCTCAGGAACGCAATCAGGGTTCCCACTTGCATGGAGCCGTCCTCGATGCGGAACGAGCCGAACCAGATCACCGCCACACTGGAAACGTTCATCACCAGCATGACCACAGGGAACATGAGCGCCATCAACCGGCCAGCCCGCAGCGCAACGTCCGTGACGTCGTCGTTCGCCCTGCCGAAGCGGGAGACTTCCATGTTCTCGCGCACGAACGCCCGCACCACGCGGATGCCGGTGAGCTGCTCTCGCAGGACCCGGTTGACGGCGTCGATCCGGACCTGCATTTTGCGGAACAGCGGCACCATCCGCGACACGATCAGGCCCACCGCAACCAGCAGCACCGGCACGCACACGGCGATCAGCCACGACAACTGGCCGTCCTGGCGCACCGCCATGATCACGCCGCCGATACTGAGCATCGGCGCAGTGACCATAAGCGTGCACGACATCAGCACCAACTGCTGCACCTGTTGGACGTCGTTGGTGGAGCGGGTAATCAGCGACGGCGCGCCGAACCGGGTGACTTCCTGCTCCGAGAATTCGCCCACCCTGCTGAAGATCGCGTCACGGACATCCCGGCCCATCCCCATGGCTGCCTTGGCACCGAAGTACACCGCGACCACGGCACAGGCGATCTGCAGGAGCGTGATCAGCAGCATCAGGCCGCCCATCCGAAGGATGTATTCCGTGTCCCCGGCGGCGACGCCGTTATCGATGATGTCGGCGTTCAGGGTTGGCAGGTACAGGGATGCGATCGACTGCGCCAGTTGAAAAACGACGACGGCGACCAGCAGCCGCTGATGCGGCCGAAGGAAGCGAACCAGTACCTTCCAGAGCATGCTGTCTCCGAGCCTCGATGTGAACCGAAGGCCAGTTTACGTCTGGTTGCTGCGGGCAACTAGAGGCAATCAGGGCGCCGCAGCATGGCGGGGCCAGCGCCGGCTCGCAGGCTACTTCTTGAGCCGCAGCTTCAACACCTTGGCACTCTTTTTCAGGTACTTCCGCTGCGCAGCATCCGAAACTGTACCTTCAACGGCATACAGCACCCCGTAGGTGAACGCCGCGTTCCCCGCACCGGCTGCCGAGCCGAGATCCAGCAACTCACGGCGCGCCATTACGCTGTCCTGATGGGTGCCAAGGATCGACTGCACGTTATGCGCGGCCTTGCCCAGCTTGGCTGCGCGTTTGCCATGGACGCTTTCCGCGGCAGCAGCAGCGAACCGCAGCTTTTTGGCGGATTTCCGCACGTTATGGAAGGCCTCGTCGCGTGAATGCCCGACGGCGGCCGCCACCGCCGCGTCGTGGCGTTTGCGGAGCCGTTTGACCGCTTTGTTGACGAGCTTCGCGGTGGCTTTCCGGGCCGGCGCCTTGGCTTTTTCCGTCAGGGGAGGTGTGTCGATGAAAGCCTCAAGGTCATCAAGAAGCCGGAAGTAGTTTGGACTGGTCAACCGCGCTTGAATGGCTGCCTTCGCGGTGTCTGCCCTGACCTCCATCCGCTGCTCCAGCTCCGCGTGCAGTGGGCCCAGGACGAGCTCCTCGGGCAGTTCATCCAGGGAAGCGCGCAGGTGTTCGTGCAGGACTTCCGTGTCACGGTACCTGCCCAGTGTCTCCGCCAACGACTTCAACCCCTGTTCGAGTCCGGCAACGGGTTCGGGCTCGAACATCTCACGGTAGCTGTGCAGGACGGAGCGGATCCGCCGCGTGTAGGCCCGCAGCTGGTGAACGGAATCGTCCCGGTGCAATCTGACGTGGGCATCCTGGAGGAGCAGGCCGGCCAGCTGCGCACGCAGATAGCTGAGCACTGGAACGGATGCCTCGGTCTTGCCGGCCTTCTTGTCCTTCTTCTCCTCGGCCTTGCCGGTCACAGGCCATTGCCCGCCCAGAGCCGTGGCCAACTTGGACGACCGCTTACTGGGAGTCGCGCCGGCCTCGGAAAGTTGCCGGGTCAGCTCGGCCAGCAGAGCATCGCCCGTGCCGTCGGAGGCCGCCAGTTCCACTTCCCACTCCCGCCATTGCAGCTCGTGGGCCTCCCCCACGGTCACGTTGGCGCGGACATGGTCATCGACGAAGTCAGCCACACGTTCTCCATGGCCTCCATACAAGGCGTAGCTCGTGCGCTCCGTGCGCAAGGTTGCCACCACCGAGACCGCGTGGGCCCGCGTATAGGCGAGCACCCGGTCCATGAGTTCGGTCGGCACAACATCCTCGCTGCCCAAGGGAGCATGGATTTCCGTACGTTTGCCGGGGCCGAGCGGAAGTTTCAGGTGCCAGCCCGCGTCGTGCCCTCCAGTGCGGCGCCGCAGGGTGATCCCGTGCCTGGCAAGGGCAAGCTGCCTAGTGTCGAAGTAGCTGGCTTCGAGCGTGTGGGTCACTGGTTCGCCGACTTTTCCGACGCCGTCGATGGTCTCCAGCGTCGGAAGCGGAGTGGACTCCACGGCGTCGAATTTTTGCTCTGCTTCCACGCTGCTGGACGTTGCCATGGCCCTCTTAACTCCCTCGTTGCGACTTGCTCCAAGTATGCCGCGAGGGCCGGCCCGTTGAAATGGCCGGCCCTCGCTTAGGGTTGAAACTTACAGAAGGGCTCCACCTGTGTCATCCACGTCGCCCCCGGTCACCGTTCCGCGCCAGGCGCCGGTTTCGTGTCCTTGGGCTTCAATGAATTTCTTGAACTTGTCCAGGTCTGCACCCACGCGCAGCTCGTCCACGCCGAGGGCCGATCCCGCCTTTTCGGCAAGGCCTTCGGGCTCCCAGTCGATGGCCACGTTGACACGGGTCCGCTCGTCCTCCAGTGGCACGAAGCTCACCGTTCCGGAGTTGCGCGGCCCGTCAACACTGGCCCAGCTCACCAACGCGTCGGGGACCTGTTCAATGATCTGGGCGTTGTACTCCCGTTTCACACCTCCCACGTTGGTGGAAAAATGCAGTGCCGTGTCGTCGATCTGCTCCACAGCCTCCACGCCATTCATGAAGTGGGGGAAGGATTCGAACTGCGTCCATTGGTTGTAGGCCACAGATACGGGCACGTCTACGTCAATTGACTTGTTAACCGTTGCCATGGGTTTTGCTCCTTCGATCTAGTCTCTGTTTCCAGATTCGTGATTCCCGGCGGCGCACCAGCCGGCTGGCTGCTTAACCAGTGGCGCGCCAGTCTAAGCGCGCCAGCCAAAGCTATTTAGCCGGCGTCAAAGTTTTCTTCGTCATCGTCGTTGGGCGACTCTTCCTGCGGGAGGTCGTTACCACTGCCGTCCGGCAGTTCATCAGCGTCTGCCGGCTGCGACGACTGCTCCGCGTGGGACTGTTCATCGATCCCGCCAAAGCGGCCCGCGCCTGGCTCTCCTGAGCTGTCCGAGTCTTCGGGATCCAAGTGGCTGAGGTTCGGCGCGCCGGTTCCCTCTCCCAGCGCGGCTTCATCGATGTCTTCCTCGACGCGCGGCTGGGCCTGGCCTCCGCCTGATTCCTGCTCTGCCGTAGGAGTGCCGTAGCCCCCTACTTCCTCTTCCGGTGTGGCGTCCTGCTTGTCCATGTGACGTGTCCTTTCCGATGCGGCGAACGTGTTAATGGAACACTTCGAACCTATAAGGATGCTTAGTGGCATGTCCATGCCTTTGACAAAATTATCAGTAAACTTAGCATTTGGTCGCCATATGGTTTATGGTGCCAGCCGCGCGTCGTAGGCAGTGAAGTCCGGCCGCAGCCCCACCTCCTGCGGCCCCATCACGGCGATGTCCTCCCACAGCACCAGGAATGAACCCCTGTGCCACCACCGGAACAGCTGTGCCAACGGCCATGGCTGGGTGAGGCCCTGCCGCTCATAGCCAAGGAACGACGCCGCCGTCCGCGGGCTGACCACGATGCCCACGAGTCTCGCCCCGCTCAGGAGTTGGCCACCTGCGCCATCGAGCACGAAGCGGAAATCCGAGACTTCGCCCAGCCTCTGCCCGTCCGCGTCCAGCACATCAGTGCCCAGCAGGTCGTTAAGGTTCATGGCGGCCTCCAGGAATCCTGGCGATGACATGGGTCCGCAACCAGCGTTCCACCCACGAAGCATCCATCGAATCCGCGCGCACACCCATCGTCAGCACCGTGTCCACGTCCGCCACCACATTCCAAGGGATCCGGATCAGACGGCTCGACGGCGGCCTGCCGCCAAAGATCCGCGTCCCCAGTATCGGCCCCGTGAGCAAGGCCGAGATCTGCGGCGCCGACGTTCCCTCGGGGATTGCTTCGCCGGGTTCCAGGCCGCTCAACTCGATGTCGTCAACAGTGGTGACGGGGACGCCGTCGACATCCAGCACCTGCCTGTCCAGCAAGTGGAGCTGGGCATCGAGGACGAGGCCCGCCAAATGGGGAGCGGCATGGATTTCCTGGGGCTGGACGCGCTTGTTTTTACTCATGCTCCCGCTCCTGTGGCGATCATCAGTGGAATGGCGGCCAGGGAAGCCAGCAGGATGATGAACAGGTAGATCACGCCGGCGATGTTCACAGCCCGGCCGTTGACGTGCTTGCCCATGTATTGAGGATCGTTGGCCACGATGAGGATCGGCAGGTAGGTCAGCGGAAGGGCTATCGCCGAGAAGACCACCGAGTATTCAGTCACCAGGATGGGATCGACGCCCGTAGCCAGCACCGCGACCCCGACCAGGAGCACCACAATCATGGACACGTGGAAACGGGCAGCCTGGGCGGGACTACGGAACTTGCCCCAGGACCAGCCAAAGTATTGTGCCAAGGTGTAGCCGCTGGAGAGGGTCGTCTCCAAAGCCGCCCCGAACGTTGCCGCTACCACGCCCAGAATCAAGACCGCCAAGGCCAGTTGACCGCCGGCCTGTGCCACCGGAAGCGCCACCTGCGACAAGGACGTGACGCTGATGCCCGCCGGCAGAAGAACGACGGCGGCGCACGCGGCGATCGCAATGGACAACAACCCGCCCAGCGGGAAACCCAAAAGAACGTTGATACGCGACTGCGCCAAGTCCTTGATCTTCCAGCGTTCCTCCACAGCACCTGAGGAGAAGAAGAACACTTCGTAGGGAGTCATTGCAGCGCCAAACAGGGCAATGGCGTAGTACCAATAGGTCCCGGCGCTCTCGCTTTCCGGTACCGCCGGGGGCAAGGCTTGTCCGAGGAGCGAACCCCAGTCGGGTTTGAGCAGGAACAGAGCCACCGCGAACACCACCAAGGACAAGCCCACGAGCCCTGTGACGTTTTCCATGATTTTGAACTTAACCCGCCACACCACCAGCCACACGGCCAGCAGGGCGAAAGGAACCCAGAGCAGATACGCCACGCCACTGGCCAGTTGGAGCGCCAGGGCTATGCCACCGATTTCCGCCGTGACGGTCATGACATTGATAAGGAACGACGCCCCCAGGTTGGCCAATCCGGCTCTGGCACCCAGGCGCTCCCTGATGACCTCGAAGGTGGCACGCCCGGAGACCGCAGCCACCCTGCCGGACATATTGGCGAACAGGCAGATACCCACGACGCCCACCAGCACAACCCAAGCCAGCGACATGCCGAACCGCGAGCCCACGACGGCATTGGTCACAAGGTCCCCGATGTCGACAAAGCCCCCGATCGCAGTCAGGATGCCGAGCGCAACACCGAGGAGCCGTTTCACTGGATGCCGGCCTTGGTCATGAGGTTATCGAGTTGATCCGTGGCAATGCGGAGCTCGCCCTGCACTGTGGAGAGTTCGGTTCGGCCCTGCGCATCGTCGGAGACGCCGGAAGTTGGGGAGAGCGCATCGCGCGCATGCAGGAGCGCCCGGGAAACAGAGGAAAACACGGCCAGGACGTCGTTCCGGAGCATGCTTTCCTCTTCGGTTTGCGCTGAGAGCCGGTGGACCTGATCGGTGGCGGATTCGACGTCGCCCAGCATGTCGTCAGCCGTCGTGGACGCGGCGGCCGCCGTCGTACTGTCCGCAATCCTGAGGTCCAGCGCAAGGCTTGCCGCGCGCACGGCGGAGGAGACCTCTTTGGCGGGTCCTTCCAGGGAGTCGGCGGCGGGCCGCTGTGAGCAGCCAGCCAGCAGCGTGGCAACGATCAGCAAGAAGGTCAGGGCCACCGCGCGGAACTGCGGGGCGTTTCTCATGACGGCTTCGGTATCTCGCATCCGCCCTGGGGATTCAAACCGGTGTAATTGAGTGGGCCGGCAACAATATTCAAGGCAATCGTGGCCACCTGCGAGCATTGGGCGGGCGGGGCGCTGTAGTATCCTCTTTGGCCGGCGGCTACTGCCCCGATAATGAGCCAAACAACGACGAATAGCCCGAGGATTGAGCCGATTCTCATTTCTACCCCTATCGCTATGTGACGACGTTCAGCATTAGTAAAAATGTTTCCTCAAGAAGCGCGGCGGCGGACCGGATTTCTCCCGCCCGCCGCCCGCTGATCCGATCAATCCGTTGGATTGGTTTCGGTAGTCAGACCACGGTCGTCCGCGGTCTTTTCATCCTTTTCTTCTGCCGGCCCGGGTGGATTGGCAGATTCGCTGGGACCAGCATCGACGGCGTCATCCTGACGTCCCGACGATGCGTCACCGGCATCCCCCGGACCGCTGGTTTCTGGCACCCCCGGGTCCCTGGGAATGGGATGTCCAGGGGTGGTGGTTCCATCGCGAACCTGGGAAAAACCGGCAACTTCGCTTGGATCAGTTGTCATACGCGGGACCGGCCCCTGCCGACGACCCAACCAATGAGTGCCAGCACGAGCAGGATAATTCCTACCCAGAGCAGGAAACTAAGGGCCTGGTTCAGACCGCCAACAAGAAGCAAGATGATCGCGATTACACCTGCGATTATGAGGAGTGTGTTCATTGAGCTACGCATCCCTTTCAATAACTGTTTGTCTATTCAGGAAGGCGTCCGCTGGTACCCCACACCATGTGGAGCGCCACCCATGCCAACGGGCACCGGTTGGAGAAATTCATCTCCATATTTCTTACGTACCCCTGTGGAAAAGGATCCAAACGAATCTTTCCCGCGAGAGGTCCGTACATAGCATCATGATAGGCGTGCATCCTCCTTTGGCGTAGTAGTTCGTCAGGAAACTTACTACCGTTTCGCGGAGCCTGTCCAGCACCCGCTCCCGGCGCGTTGCATCCGGGGTGCGCTCCGGCTCACTGCACACGGGAGCACCCCCCTTCTCCCGTCCGTGGGGTCCAACGGCGGTTAGGCGCGGGGGCGCATCAGGGGTGGGTTCAGCACCGCGCGGGCGGGGTGGCCCGCCGTCGGACGCGACTCGGGAGCGAGCCTGAACAGCGCGGCCGGGCGTCCGGCGTCGCCCGCTGTCATGCGGCCGGTGTCCTCCAGGAAGCCGGGCGTCCCGGTCGCTTTTCGGTGGAAATTGCGCGGATCCAGCCGGGTGCCCCACACGGCTTCGTACACGGCGCGGAGTTGGGCAATCGTGAATTCCTCACCGCAAAACGCAGCGCCCAAGGGTGAGTATTCGAGCTTCGACTTGGCCCGCTCCAGCGCGTCGTCGAGGATTTTTGCGTGATCGAAGGCCAGCTCCAGCCGGCCGTTGAGAACCTCCCGGACGGGATACCAGGCCGCCTGCTCAGCGTCGCTGCCGGCGGCCAGCACCGGGAAGTCGGGCGCCAGCAGCAGGTGCGCGACAGTGAGCACATCACCGCGGGGGTCACGCCCCTTGGGCCCATAGCTCCCCAGCTGCTCGAGGTGCCCGGGCAAGCGTTCGACGCCGGTCTCCTCCGCAAGTTCACGGACCGACGCCTCCAGCAGGTCTTCGCCGGCAAGGACGAAGCCGCCAGGCAGCGCGAGCTTGCCCCGGAAAGGCTCGATGAGGCGGGTGATGAGCAGGACGTTCAGTTCGCCATCGCGCACTGTAAGGGCGACGACGTCGACAGTCACCGGAAAGCGCTCAGGCGCTGGATGGGTTGAAGGCATGAAGCAATCCTAGGGGAGTTATCGTCATGTTGACAATAAAGGTCGGGTCCGCTTAGAGTTTGGTTATCGTCAAAGTGACGACAACCAAACCAAAGAGGCGAAACATCATGGCAACCATCAAGCGCTACCCCTGGATCAGCCACTTCCTCGGCAGCCCCACCGGCTACGTCGTGCACCTGCAGAAGGGTGCGGTCAAGCACCAGGGAGTCGGCCAGGCGTTCTTCTTCCGCCCCGCGAACTCCGTGCTCAGCGAAGTTCCAGTGGACGACCAGGAACTGCCCACCCTCTTCCACGCGATCACCCGGGACCACCAGGACGTCAGCGTCCAGGCCAACGTGACCTACCGCTTCATCGACCCCGTTGCGGTCTCCACGCGCCTCGACTTCGGACTTCAGACCGCAGGCAAGGCCCCCGCTACCGGACGCGAGCAGGTGTCCACCATCATCGGCCAGTTGTGCCAGAGCCACGCGATCGACCAGATCGCCACCACCACCCTCGCCGAGGCATTGGAACGCGGGGTCAGCCAGCTCCGCCTCGTCCTGACCGATGCCCTCCGCGCCGACGCAAGGCTCCAATCCACCGGAATCGAGATCCTCGGCGTCCAGGTCCTCGCCGTCCGGCCCGAAGCCGAGGTCGAACGTGCCCTGCAGACCCCCGTCCGCGAACAACTCCAAGCCGAAGCGGACCGGGCCGTGTACGAAAGGCGGGCAGTCGCCGTCGAACGTGAACGCACCATCTCCGAGAACGAGATGGCGAGCCAGATCGAACTGGCCGTCCGTCGGGAAAGCCTGGTGGCGCAGGAAGGCGCAAACGCCCGCCGCGCTGCCGAGGAGAAGGCAGCTGCCGGGCTGATCGAAGCTCAAGGTTCCGCTGAACGGCAGGGAATCGGCGCCGCCGCGGAGGCCAACCAGATCCGCCTGGTGGGCGAAGCGGCAGCCGCCCGCGAAGCCGCCACCATGGAGGTCTACCGCGGCATGGACCAAACCACCCTCCTGGCCTTGGCCCTCAAGGACGCAGCCGGAAGCCTGCCAAACATCGGGAACCTGACCATCACTCCGGACCTGCTCAGCGGAGCACTCGCCGGGCTGTTCAAGGAAACCGCCACCACCGAAACCACCAAGTAAGGTCGCACCATGGCAACCCCGCGCATCGTCATCGTCCACCGGCGCACGGAGCTCCAGGAACTGTTGGACCGGCACGCCACCCGGGGCCAGGCGGAGTTCTTCCTCCGCACCCGCGGTCGCAGCATCCAGGACGTGCAGGACCGCCACGATCGCCTCAACGAAGCCCTCGCGGCAGTGCGCTCCTCAGTCCCTGCCGATTGGCGACAGGCCGAAGTGGAACGCGCAGACCTCAGCCGCTTCCTGCTGACGGACGAAGACATCATCGCAGTCGTCGGCCAGGACGGGTTGGTGGCGAACGTCGCCAAATATCTGAAGGGCCAGCCCGTGATCGGCATCAATCCGGAGCCAGGAGCGAACCCGGGCGTACTGGTGCGGCACACCCCGGCCGCGGCTGCCGCCCTTCTGGCTTCCGGCGACGTTGGGCGGCTTCGCTGCCAGGACCTCACCACAGTGACAGCAACGCTCGACGACGGTCAGCAGCTTTCGGCGCTGAACGAGGTTTTCGTCGGGCACGCCTCGCACCAGTCGGCCAAGTACACCCTGACCGCCCCGAGTTTCACCCAGGCCGGCGGACAGACTGAGCGGCAGTCGTCGTCGGGCCTCATTGTTTCCACCGGGACGGGCGCCACGGGATGGTGCGCTTCCATTGCCCTGGAACGCGGCGGCCGGACGCTGCCCGCACCCACCGATCCCCGGCTGGCATGGTTTGTCCGCGAGGCATGGCCGTCACCGGTCACGGGCGCTTCACTGACCGAAGGCGTACTGGAAACAGGCGAAACACTGCGGATCACCGTGGCATCGGACCAGCTGGTGGTGTTCGGCGATGGCATGGAGGACGACCGACTGACGGCTTCGTGGGGGCAGGAGATCACGGTGCAGCTGGGGCAGAGGCCGCTGCGGCTGGTTGTTTAGCTTCCGGGCCCCTTAGCCGGGCGTGTTCTTTTCCGTTGCCCTTGAACTCTGGATCATCAGCATGCTTATGATAACGGGAGCCACATCGGGTGCGCTCTTTGCCTTTCAGGGAGGGTGTTTGTGGCTACGGGATATGAAGTTGTGATTGTTGGCGGCGGGAACGCGGGGCTGTCGGTTGCCGGACGCCTGCACCGTTCCGGGGTGAAAAATGTTGCGGTCGTCGAACCCCGCGAACACCACCTGTACCAGCCGCTCTTTTCCCACATCGCCGGAGGGCGCGCGAAGCCGCGGATGGCGACCAGGCCGCAGAAGTCCGTGATGCCACGCGGGGTGACCTGGATTCGGGATGCCGTCACCGGTATCAGCGCCGAAACAGACACCGTGACCCTGAAATCGGGGACCCAGCTCTCCTACCAACAGCTGGTGGTGTGCCCAGGCCTGCAGTATGACTGGGATTCGATTCCCGGGCTCTTTAACGCCGTCCATTCACCGCATGGCGCCTCACACTACGAGTTCGACCTCGCCGCCAAAGCATGGGAGTTGTTCAGTGGCCTGACGTCGGGGACAGCGGTTTTCACCATGCCGTCAGGGCCTATCAAATGCGGGGGCGCTGCGCAAAAACCCATGTACCTGGCGTGCGATTTCTGGAAGAAGCAGGGCGTGTTGGATCGGATCAGGGTTGTCATGGTCCAGCCCTATCCCACAGTATTCGGGGTTGCCGAGGTGGACCGCGAGTTGGAGCGGAAGATCGCCGAGTATGGCATCGAATTGTGGCCGGACAGCGAACTGGTGGCAGTCGATGCCGCTGACAGGAAGGCCACGGTCCGCAAACTCGCAACGGGAACTTCTGAAGAATTAGGCTACGACGTGCTGAACGCAGTCCCTCCACAGACAGCCCCGGACTGGCTCAAAACCACGTCCCTTCCGGCGCCGGGTGACAGCCATGGCTTCGTCGAAGTGGATACCCGAACCCTGCGGCACACAAGGTTTCCCAACGTCTGGTCGCTGGGCGACGCAGCCGGAACCACCAATTCCAAGTCCGGCGGAGCCTTGCGGAAGCAAACAAAAGTCCTGGCCGAGAATCTCGTGGCCGCCATGAAAGGGAACGCCTTGCCTGCCGCCTACAACGGCTACTCGGTCTGCCCCTTCACGGTCTCCCGCAAAACGGTCGTCTTCGCCGAATTCGATGACCATTACCAGGTCATGCCGACCATCCCCCGTATCCCCACATGGAAGGAAAGCCGTCTCTCTTGGTTCGTGGACCGGGACGTTTTCCCTCAGATCTACTGGCACCTCATCCTTAAGGGCCGCGCTTGAGCCTTGGAATGCGCCGGAGTTCAAAACTCATTCGTTAGGGTGGGAAGACTAACCAGTGAGGAGCTTCCGTGAGCCATGCCCACCACGCAACTGAGCAGGTGCCGGCGTCGAACAGCCGCCCCGCGAGGGCGGGCCTCCAAGCCGCAGTCGCCTTGCTGATCGGAACCCTTGCTGGAGCACTTGGCCTTCTCCCCTGGTGGATCACCGGCGCGAAGCTGCCGCTGCAGAACCTCTGGGCTTCCCCGGTGATGCCGGATCAGATGCCGCTGGCGCTGCTGCCGTTGAGTCAGTATGAGATCCTCACCCTGATCGCGCTCCTGACCACTGGCGGCGCCCTCGCCGGTTTGGCGGTACGGCTCTGGAATCCTGCCCGCCGGGCCATTGCGATGTGGTGCGCGGTTGGCGGCGTCTTAATGGTCCAGGTGGTGGCAACAGCGCAGTCCTTTACAGTGCTCAACGACGGTCTCGCCGGCGGGAAGCTCACGGACTTCTACTTCTTCGGACTGCTGGCCTGCGTCATCCTCTCGATTGCTGCCAGTATCGTGGCCCAGCTCCTGATCGGCTCGACAGGCCGTGCTGCCACAGCTCTGGGAGTCGGGCTCATCGCCGTCCCCGTCACTTCCTGGGCCGTGCAGTGGGTCGTCGGCGTTGCGGGCCGAAGCAACATGCCCCTCGAAGTCCCGACGCTAGCCCACTGGATCCCCGCTGTCCTTGTGGGTTGCACACTGGCTTGGTGCGGTTTCAAACCCGCCCGCCGCATCGTCGTCTGGGTTCTGGACCTCGCGTTCCTGTGGGTCATCCCCGCCGTTTTCACCGCGGTCCAGTCAGTGTTGGCGACCCGCGCGATCGCCGGGGACATCGCCGAGATGGTCCTCATGGGCCAGCAGGTCCTCACCGCCGCTTTGGGGCCCGACGGCGGTGCCGGCCCAACGCTGTTGCTCGCCGTGGGCATTGGGCTGGCTGGTGCAGGGATCCGCGCAATGACCGGCCGGAAGAGCCCATAACGGCCCTGAGCCACCGTCACTGCTTCAAGAATCAACCTTTGTCCCTCGCAGATCCCCCGGGGTAGGGTGGCCGAACCGTTCGCCACATCATCGTCTGGGAAAATTCTGGGAGAAACCATGACTCATGTGAGACGTCAGCTGGCCGCTGTCACAGCGGCCTTCGCACTGGGCGCGACAAGCCTGGGCATCGCCAATCCGGCCGTCGCTGATCCCCGTCAAACGGAGAAAACAGCTACAGCAACCGGCTACGGCGGCGCCGTGAGCACCGTGGATCCTGAAGCATCGGCAGCCGCCATCGAGGTCCTGAAGAAGGGCGGAAACGCAGCCGATGCCGCCGTTGCTGCGGCGGCGACCCTCGGCGTCACCGAACCCTACAGCGCGGGCATCGGTGGCGGCGGCTACTTCGTTTTCTACGACGCCAAGACCGGCCAGGTCGGTACCATCGACGGCCGGGAAACCGCGCCCGCAGCGATGCCTAACGATGCCTTCATCGACCCAAGCACGGGCAAGCCGTATCCCTTTACGACGCAGAACCCGGCGCTACCCACAAGTGGCGTCTCCGTCGGCGTCCCCGGCACTCCGGCCACCTGGGAGGGCGCTCTGGAACGCTGGGGCACCTTGGATTTGGGAGATGCGCTGAAACCCGCCATCAAGGTGGCAACCCGCGGCTTCGTGGTGGATGAAACCTTCCGGAACCAGACGAAGGACAACCAAGCACGATTCAGCAATTTCACGTCCACCAAGGACCTGTTCCTTCCCGGTGGTGACGCGCCCGCCGTCGGAAGTGTCTTCCAGAACCACGACCTCGCGGCGACCTATCGGCTCCTTGCCGAGGAAGGCACTGCCGCCTTCTACGGCGGGCCGCTTGCTGCCGAGATCGCCAATACAGTGCAGGCGCCGCCAAAGGTCGCCGAGCCGACCCTGCCCATTCCCGTTGGGTTCATGACCACCCAGGACCTGGCGGATTACAAAGCTGTGGATCAAGACCCCACGCACATGAACTACCGGGGCTATGACGTCTACGGGATGGCACCCTCAAGCAGCGGCGGAACCACGGTTGGCGAAGCCCTGAACATCCTGGCGCCCTTCAACCTCTCCGAAATGAAGTCAACGGACGCGCTGCACCACTACTTCGAAGCCAGTTCGTTGGCCTTCGCCGATCGTGGCAAATACGTCGGTGATCCGGCTTTCGTGCAGGTTCCTACCAACGCCCTGCTGGACCGTGACTTCGGCAAGGAACGTTCCTGCCTGATCGATCCGGCAAAGGCGGCCGCGAAGCCGGTCGCTCCCGGCGACGTCACGGATTACGACGGCGTGTGCCCGGCTGCGGCGGCACCGCACGCCAAGGAATCCGATACCGAGAACATTTCCACAACCAACCTCACGGTTGCGGACAAGTGGGGCAACGTGGTGGAGTACACGCTGACCATCGAACAGACGGGCGGCTCCGGGATCGTTGTTCCCGGCCGTGGGTTCCTGCTGAACAACGAGCTGACCGACTTCAGCACTGTTTACGACGCCGCTGATCCGAACCGTATTCAGCCAGGGAAACGGCCGCGGTCGTCCATGTCGCCCACTATCATCCTGGACGAAGGCAAGCCGTTCCTGGCGCTCGGTTCTCCTGGTGGTTCGACCATCATCACGACTGTCCTGCAGACCATCATCAACCGGGTTGACCTGGGCATGACCGTGTCCGAGGCCCTCGCAGCTCCCCGTGCCGCACCCAGGAACGGCGCCACAGTGAGCTCGGAACCGGCGTTCATTGATGCCTACGGCCCGGCGCTGACGGCGAAGGGTCATAATCTGATGCCGGCCGGTGATGCCTTCACATCCGCCGCTGAGATAGGCGCGGCCACCGCCATTGAATTCGGCGACGGCGGGAAGCTCACCGCGGCTGCCGAGCCGACGCGTCGCGGAGGAGGCTCTGCAATGGTGGTTTCCGACGATAATCGAGGCCCAGGAAAGGGTCCGAAGCTCAAGTAGTTCTGTCCCCTCCGAACGTTGAAGCGCGCCGCGGCTTTGTCAGCCGCGGTCCGCTCTGCGTTCCACCCTGGAACGCCAGTAAGCCGTGCAGGCCGCGAGGGCGCAAATGACACCCGTGATGAGTGCCCAGACAGAGTCGCTGCCTCCGGAGATGAAAACGTAGAGGGAGTAGAAACCCAGGACCATGGCCAGGATCAGCCAGCTCACCTCTCTGTTGCTCATAGTCGATCCTTTGCTTTTTGGGTCCGTTGGCTCAGGGCGCACACCCAGAGGTTGAGTTCTTTAATGCGCTCTTCGTGCTTGTCCGCTCTCACGGGCCGTCGCTCAAGAACAGTGAGACCCTCAGCAGCGAGGTCTTCTTCGATGAGTCCAGTGCTGACGAAGGAGATGTCACTGGAGGAGGCCGAGGACCTGTAGGTTCCGTGCTCGTTGAAGCCGATGTGGGTCATAGTCACGTGCCGTGCGCCGTTAAGGGCATCCCGGCTTTCAACGGTGATCAGGAAGGCGTCCTCCCCCAGCTGTAAAATAGTGGCGCCGTTGTTGGTTGTAATTGGGCCGTGGCGGTGGTCCGGATTCAGCACGGTCATGAGAAAGCGGCCGCCTGGCACCAGGCACCGGTTCACCATGCGGAACAGCGTTCGCCGGGTGTCGGGATCGAGAAGGGTGGCGTAGCTGGCGCCGAGGATGACACAACCAAAGGTCTGTTCGGAGCCACGCTTCGAAGGGCGGAGCGCCAGCGATTCCCTTCCTGTGGAACCGATCCTCCGGCTCAACCGACCCGAACCCCATGACAGCTCAAGGACCGCTCCAGAGGTCTCGGCTGCAGCAGCCAGAATCTCCGGAATCTCTGTGAGGCTGCTGGCGAGGATGTGGTCGTAGAGGCGGGTTCCGAAGATATCCCGCCCCTGTTGCCTGACGCTTACACCTCCCAAAGTTTGCAGGACAGGGTCGACGGTTCTCTCCAGTGTGGTTGTCATCTACGGCACTCCCCAAGTGTGGCGTCGGTATTGTTCTTGGCACCGACACTACAGGCGGTTGATGGCGCCTCAGTGCGGAAACGGGAAAACTAAGTGGTGAATTGGGCGGTTTAGGTGAATTTTGCTTCGTCTAGGTGGTGGAGAGCCGACTTCCAGGTGGCTCAAGCTCTGCAGACGGGCAAACCCTCGGCGCCGGTCACAGACCTAGTGCCGAGGGTTCGCCGTAAGGCTGCCTACTGGGTCTTACCGCCAGACGGCTTCCTGTCTTTTCGGGAAAGCCAGATTTCGTTGGCTGCAAAGGGGATCAGTGCGACGAGCGGTATAGCGACGCCTTGCCAAAACGGAACCCAGGAGAACACGAGCGGCATGAACGATGCAACGAAAATTGCTGGATGAACGTACCGGTACCATTTCATGGTTTTTCCCTGGTCAAAGCAGCGCCTCCGCTACCAGCAATCGCGGGCTGGCATGATCGCAAGGCCTCCCCGAGGGTTGTACAGCGGGACGCCGTAACACGTTGAGCTGTTGATGTACGAGGGTCCCCATACGGAAGCGACAGCATCGACGACTCCCTTGACGCCGGCAATACCGACTACCGTACAGATCTGACTCACAATCTTCGCCCAAGCTCCGGAAAGCCGCGTGAAGGTACATCCCGCCCATGCCCCGCCAGCCGCGAGGGCAACCGAGATGGAGCTGAACGCCTTTATCTCCGCGCCCCAGACGGCTAGCACCGGCCAAGGAATCCACTGAATACTTGGATCAGCTTTGACTGGAAAGGCAGTAGAGGAATCATGGGCAATCGTTTGGACGAGCTCCGAGCCTACCAGGGAGAAAGATGTGGGGACCTTTGCTCCGTTGGCGTCGTAGGCCCATGGGACCTGGACAAGACCCAGCGGTTTGCCACTGGCATCGGCGATCTGAACTGATCCGTCAGGGTTCACTTTCGCTGATGCACCGGACGGAAGATTCAAATCGAATCGATACTCGTGCGGTGCCGCTTCACCTTCGACGCTGATGATGGATTGACTGCCGTACTCGGTTGCGTAGGCGGTAACTGATGCCGCCGTCATCGCTGTGCTCACGAGGGGAGTATCTTCGCCATGAAAGAGACCGGCCGGCACTCCGGCCAGATTTACACGGTCGGGACGCACAGGAGTGCCGGGAAGAGAGACCGAAATGCTGTCTTGCGATTGTTCGTCGGTCGTTACTATTTTGGAGCCAGCAACCGGCACGGTTGCGATGTGCGATTTAGCATCGCCGCTCTGCGGATTAGCCCGCGTGTGTTCGATCGCTTGGGACCCGCTTTTGTGGTCATCAGCGATGGCAGGGCCAAGACCGGCGGCCAAGAGGCAAACGCTCAGTGTCGTGGCCAGGACCACCCTTGTGGACATCAAGAGATTCTTCTTCAAATTTCCTCCGATGTAATTGGACACTTCTGCATCCAAATTTGGTTGCGGCGAACACCGCACCTACCGGCATCTAACTGAATGAAATTGCTTGCACAGGCCCGAAACCCAAAATTAGGTGGTGAAATTGCCAAAATTAGGTGGTAATTTCCGGCATCTAGGTGGTGATCCTCTGTCGTCTAGGTGCTGGAAGCGAACTCATCCGTCCCGCATCATCGAGCGCCGCCTTTTCAGAGGCCGGCGATCGTTCCACCACCTAGGCAGCTCCCGAACACCACTCATTTTTGCCACCGTTAGCACCTAGAGAAGCCCAAACGACCACTCATTTCCCGTCATTTTGCTCATGAGTGTCGCTTCGTGGTGCATCCTGAGGAGATGAAGCTACTGACCCTTACTGCGGCTGCCGCACTCCTGATCGCCGCCTGCATCTCGTACGTCAGTAATCCGTTGGCGGCATGGCTGTCCTTGGCCGCGGCTGTGGGGATGATTGCCACCTACGTGGCTTACAGACGGCAGTCCAAATAACTATTCATCGCTCTGAGGCCGGGGTAGAAAGGGCACGGTGCATGCACTATGAAATCCTTCACTTGGGCAAGAGCCGCAACGGATAATCCGGAAACCAACAAAGTAGCTGTAATGCTGCCTGGCTCCGGCTACCCGGTGGAAGGGCCTGTCCTCTTTTGGATAGGCGAGATGCTCGGCGCCTTGGGATGGCATGTACAGGCTGTCAAATGGACTCCCGAAGATTCTCCAAGTGCTAATCCTCACGAATTCGCTGCCATGGCCGCCCAGCAAGCCTTCGCGGAATCACCCGAAGCGCATAAGCGGCTTATCGTGGCCAAGTCATTCAGCACTCTGTGCATCCCCTGGGCCGAAGAGACATTGACTCCGGGAATCTGGCTGACACCACTCCTCACCGACGCCTCAGTGAGAAGCACTATCGCGGCCAGCCCCAAGTCTGACCTGTTCATCGGTGGATCAGAGGACAAACTCTGGGACGGAGGACGATTGGCGGAGACCAACGGCACGTTTCTAGAAGTGCCGGGGGCCGATCATTCCCTACAGATTCACAACGATTGGCGTGCTTCGCAAACGGCGCAATCCGAGATCTTCGAAAGGATCGAAGAGTTTATTGTGAGTCTCTTCTAGATAATGCACACCTTCTTCTCTTGAAGGGCTTCGTGCACCGAGCGTAATCTGCTCAAAGAAGCGCGGTTGGGGATCGGCCTAGGAGCGCGGCATGAACCTGCTCAGCCAGATACTCGCTGGATCCACCGGACTGGCACTCCTAAGTGTTGGTGTCCTGGAGATCTTCTTCCATGGCGACCAGCGTTTCCACCGGATCTTTCTGATTCGGCCTGAAGACGTCCAAGCCGTGCGTATGTGGGCGATGAACGTCGGTGCCTACAACGTCTCCTTCGGCCTGGGAATCGCAGTGGGTCTTTGGATGGTGAACTTCTCTGGGAATCCCGACAGCGGGTCGGCAATAGTCATCTTCTGCTGCGCCTGCCACGTATTCCTCGGCTTCTGGCTTTGGGTGACGGAGAAACGTCTCCTTGCCAGCGCCATTGGCCAAGCGCTTTTCCCCGCACTGGTGATCGTCTTCTACGTTGCGCTTCGATAGTCAGGCTCCATCCCGCCGTCGTCCGGCGTCCCTCACAACAGTTCCGCAACCTTCCGTGCCGTTTCCTTGGCCGATCCAGGATTCTGCCCGGTGACCAATTTCCCGTCCGCAATGGCGTAAGAGACGAAGGGGAGCTTGGCCTTCTCATAGAGCGCCCCGCGCTTCTTCATCTCCTCCTCGGCGTTGTACGGCACAAGCTTGTCCACGCGGGCCAGGACTTCCTCCTGCCATGCGAAGCCAGTGACCTTCCGGCCCTCCACCAAGAGGCTGCCGTCTGAAAGCCTGGTGTTGAGGAGGCCGCAATACCCGTGGCAGACCGAGGACACGATGCCACCCTGTTCCCAGATTTCGCGGGTGATCCTCTGGAGCCCTTCACTGTCGGGGAAGTCGTACATCACCGCATGACCCCCGGTGAAATAGATGGCATCGTAATCCCCGGATTCAATGCTTTCGGGGCTGTCGGTGTGCTCAAGAAGTGCCATGCGCTCCGGGTCCGCATGCCATGCCTTGGAAGCTTTGTCATAACTGGGGAACTTCAACGATCGAGGTTCCAAAGGGACCGTGCCGCCTTCCGGACTGACGATGGTTTGCTCGAACCCGTGTTCCTCAAACACCGCCCACGCGTGAACCAGTTCTGAGAGCCAAAGGCCAGTGGGGTGTGATGGGTCGTCGTAGTGGCTGACGTTGGTGGCGACATGGAGGATGCGTTTGGTCATGCTGGTTCTCCTTCGTGGGGGCCGGATAGGGACTTAGCCAGCCGACCTTTTGCTGTCGTTGAGCGCGAAGATCGCCCCGACCGCCAACTTCACGCGGGCTGCAACGTCGTCGTTGCTTTGGGGTCGCAGTTTGCCGTCCAGGTGCAGGAATGCCAAGCCGTGGGCCATGCTCCACAGGGCGACCGAAAGACCTGAATTGCCTGGAAAGAGGCGCTCGAAGACCTGGTTCAACATCCCATGGAGTTGCTCCGCCGCTTGAACACGTTCGCTGTCGGCCTCGTCGCATTCATTTCCGAACATCAACCTGAAGACAGCCGGCCGTCTCAAGGCGAACGCCACATAGGCCACTCCGAGTGCCGTGATCACCTCCTCGGGTGCCCCAGCCCCGGGCAACCTAGCCGAGGCAGCTTCCAGGTCTGCCAGAAGGTCCCGGAAACCCTCCACGGCAACAGCGTTATCGAGAGCCTCCCGATCAGCGAAATGCCGATAAGGCGCAGTCGGAGACACCCCCGCGCGGCGGGCCACGGCTCTCAGGGAGAACGGCTCCCCCGCTTCCAGGCTCTCGACGGCGGCAGCAACCAGTGCCGCACGAAGGTCACCGTGATGATAAGGCTTTACTGATGTTGACACTGCTAACTTCGCCTCCTACGCTGATGTAAGCAGTGTACACATAGCGCCCTGGCAGGTCCACGCCGACGCACTAAGCCGCGTACGAAACCGAGGTTGAAAAATGCAGACAATATTGGGCGCCAACGGCCAGATCGCAATCGAACTGGCCAAGGAGCTGCACCGCGCCTACAGCAAGGATTTGCGGCTTGTCAGCCGAAACCCCCGGAAGGTCAACGAGTCCGACTCCCTTGTCAAAGCGGACCTGCTCGACGCAGGACAGACGGCTGCGGCGGTACAGGGCAGCGATATCGTCTACTTCACGGCTGGCCTCCCGGCGAACACGGAGCTTTGGGAAGCACAATTTCCCACCACGCTCCGCAACGCATTGGAAGCATCAAGGGCTGCCGGCGCCAAGTTCGTCTACTTCGACAACACCTACATGTACCCCCAGGACGATCGCGTCCAGACCGAAGAAGCCCCGTTCGCTCCCGTGGGGCGTAAGGGAAAAGTCCGCGCGGACATGGCATCGATGGTGCTGGAAGAAATGGCCAGGGCCGATATTCCTGTCCTCATCGCCCGGGCGCCCGAGTTCTACGGACCGGGCCGCACGCAGAGCTTCACCAATGCGTTCCTCATCGACCGCCTGAAGAAAGGCAAAAAGCCCTTCGTGCCCGTGCGAGATGACCGCGAAAGAACGCTGATCTGGACCCCGGACGCCAGCCGGGCTCTCGCGCTTCTGGGCAACACGCCTGACGCTTTCGGGCAGACGTGGCACCTCCCGGTCGATGCGGAGTCATTGACCTACCGGCAGTTCGCCAACATAGCCAGCAAGGCGTTCGGACAGGATGCCGGCTACACCGTCGTGCCCCGATGGGTTCTCAACGTCGCAGGACTGTTCTCAGCCCAAGTGCGCGAGTTGCGGGAACTTCTTCCGCGCTACGAACACCACAACCGCTTCAGCTCCTCGAAATTCACCTCACGGTTTCCCGAGTTCACGGTAACTTCCCCTCGGGACGGCCTGGCCATCATCTGCCACGAAGCCGATTCGTCGCGGCCGGATTCAGACTAAGGCGCCCAGTACCTGCTGCATCTGGAAAACGGTGGTAAAGGAAGGCGGCAAACGCCGGTGGTAGCGTCATCCCATGAAAGTGACTCCTCGAATGCGTCGCACTATCATCATCTTCCTGGCGGGATTTATCTCCTTCGCAATATTTTGGCCGATCTTTGGTGTATTGCCGGCACTCGGTATCGGAATCGTTCTAGCGGCAGCCGCTATGGCAATTGGCGCTGGAATAGCTTCTCACCGCAATTCGCGACGGGCTTAGTTATCGTCTGGGCTCCCCTTGATGCTCCAACGCGGGTCCTGAACCTGGGACGTCTTGAATGTAGGGGATGCCCGCAGAACCGGCGGGAGTTCGACTCAAGATCGTACGTTGGTCTAATAAAAGATGTCCAAGGCTGGTTGAGACATGTTTTATTAAGGCCGTCGGGCCTAACGGTCTGTGCCGCGGCGTCCGCGTTACGGACGCCCGTTTCCCGTCAGGGAACGACTTCAACCGTCTTTCTCTGGATAACTCCGACGACAGAGGAGTTCCGGTCGTCTAATTCGCCCCCAAATCCAGCCCTTTGAACCCCCGTCACCACACTCCTGTTCCGCGCCGACTCTTCGACGGCGGCCAGCACCCGCTGGACCTGCAGCCCGTCGTCGAACGACGGCGACGGCGCCTCACCATCGCGGATAGCGCACAGGAAGTCCCGGATCTGGTGCGTGAACGTGTGTTCCCAGCCGATGATGTGCCCCTGCGGCCACCACGCCTCAAGGTACGGATGCTCCGGCTCATTGACCAGGATCCGCCGGAACCCTTGCTCCCGCACAGGCAGCGTGGCATCCAGGAAGCCGAGTTCATTCAGGTTCTCCAGGTCGAACGTCAATGAACCCAACGACCCATAGATCTCGATCTTCAAAGAGTTCTTCTGCCCGGTAGCCACCCGTGACGCTTCCACAGAGGCACTCACGCCACCGGTTAGCCCCAAAGTGGTCCACGCGGCGTCGTCCACTGTCACCTTCTCCAGACCAGCAGGACCGGGCCGTTCGGCAACAAAAGTCCGCAGCGTCCCGGTCACCTCGGTGACGGTCTGGCCGGTCAGGTACTGGACTTGGTCGATCGCGTGCGAAGCGATGTCGCCCAGCGCCCCGGAGCCGGCGGTCTCCTTCCGGAGCCGCCAGCTCATGGGGGTTTCGACGTCGGATAGCCAGTCTTGCAGGTAGGCGGCACGGACGTGCCGAACGGTTCCGAGACGGCCTTCGGCAATCAGTTCGCGGGCCAAGGCGAGCGCCGGGACGCGTCGGTAGTTGAACCCGACCATCGATTGCACGCCCTGCTCGCGGGCCGAAGCTGCCGCCGAAGCCATCAGCTCGGCCTCCTCCAGGGTGTTGGCCAGCGGCTTCTCCACGAGCACGTGCTTCCCGGCTTCCAGCGCCGCGATAGTGATCTCCGCGTGCATCCAGCCTGGAGCGCAGATGTCCACGATGTCGATGTCGTCGCGCTCAATCACGGATCGCCAGTCGGTCGCCGATTCCGCCCAGCCGTACTTGCCGGCGGCCTCGGCCACCGCCAAGGCGTCCCGGCCGACGAGCACGCGCTGCTCGAAGGCCGGGACGTCGAAGAAGCTGGCCACGTTCCGCCACGCATTCGAGTGGGCCTTTCCCATGAAGGCGTAACCGATCGCGGCCACGCCCAACGGACGGCCAGCGGGAAGGGAAGTGGTCATGCTTAATCTCCTTGGATAGACAGGCCTACGCGAACCAGTCCCGCGACGGGTTGGAAACCTCGGGCGCCTCGCGGAAGACACCCGGCTGCGCAACCCAGCCAACGCCGTTGGCGATGACCTTCTGGATCTGCGGCTGGTGGTACACCGGGTACTCCTGGTCGCCGGGGCTGAAGTAGAAGATCCGTCCCTTGCCGCGCGAGAAGGTCACGCCTGAGCGGAACACCTCTCCCCCGGTGAACGAGCTGATGAAGATCAGGTCGTCGGGCTCAGGGATGTCGAACAGTTCCCCGTACATTTCCTGCTGCGGAATCACGATGGGGCTTTCAATCCCGGCCGCGATCGGGTGCGAAGGTTTGACGGTCCACACCAGCTCCCGTTCGCCCTCGTTGCGCCACTTCAGCGAACACGTAGTCCCCAGCAAGCGAGTGAAGATCTTGGCGAAGTGCCCGGAGTGGAGCACCACCAGGCCCATGCCGCCGAGCACATGCCGCTGCACGCGCTCCACCACTTCCTCCGCGACTTCCTCGTGGGCAATGTGGCCCCACCAGAGCAGTACGTCCGTCTGCGCCAGGAGTTCCTCGGACAACCCGTGTTCCGGATCGGCCAGGGTAGCCGTGGTGATTTCGGAGTCCGGGTAGAAACCCCGCAACCCGGCTGCGATGGCGCCGTGGATCCCTTCCGGGTACATGTCGCCGATGGTGGCGGGCTCGTTGCGGGCCTCGTGGACGCCCTCGTTCCAGACGACGATCTTCAGTTTCGTATCAGACATGTCAGAGCCTTACTTCGCGTTGTTCCAGGGCGGATTTGTAGCAGGCGTCGAGCACCAACGCGCGGCTGAGGGCGAGCGATCCATCATGGCTTCCCCAGACGGTCTCGCCGCCGCGGACGGCAGCAACAAAATCGTCGACGACGGCCTGGTGCGCCTTTCCGGGTTCGGCTACCACCTCGAAGTCGGCATTCTGGCCGTCCTTCTCGGTGAAAATGTGCACGTCTGCGACGGGGTTCTCGGAGGCGCCCACCGAGCGCAAGTCCGCACCGCCGTCGGTCCCGTAAACGGTAAAGTCCATCAGGTCCCTCTCGTCGCGGTAGGTGGCCCAGCCCGCTTCGAGGATCAAGGTTCCGCCGCCTTCCAACCGGATGAACGCGGAGGCGAAGTCCTCCACTTCAAACTTATGGCTGGAGTTCGACGCCGTATACCTCGCGTTGCCGCCGAGGCCGCGCGGGCCGAGTTCAGAGTGGGTCGACGCCGAAACGGCCAGGACCTTAGGCTCGCCCAGCAGGTGCAGCGAGTAGTCCAGGACGTGCACGCCGATGTCGGCCAACGGGCCACCGCCGGCGAGCGCCGGGTTGGTGAACCAGCTGCCGAGCATCGGAATGCCCTGGCGGCGAAGCCAGGAAGCCTTGGCGTAGTACGGACGGCCGAGGGTCCCTTCGTCGATCACGTTCTTGAGCGCCTGAATGTCGCCGCGGCGGCGGTGGTTGAACGCGACGTCGAGGACGCGGCCGGCCTTCCGGGCGGCGTCAACCATCGCTTGACCCTCGACGGCGTTGCGCGCCAGGGGCTTTTCGCTCAGCACATGCAGTCCCCGCTCAAGCGAAGCAATCGCGATCGGCGCGTGGAGGAACGTCGGCACGGCGACGCTGACGGCGTCGAGGTCCTGAAGTTCGATCATGTCCTCCCAGCGCGCGAACGCGTTCGGAATGCTGTACTCCTCTTTCAGCTGGGCCAGGAGCTCTGGTTCCATCCCCGCGACGGCGACAATCTCGACGCCGTCGATGTTGCTGTATGCCTTGAGGTGCTGCTGGCCGGCCCAACCGATGCCCACAACTCCCACCTTGAGGGTTGCGGTGGTGGCCTGCTGCTGAATACTCACGTTATTCCTGTTCTTTCTGGGTTTCTTGATGGTTTTGGAAAGCTGTTAGCCCTTGACCGCGCCCGCGGTCATACCGGACACGATGCGCTTCTGGCACAGCAGCACCAGGATCACGAGCGGGACCGTGATGATCACCGATGCCGCGCTGATGGTGCCGAGGGGCTGGTCGAACTCGCTGGTTCCGCTGAAGAACGCGATCGCGACCGGTACCGGGCGGGCTTCGGGCGAGGTGGTCAGCGTGACGGCCAGGAGGAACTCGTTCCAGACCGAGATGAACACCAGGATCGCGGTGGTCGCCAGGCCGGGCACTGCCAACGGAAGGATGACCTTGCGGAACGCGGTGAACGGCGTAGCGCCATCCATGTACGCCGATTCCTCGAGCTCACGCGGGATCTCCTTGAAAAACGACGTCAGCGTGTAGATCGCCAAAGGCAGCGCGAACGTCAGCTTCGGGATGATGAGGCCGAGCAGTGTGTCGTAAAGCCCGATTTCGCGCCAGATGGAGAACATCGGGGCCGCGATGGCGATGGCCGGGAACGTCGTCACCGAGAGGATCAGCGTCAGGATCATCGCCTTGCGGCGCATCTTCAGCCGGGCCAGCGCATACGCGGCGAAGGATGCGAACACCAGCGCCACGGTTGTAGTTACGACGGCGATGATCACCGAATTGCGCAAGGCCAGGAGGAACTCGGGGTTCTGGAAGACAACCAAGTAGTTCTCCAGGGTCGGCTGGCTCGGGAAGAGCTCGCCTTTGGACAGGCTCGCTCCCTTCTTAAGGGAGGTGTTCACCAGCCAGTAGAAGGGGATGAGCGAGAAGCCCATGACCGCGACGACGAATACCCACACCAAGGGATGGAGTTTCGCCTCCCCGCGCAAGCGGCGCTTGGGTGACTTGCGCCCGGGGGCGGGTGCCGGCGTCGTGCGTTCTGCCGTCAGCGTGCTCATTGCTCCTCCTTCGCGACGTCGCGGATGTTGCCGCCGCCGAAGCGGATGTAGATGACCGAGACCACCATGACGGTGATGAAGGTGAGGATGGAGAGGGCCGAGCCCTCGCCAACCAGCCGGTTTTCGCGGAGTTCGCCGTAGGCCAGCATGGACATCGATTCGGTGCCGTTCGCGCCGCGGGTGAGGACGAACGGCAGGTCGAACACGCGCAGGGCATCCATGGTGCGGAAGATCGCGGCGAGCACGATCGCGGGACGCAGCAGCGGCAGGGTGATGTGGACAAAGGTCTGCCACTTGCTGGCGCCGTCGAGCTCCGCGGCCTCGTAGGTTTCGGCGGAGATGACCTGCAGGCCGGCCAGGATGATGAGTGCCGCGAATGGCGTCGTCTTCCAGACGTCGGCGAGGACGATCACCGCCATGGCGTAGCCGTGCTCCCCCAGCCAGACGACGTCGCCGCCCGGCAGTCCGAGTGCGGAGAGGACGTTGGTGACCAGTCCGAGGTTGGGCTGGAACATCGTTTGCCAAGTGATGGCGCTGACCACGGTGACGATCGCGTACGGCAGCAGGACCACCGTGCGCAGGACGGCGCGACCCCTGAACGCGAGGTTGAGCAGCAACGCCATCGCCGTGCCGAGGATCAGCTCCAAGCTCACAGAGAGGCCCGCGAAGAGGAAGGTCTGGCCGAACGCGGCCCACCACTCGCGGCTGGCCAGGGCGTTGATGTAATTCTCCAGGCCGACAAACCGCGAGAGCCCAGCCGTGCGGACGCTGTACTGGTTCATCGAGAGCCAGATTGCGTAGCCGATCGGGACCGCCGCCACGAGGGCCATGAGGATCAGCGACGGCGCGGTCATGCGGAAGGCGAGACGGCGTTCGGCGCGGTCGCGGCCTGACACACGACCGGGGACGCCGCCGTCGTTCGTTGCGCGTTTTGGCGCCCCGCGACCGGGTTGGAGGGTCTTGATGGCCATGGTTAGAAGCTCGACTTGGCCGCAGCGACTTCGTCGGCCATCTTCTTCACGGCGTCCTCGGTGGAGGTGGTGCCGGAGAGGACGGCGTAGACGTTCTTGTAGATCGCCTGCGAAATCTGCGGGTAGACCGGGGAGATCGGGCGCGGCTTGGCACCCTTGACCGAGGCGAGGAGTTCAGTAGCGAACGGCATCTTCTGGAGCACCGCGGCGTCGGAGTAGGCAGCCTCATTCACCGGGGCCTGCGAGTAGTCCATGGCCACGTGCTTCTGCCAGTCCGGCGTCGTGGCGAAGTCGATGAAGGCAACCGCCCCTGCTTGGTTGGTGGAGTTGGCCGAGATTGCCAAGTTCCAGCCGCCAAGCACGCCCGAGGCCTTGCCGCCTTCCCAGGCCGGCAGCGGTGCAACGGCGAAGCTGGACGCGAGCGGCGTCGCGTTCAGCAGGCGGTACACGTGCGGCCAGTTGCGCTGGTATCCGAAGCTGCCGGACTCGTAGGCCAGGCGGGCGGGGTCTTCGTTGTAGGTGAGGACGGCGCGGTCGGCGGAGCCGTTCTTGAGGCCGTCGGTCATGAAGTTGAGGACGTCGCGGGTTTCCTGGGAGTCGATCTTGACGTTGCCCTGGTCATCGAGGACTTCGCCGCCCGCGCTGTAGAGCATTTCGAGGAAGTTCACCGTGAGGCCCTCGTATTGCTTGCCCTGGTAGACGAACCCGTTGCCCGGGGCCTTGGCTGCTTCAGCGTAGAGCTGCTGCCAGGTCTCCGGCTTGGCTACCTTGTCCTTCTGGTAGTAGATCAGGCCGGCGTTGGTGAAGAACGGCGAGGCCCAGTACTTGTCCTGGTACTTGGTGGTTTCCACAGTGGAGGGAATGAGCCGGTCCTTGTTGGCTTCCACCAGCTTGGTCTGGTCCAGCAGCCAGCCCTGCGATGCGAACTCGGAGGTCCAGATGACGTCCGAGATGAAGATGTCGCACTCCGTGGACTTGCCTTCGAGCCGCTGCACAATCTGCGTGCGGGCTTCGTCCGTGGTGGCGCCGATCTCGGTGTACTTGGCCGTGACCTTGCCGTTTGCCTTGGTGAACGCTTCAGCCGTGCCCTTGTAGATGCCGCTCGCGTCCTTGACGCCGCAGACGTTCACGGCACCGCTGGCATTAGCGCCCGACGACGGATCGGCGGCTGCCGCTTGTTCCGCACCTTGGGGAGCTGCTCCCCCGCCGCAGGCGCTGAGGAGGAGGGCTGCTGCTATGGCGGTGGCGGCGAGGGCTGTGCGTTTGGTGGCTTTGTTTTGGAGCGGGAGAGCAGGTCGGTTCAAGTCCACAAGTGGCTCCTTTGGTGACTGTGGGGATGTTCAGTGCGGCGCTTTGGCTGTTGCGCAGTCCTGAGTTTGGCTTCGTTGCCGGGTGCTGTGCTGAGTGGTGGAATCGATTCCAAATGTCGCTTTGAAAAAAGGCCTTGCGGCCCGTGGAATCGATTCCAAAGTAGTTTTGCAGTGGTTGCTCGTGGCTGTCAACCCTTTTATTTAGTGGAGTCCCGGATGACGAGTTGGTGCGGGAAGAAGGTCCGCCCCTTACGGTGCGCCCCCTCGACAGTCATCCGCTCCAGGAGCTCGGCGAAGGCCGCTCGGCCCATCTCGTAGGCCGGCTGCCTCACTGTAGTCAGCTCCGGAACGCACATCTCTGCCTGGGCTGAGTCGTCGAAGCCTGCAACGGCGACATCATGCGGAACTCTCAGGCCCGCGTCGGTCAGCTCACGGACGCACCCGGCGGCGACGACGTCCGTTCCGCAGAAGACGGCGTCCGGGAGGTCCTTGGCTTCCAGGAGCTTCTTTGTGAGATTACGGCCTGCGTGGAAGCCGAAGTTGCCCTCGCCTAGGAGGACCCGGTCCGGCTCGAGGTTTGCCTCTTTGAGTGCCTGGCGGAAACCTTCTTCCCTGAGCCGGCCGGAGCGGGCACCCCTATGGGCAAGCATGGCCAGCTTCTTGGCGCCAGTGTCGATGAGGTGCTTGGTGATGTCGTAGCCTGCCTGGCGGTCATCGATGGAAACTCCGAACGCTGCCTCGGCATCGACGATTTCACAGACCTGGATGACGCTGAGTTGCTCGGCGACGGCGCTTACTTCTTCGTCCGGCATGGTAGGTGAAAAGATCACCAGGCCGTCCACGGAGCCGTTCCGCAGCATGTCCACGAGTTGCTGTTCACGGTCACGGTCCCCGTCTGTCGCTGCAATGAGGCTGACGTATCCGTTGTCCGCGGCCGCGTCTCCTACTCCGCGGAAGACTTCGCTGATGACGAGGGAGTCGAGGTTCTTGGCGAGGGCAAGGACGCGCATGGTTCGGTCTCTTCTTAGGTCTCGCGCCGAGGCAAGAGGTCGGTAGCTCAGTTCCTTGATTGCGGCGTTGACCTTTTCCTTGGCCGTGGCGCTTACGGCCGAGCTCCCGTTGAGGACGCGCGACACCGTCCCGACGGATACACCAGCAGTCCTGGCGACATCTTGCACTGTCGACCGAGCCATTGTTTGTCCTTCCGCGGATGACGCCTGCCGCCACATTGAGCCGGTCCACCGGCGTTCTCAGCTTAGACGCATCAACTAGAAGTACCGCCAGGAGAGGTTCTAATGATGACTGTAAATGGCACGGGAGCTTTTGAAGCCCTGGCGACATTCAATTGCTCCCGAACCTATTTAGAACCCGGCAGCGACCAGAGCGTCCTCATGCCCCAAGATGATGCCAGATTCAAGGCACGGCAAGGTCAAGCATGGCTGGCTATGCCCGTGCTGTCACGCCGGTCAATTTCTCTCGTACCCACCAAGACGATGCCATCGACCCACGTTGGGTGGGTAGTGTGCGCCCACCACCTCGGCAGAACGGAACTAACGGCGCGACGGCTAATTCCTAGGACCAGAATCCGCTGTCACCATGCGGAGCTACCCCTCGTTTAAGCCCTAAGGAGTAGCCGAGCCGCGGGGCGGAAAGGGGACACCATAGAGAATAGCTGCAAAGTGTCCGACTCTTTCACGGTTTCACCCCGATTCCCGATAACCTACGTTTCATGACCAATGACCCTTCCGTACCTACGACTGAAGTCGAAGAGTGGTTCGAAGAAGAAATCGACGATGCGCAGAGCGGAACCCCGGAAAGTGAAGGTCCTGCACAGACGGCCGATGAGAAGTATGCCCAAAGCCAGCTTCGCGTCATACGTGAGACGAAAGACTATCAGCTGGACTACTTGAGACATGCGCTCCAGCCTGGCGCCGAATCAATTCACACCTCGCCAGAATACCAGAGAAGGCTTCGATGGCCGCTTCGTAAACGTTCCCTACTGATTGAATCATTCCTTCTGAACATTCCAGTACCACCGATCTTTATGTTCGAGCGTGATTACAATGAGTACGAGGTAATCGATGGTCGCCAAAGATTAGAAGCCATTCGATCATTTCTAGGTAACGAGTTTCCTCTTTCTGGTCTAGAGTATTGGCCCGAACTGAATCGAAAACGATTTCGTGAACTACCTACAGTCCTCCAGAAAGGTCTCCTTCGACGGAGCCTCTCCGCAGTCGTTCTCCTGGCAGAGACTCGAGCGGTGGATGACCAAGGAATTGATGTCAGACGCGTACTATTTGACCGCCTGAACACTGGTGGAGTGCGCCTAAACCCTCAGGAATTGCGGAACGCACTTTACCCGGGAGAACTTAACTCCATGATCATGGCCCTTGCAAGAACGCCCTTGTTTACCCGAATATGGGGCATTCCACCCTACACCGCAGAGGAGGCAGAGAACCCTTCGAGCGACCTGCTTGCCAATGCCTTGTTTAGTTCACTCGCGGATGCTGAGCTGGTGCTCCGCTTCTTTGCCATCCGTGATGCGATTGCCAACAATCGCGGAGGTTCACTCAAGCGACTACTTGACTCGTACATGGAACGAAATAGGGAAGCACCGGCAATGGAAATCGTCCAGATGAGAGATGAGTTCACCTCTAGCCTCTCCACGCTCGACACTGTCTTCGAAGGGGCTCCGTTCCGACTTCCCGATGGCGGACGGAGAAGTCGCCCAATGTACGACGCTTTCATGGTCGCGGTGAGCGATACCGACAGCAGTTCTGTTCTGCAACGGTGCGGCTCTATTCGTGACCGCTTGAGTGAGGCCCTATCAGACCCAGCCGAGTACGACATACTCGTTGGACGCGGCAACACTATGGAAGCCATACGTAGCCGCGTAAATTTGGCGTCCAAGATCCTTGGAGCCGGCTTGTGAGCTACCCTGCGATCGATGCGTCCTTCAGAGACTTCGAAGCGGACCTTTCGCGCGCGCGGCGCTTACTGGAGTTCATCATTCAGTTTCACGCTTTTGCTTCGACAAACCCGCCGGAAGATTCTGTTGCGTCGTGGCCTTCCGCTCAATCACTTCTAGATCTATCGAAGCCGTTGAGAACTGACCTGCCGATATTGTCGGGCGCGATACTGCTCTATCTAGCCGGGCGGTTCGAATTTTTTGTTAGGCAGACGGTTGAAGCCGCGACGGACTACCTCGTCGAGGCGGCCGAGACCTACGAGCAACTGCCTGATCCCGTCCGCAGATATTTACATAATCGTTCACTTGATGTTGCCCGAGATCCCAGCAAGTTCAGACTTACAGAGCTGGAGGCATTCGATATCCTAACGAAGCTGGTTGAGCGAGAGAAGCCCGGTAGTGAGGAGCTGCAAGTGGACTCCTGGCTTATCTCTTACACCGATTCGAACATGAGACCTGACGTCCTCGATGATGTCTTGAAGCGAATCGGTCTTGCTGATTTTTGGACAGAAGTAGGAAAGCAGACTGAGGTAAAGCTGCTTTTTGAGAACAATAGCGATGGCATGTGCAAGCAAGAAGCCAGAAAGCGTCTTTCAGATATCATGAATGAACGCAATGACATAGCACACCCAACGGGAAACATACAGTTCTCCTCAGCCGAGGAAATACTTCAAAAAGGAGAGTTTTTAAGACTTCTCGGCGGGCTGCTGAAGAGCCATGTAATTCTACATCTTAGAACTAAGTGAATGGACAAGCGAAAAAATTGCCGGTTAGATGTCTATAAGGCTCACATTCATCGCTCGAAGACCTTTTGAACCATTTGAGGAGACTGTAAATCCACAAATAGAGCCTATCTGGACTCGCTGCCAATCATCTTGGTTTGAAAAATCTTTCGCATGACAGAAGTAATCCTTACCTTGTGAGCGCAGAAACATATAACCCTTTTCGGATTTCATGCTCTTTACCGCACCTATGGTCCGCGCGTCGTCACCGGCGGCAAGTTCTGATAAGGCCCGAAGGGTGGCTGCAAAATGTTCAGACTTAGAACTTGCATATCCTTTGCTTCGGCGTGAGATGTCACTCGCCGTTTGCTGAAGATGCAATACGTGATCTGCCGCCGACGCGACTGTCCGTTCATCGGCGACAGATGCCAAGAATTCAACTGCGAGTTCGATTGCTTCGACGGCAGCGTCAATATCATCAACTTTTAGACACCGGAGTGCCTCTGCATTCCTCGACCGGACAAAAAGCTGGAGTGCTCGTACCTTTTCAGGTGCCGAGACGGACCGATCTTCAACTATGACACCGGCGGTCTCGGCAGCTTCAGAAAAACTCTCCATCGAGTAATGCGCCCAGGCAATCCCCTTGAGTATCTCGATGGATTGCGGATCGAAGCGCGCTGCAGTCTGGAGCGCGCGGAGTCCGGCCGGTGCGTCACCCATGTCAGAGAGCAGGAAGCTTCCGTAATGGAAATACGAGGAGGCCGACTCGGGTGCCAGTTCGATGGCCCGTTCATAAGCCATCTGCGCAGCGTGGTCGTTGCGGTCCATCGAGTGGATATACCCTTCAATCCTCCAAGCCTCTGAGAATGTAGGTGCCAGCTTCTGCGCCTCAAAACATAGTTCTAGAGCACGCTCCCGCTCAGTGGGCAACCATAGGGCCTCCCGTAACAGGCGAGCGACGTGAAAGTCGCCAGGCCCTCTCACCGAAACAGTGGAGGCGTCATACGGGGTCGCACGGATTAGGGCCACTAATCCGGTACCCATAAGCGACAGGCTATCCTTACGTTCGAGAAGCCACTTACGCTCTTCAGGTATGACAGGGTGATGCTTATCTAGATATTGTTTTGCAAAATCGGTCAGCTGGTAGCCAGTATCCACAGACTGATTGCTATTGAGATTAGACATCGAAACAAAATTTGTTGTCAGCAATTCGAGTAGCGCGGACTGAATATCATCGGCGGTAAAATCATTAAGATATGCGAGTTCAGCCTGATTGCGGGCCCCAGGCAAGACCTGCATGCTACGAAGCACTGCACGGGGATTGTCGCCCAGGTACTCGTATACGTTCGACATGCAGAAGTCCAAAAGAAGTGCATTGTTGGTAAGCAGATCCTCTGGACGCTTCCCCGTCTGGACTCCAGCGACAAACCAACGGATATAGGCAGGATGCCCACTCATTGCGTTTACCCAGCGCTCGACTATCTCTTGCGGTAATTCTCGCAGTTGCTGTATTCCTCGAACTCGAGCTAGTGCCCTTAATAGTCGAGATGCATCATCTGTACCTAGGGGTGTTAGGCTCACGGGATATTCGGTGCTGCCGACGCCTATGCGACTTGTGATTACAACTTTGCTACCAAGTGGTAACTCAAGTAGGAAATTCCTAAGCCTATCATCGAGTACGGTCTCTAGGTTATCAAGAATTAGAAGTACCTTAAAATTCTCGAGGTAGGAGAGGATTTCATCCTCGGAATCAGTGTTCTCAGATCCGGAAAGGATTGAAGCGGCCTGATCGAAAAGACCTAGTGAATCCTCAATGGCACCTTGAATTCGTTGAATCTCATTGGATGACAAGATGGTCGACTTAGCAGTAACCCAAACAATGGCGTCAAAGCTAATGCTTGGGTCATCCAGAAGATCATAAGCGGCCTTTAGAGCAAGAGACGTCTTACCTATGCCACCGTCTCCTAGAATAGAAATAACAGGATAAGGTCCTTTAATTGCCTTCTTAATCTGACGGAGTTGCTCCTGCCTGCCGAAGAACCCGGTCTCGTCAAAGTCAGGAACCGGCAGGTTGTGCTGTGGCCCTTTGTCACCATCCTTAGGTAATTGCATTGTTAGACCGAGCACGTACGACGGATCTTCGGAGAGCCGACTGAGTGTAACGTCAGTTTCGGCCCAAATGCCGGGAAAATTTGCCAGCTCTTTGGCTGCGTCTATTAGGGTTGCCGAGTCATCAATCTCCATCGGCCTCGTGTGAGCGACCCGATTTCTAATGGACACCACTCTCTCCATGCGAGAGGAAAGCGGTGCAATGGCCGTTAGCTGCGTCGGTGACAGCTTTCTCTTTAGGCTCATGGCCAATTCGTAGACTTCGGCAAAGTCTAGATAAGGAAGCACCGCCTGGATATTGGCCGCAGGGGCTTGACCATCTCGCTTGCGACGCTCGTCTACTTTCGCTCTCTTATCCTGCGGCAACTCGATAGGTATCTCGGGGCTTGCCGTAGCTTCCGAGACCAAGGCCCGCATGTCCTGTTCCAGGCTTGAAAGCAACGCGTAGCAGGTCAATCGAGTAGCGCTGAAGCTCACAGAGGCCCCCATTCATGTCCTATACAGTGCCCCCGATCCTATGTCCGCGCCCTTGGGCCAAAGGACATTTATTGCTAGACCCTATCCGTGTCGCAACACGCCGCTTCCCCCAAAGGGTGGGACGGAGCTTCTAGATAGGTATAGGAGCGGCACGAGCCTGGTATCCCAAACCCGCACCTCCCCACCCACCCCCTTGACTCACACCTCCACCTTCCCTAAACTTTTCATAAAGCAGAATCTAAATTCCACAAAGCGGAAACTGAGGCCAAGCACTAGGGCCAGCCGAAGCACAGAGGAAGATAGATCAAAGCCCCTCCTCGGAAGGACCTACGATGACGTACACAGTGAACTGCTCCATCCTCCTGACGGAGCTGCCCTTGCTCGAGCGCCCCGCCGCCGCGAAGGCAGCCGGTTTTGACGCCGTCGAGTTCTGGTGGCCCTTCGCCACTTCGGTTCCCACCGACAAAGAGACCACAGAGTTTGAAACAGCCATCAAGGACGCCGGCGTTCAGCTCACGGGCCTGAACTTCAACGCCGGCAACATGCCCGGCGGCGACCGCGGCCTCGTTTCCTGGAAGGGACGTTGCTCCGAGTTCAAGGACAACATCGACGTCGTAGCCGGCATCGGTGAGCGCCTGGGCTGCAAGGCATTCAACGCCCTTTACGGCAACCGCCAGGATGAGTTCACCCCTGAAGAGCAGGACGAACTCGCCGCCAAGAACCTCGCCGCAGCAGCTGCCGGCGTCGCACGTATTGGCGGAACTGTCCTCCTCGAGCCGGTGAGCGGCGCACCCAAGTACCCGCTCCTCACGGCTGAAGACGCACTCAAGGTCATCGCCCGCGTCAAGGCAGAATCCGGTGCACAGAACATCAAGCTCCTCGCCGACTTCTACCACCTGGCAGTCAACGGCGACGACGTCGAATCCGTCATCGAGAACCACGCCAAGGACTTCGGCCACATCCAGATCGCCGACAACCCCGGCCGCGGCGCACCCGGCACCGGCACCCTCCCCCTCGGCGAGTGGATCGCCCGCAGCCGCGAACTCGGCTACGAGGGCTACATCGGTTTGGAATACAAGGAACCGCAGGAGACGGCATTCAGCTGGGCCATCCGCCAGCGCGCCAACGCCAACTAAGCACCCAGCTCAACAAGCACACCTGAGCTAAAAAGACTTTCAGAAAGAGAACCACAATGAGCAACGTTGCAGTCATCGGCCTCGGAATCATGGGCCTCCCCATGGCCATCAACCTCGTCAAGGCCGGCCACACGGTCACCGGTTTCAACCGCAGCCAGGACAAGATCGACAAGCTCGTCTCCGAGGGCGGTCAAGGCGCCAGCAGCATCGCGGACGCAGTCAAGGACGCCGACGTCGTCATCACCATGGTCCCGGACTCCCCCGATGTTCAGGGTGTCGTCAGCGGCAAGGACGGCGTCTTCGCCAACGCGAAGAAGGGCACGCTGTGGATCGACGCATCCAGCATCCGCCCCGACGTCGCCAAGCGCCTCTCGGAAGAAGCAGTAGAAGCAGGCATCCGCCCCCTCGACGCCCCGGTCTCCGGCGGCGAACAGGGCGCCATCGACGCCGTCCTCTCCATCATGGTCGGCGGCGACGCAGCAGACTTCGAGGCAGCACAGGATGTCCTCAACGCAGTGGGCAAGACCATCGTCCACGTCGGCCCGTCCGGCTCCGGCCAGACCGTCAAGGCAGCCAACCAGCTCATTGTCGCCGTCAACATCCAGGTCCTCGGCGAGGCCATCGCCTTCCTTGAGGCCTACGGCGTCGACACCGACGCAGCACTCAAGGTCCTCGGCGGCGGCCTGGCCGGCTCCAAGGTCCTGGACCAGAAGGGCCAGAAGATGCTCGACCGCAACTTCGACCCCGGCTTCCGCCTCGCCCTCCACCACAAGGACCTGGGCATCGTCACCTCCGCAGCCCGCGAAGCCAACGTCGCCGTCCCGCTCGGTGCCGTCGTCGCGCAGCTCGTCGCCGCAACCGTCAACCAGGGCGACGGCGGTCTGGACCACTCGGGCCTCTTCAAGCAGGTCCTCCAGCTCAGCGGCCGCAAGTAAGGCACTAAGCACCAAACCAAGGGAACCCGCCGTCGTGAATTACGACGGCGGCTCCCTCACCACACCCTTTTTCCGCCCCCAACGCGGGGCGAACCCAAGATTTCAAGGAGCACACCATGGCAAAGATGCGTACCGTTGATGCGGCCGTAGCCATCCTGGAAAAGGAAGGCGCCACCGAGGCGTTCGGCCTGCCAGGCGCAGCAATCAACCCCTTCTACTCGGCAATGCGTGCCCACGGCGGCATCCGCCACACGCTGGCCCGCCACGTTGAAGGCGCCAGCCACATGGCCGACGGCTACAGCCGCGCAGCTGATGGCAACATCGGCGTCTGCATCGGCACCTCCGGCCCCGCCGGCACCGACATGATCACGGGCCTCTACGCAGCCCAGGCCGACTCCATCCCGATGCTCTGCATCACCGGCCAGGCACCCGTTGCCAAGCTGCACAAGGAAGACTTCCAGGCCGTGGACATCGAGTCCATCGCCAAGCCAGTCACCAAGTTCGCCATGACCATTCTGGAGCCGGGTCAGGTTCCCGGTGCTTTCCAGAAGGCCTTCCAGGTAATGCGTTCGGGCCGTCCGGGCCCGGTTCTGCTGGACCTGCCCATCGACGTTCAGATGGCCGAGATCGAGTTCGACATCGACGCCTACGAACCCCTGCCCGTGGAGAAGCCCAAGGCTTCCCGCAAGCAGCTGGAAAAGGCACTGGACCTGCTGACCGCATCCCAGCACCCGCTGATCGTTGCCGGTGGCGGCATCATCAACGCCGGCGCTTCGGCCCAGCTGGTTGAACTGGCCGAGATCCTCAACGTTCCTGTCATCCCCACCCTGATGGGCTGGGGCGCGATTCCGGACGACCACCAGCTGATGGCCGGCATGGTTGGCCTGCAGACCTCGCACCGCTACGGCAACGAGACCTTCCTGCAGAGCGACTTCGTGATCGGCATCGGCAACCGTTGGGCCAACCGCCACACCGGCGGCCTGGACACCTACACGGCAGGCCGTAAGTTCGTGCACATCGACATCGAGCCGACGCAGATCGGTCGCGTTTTCTCCCCCGACTTGGGCATTGCGTCCGACGCCGGTGCGGCGCTGGACGGTCTGTTGGAGCTGGCCCGCGAGCGCCAGGCAGCCAAGACCCTGCCGGACTACTCGGGTTGGGTCGCCGAGTGCCAGGAGCGCAAGGGCTCCCTGCACCGCAAGACCAACTTCGACAACGTGCCCATCAAGCCGCAGCGCGTGTACCAGGAGATGAACAAGGCCTTCGGCAAGGACACCACCTACGTGTCCACCATCGGTCTCTCCCAGATCGCCGGTGCCCAGATGCTGCACGTGTTCGGTGCCCGCAAGTGGATCAACGCAGGCCAGGCCGGTCCGCTGGGTTGGACCGCACCGGCAGCCCTGGGCGTTGTACGCGGCACCCCGGACGCCACCGTTGTTGCCCTCTCCGGTGACTACGACTTCCAGTTCATGATCGAAGAACTGGCCGTGGGCGCCCAGTTCAACCTGCCGTACATCCACGTTGTGGTGAACAACAGCTACCTGGGCCTGATCCGTCAGAGCCAGCGCGGTTTCAACATGGAGCAGAACGTTTCCCTGGCCTTCGAGAACATCAACTCCCCGGAGACCAACGGCTACGGCGTTGACCACATCAAGGTTGCCGAAGGCCTGGGTTGCAAGGCCATCCGCGTTGAGAACCCGAACGACCTGCCCGCCGCATTCGACAAGGCCAAGGCACTGGCCGGCGAGTTCAAGGTTCCCGTGGTTGTTGAAGTGATCCTGGAAAAGATCACCAACATCTCCATGGGCGTTGAGATCAACGGCGTGAACGAGTTCGAAGAGCTGGCCGAGACCGCGGCGGATGCACCCACCGCGATCCTCGCCAAGGCGTAAGTAACAGTAAAGGAGGCACCGGAATGCGTGTTGTCATCGCCCCGGACAAATTCAAGGGCTCGCTGTCCGCGCCCGAGGTCGCCGAGCACCTGGCAACAGGCCTGCTGGCGGGCTTCGGCCAGGGCATACAAGCAACACGCATTCCGGTGGCCGACGGCGGCGAAGGAACCATCGACGCCGCCATCGGCTCCGGCTTCACCCGCCGGAACACCACCGTCACCGGCCCGCTCGGCGAACCGGTCAAGGCCGACTTCGCCATCCGCGGCGAGGAAGCTGTCATCGAAATGGCGGCAGCTTCCGGCCTGGCCCTCCTCCCCGAGGGCCCCACGTCGAAAACAGCCAAGACCGCCAACAGCATCGGCACGGGCGAACTGATCCGCGCCGCGCTGGACCTCGGCTGCCGGAAGATCATCCTCGGCGTCGGCGGCAGCGCCAACACCGACGCCGGAGCCGGAGTCCTGCAGGGCCTCGGCGCCGTCTTCCTGGACAAGAACGGCAACGAGCTCCCCGGCGGCGGCGCCGCCCTCGCCCAGCTCGACAGCATCGACTTCTCCAACTTCGACGTACGGATCGAAGCAACAGAGTTCGTGTTGGCGTCCGACGTCGACAATCCCCTTTTGGGGGCCAGCGGAGCCCCAGCCATCTTCGGTCCGCAAAAGGGCGCGACGCCGGACGACGTCGCCGAACTGGACGCAGCCGCGAGCCACTTCGTCGACGTCCTCGCCGCAGCGACCGGGCAACACGCCAAGTTCGCGGCCAAAGCAGAAGGCGCAGGCGCGGCGGGCGGCGTTGGCTACATCGCCATAGCGGCACTGAAGGCAGAGCGGCGGCCGGGCATCGACGTCGTCCTCGAATTCACTGAGCTGGAGAACAAACTGAAGGGCGCCGACCTGGTGATCACCGGCGAAGGCAGCCTGGACGAACAGAGCCTGCTCGGCAAGACCCCCATGGGTGTCTCCAGGGCAGCAACGCGGCAGGGCGTTCCCGTGATCGCAGTCTGCGGCCGGAGTACGCTGAGCCGGGAACAACTGAACGACGCCGGTTTCCACACGGTCCATGCCCTGACCGACCTGGAAAAAGACGTCCAAAAATGTATCGCTGAAGCAGGTCCGTTGCTTGAACAATTAGGTAAGCACATAGGCGTGTACCTGGCGGAACGGACCGAAAACAAGGAGTACCTCAATGTCTGAAGCAATCGGCGCCTATGACCTCGTCATCCGGGGACAGCGCATCCTGACCACTGCCGGCCTCGCTGCACGCGAAGTTGGCATCCGCGACGGCGTCATCGTCGCCATCGAACCCCTGGGCAACGGCCTGACAGGCAATGAGGTCATCGAACTCGCAGACGACGAAACCCTCATCCCCGGCCTGGTGGACACCCACGTCCACGTCAACGAGCCCGGCCGCACCGAGTGGGAAGGCTTCGCCTCCGCCACCCGTGCCGCCGCTGCCGGTGGCGTGACCACCATCATCGACATGCCGCTGAACAGCATCCCGCCCACCACCACCGTGGACGGCCTGGAGCAGAAGCGCGTCGTCGCCAAGGACCAGGCATTCGTGGATGTCGGATTCTGGGGCGGTGCCATCCCCGGCAACAAGGCCGACCTCCGCCCGCTGCACGACGAAGGCGTCTTCGGCTTCAAGTGCTTCCTCCTGCACTCCGGCGTGGACGAGTTCCCGCACCTGGACGCGGACGAGATGGAAGAGGACATGAAGGAACTGAAGTCCTTCGACTCCCTCATGATCGTCCACGCCGAGGACTCCCACGCGATCGACCGCGCCCCGCACCCCGGCGGCGACCACTACGAGACCTTCCTCGCCTCCCGCCCCCGCGGTGCCGAGAACAAGGCCATCGCCGAGGTCATCGAACGCGCCCGCTGGACCGGCGCCCGCGCCCACATCCTGCACCTCTCATCCTCCGACGCGCTCCCCATGATCGCTTCGGCAAAGCGCGACGGCGTCAACCTCACCGTTGAGACCTGCCCGCACTACCTGACGCTCATGGCCGAAGAAATCCCCGACGGCGCCACGGCCTACAAGTGCTGCCCGCCCATCCGTGAGGCCTCCAACCGCGAGCTCCTCTGGAAGGGCCTGCAGGACGGCACCATCGACTGCATCGTCTCGGACCACTCCCCCTCCACACTGGACCTGAAGGACCTGGAGAACGGTGACTTCGCAGTGGCCTGGGGCGGCGTTTCCTCCCTCCAGCTGGGCCTGTCCCTGATCTGGACCGAAGCACGCCACCGCGGCATCCCGCTGGAGCAGGTTGTCGCTTGGATGTCGGAGAAGCCCGCCGCGCTGGCCCGCCTGCACAACAAGGGCCAGCTCGCCCTGGGCTACGACGCCGACTTCTCCATCTTCGCCCCGGACGAAGCCTTCGTTGTGGACGTCACCAAGCTCAAGCACAAGAACCCGATCACGCCGTACGACGGCCGTCCGCTGGCCGGCGTCGTCCGCAAGACCTACCTGCGCGGCACCCCGATCGACGGCCAGAACCCCGGCGGCAAGCTGCTCCGCCGCGGCAACGTTTAGGCCCACCACCATGGCAGTCAATGCCTATGGGCCACCGCCCGCACGGTTCCCCCGGCGCTCCAGCAACGGAGCGCCGGGGGCCGCGCGGCAGCAAGGCCTGACAGCACACGGTCTCGCGCTCTGGGTCAACCCGGCCGAGGGCGACCCCGTGGATCCTGAAATTTGGGAGCGGGCAGCACGACTTGTGCTGGCCCGCGCCATGAAACTTGCCCCGGAGGCGGAAGTCCGCATCTGGCCCGCCATCGGGGCACAGCACTCCGGCGTCGGCGACACTTCCTGGGGCGGCACTCCGCAGGAAGCCGCCGACGCCGGTACCAACGGCTCGCTCACCCTCGCCGATGCCCTCGCGGAGGCCCGGTCCAAGACCGCGTCCGACGGCGGCGAGGGCACCCAAGCAGGCGGCAGCACCGCCGTCGAGCCCGTAACGTTGGCGAGCCGTCGCAGCCAACTTGCGGTGGACCTTGCCGCTGAAGTAGTCCTGCTTGATGGCGAGCCGGTTTCCTTTACTGGCATGGAATACAAGCTGCTGCGCTACTTGGTGGTGAACTGCTCCCGGGCCATCAGTCGTGAAGAATTGCAACGTTTCCTGGAGTCATTTGACCTTCCCGGCGCGGCTTTTCGCTCGATCGACGTTTATGTTGGAAGGGTGCGGCGGAAGCTCGGCTCCGCGCGCCACACCGTCGCCACCGTCCGTGGTGGTGGCTACCAGTTCGTGCCAGGCCCCTATGCCACAGTGCGCGGACCCGCGGAATACAGCATCTAGGTTCGCTGTTCTACATCTCGAATCCGCTTTATTTTGAATGACCAAACGCCGGTGCACACCGGTTGAATGTAAAGGATCGCCATGACCCAGAAACTCATCGTCGGAACGCAAGCACCTGACTTCACGCTGCTCGACGCCGACGGCAACAAGGTCTCGCTGTCCGATTACCGCGGACGCAACGTCATTGTGTACTTCTACCCGAAGGCAGCCACCCCCGGCTGCACCACCGAGGCTTGCGATTTCCGCGACAACCTCGCCAGCCTGCAGGGCTCCGGCTACGAGGTCCTTGGGATCTCCCCCGACGGCCCCGAAGCCCTGGCCAAGTTCACCGGTGATTTCGCCCTGACCTTCCCGCTGCTCTCCGACGAAGACCACGCCGTGGCGCTGGCTTACGGCGCATGGGGCGAAAAGCTGGTCGACGGCGAGATCGTCGAAGGCCTGGTGCGTTCCACTGTCGTCGTGGACGGCGAAGGACTTGTCCGCCTCACCCAGTACCAGGTCTCCGCACAGGGCCACGTCCAGGCGCTGAAGGAAGAGCTGCTGGGCGTCTAACCCTCTCTCACATCCCGCGCGCTTGAGCCGGACGCCCGCTCACATCCCGCGTGCTTGAGCCGATCGCCCGCTCACATAACTGCACAAATCTTGTAACGCCCGCTCACCAAAAATGAGCGGGCGTTTCATTTGACGTGACTAAACGTGACAAATAGCCAGCAGCATTAGTTAATTGAGCCATGGTCTCAACCTCGCCCCCGCGCCATGCCGTCGTTGTCGAAGACGACGCCGACATTCGCGGCCTCCTCGTCCTGGTCCTTGAGCAGCTCGACTTTGTGGTGACCGAGGCACCGGACGGTCTTTCCGGCGTCGAAGCCGTCCGCAGGACCAACGCCGAACTGGTGACCCTGGACATCAACCTCCCGGACATCGACGGCATGGAAGTCTGCCGCCGCCTACGGGAATTCTCGGACGCATACATCCTGATGCTCACCGCCCGCGCCGATGAGATCGACCGCCTCAACGGCCTGGATACCGGCGCGGACGACTACATCAACAAACCCTTCAGCCCAAGGGAACTCCAGGCGCGCATCCGTGCCCTGTTCCGTCGGGCCCGGACGCCCGCCGCCCCTGCGGAAGACCCGCGCCAGGTGGACGAACTTGAACGGGCGGCCGTCGTGCAGCAAAGCCTCCTCCCGCGCGAAACAGTCCGGCTGGAAGGATACGACGTCGCTGGCGCCTTCCGTCCGACCCGCAGCGTTGGCGGAGACTTCTACGACTGGTACCAGACCCGCGACGGCATGCACCTGACATTCGCCGATGCGATGGGCAAGGGAATGGGCGCCGCCCTGATCGCCGCCACCGTCCGGGCCGTGATGCGTTCCGTGGCGGATACCCCGGCCATCGATGACGCCTTCGCCTCGGCCAGCCTCACTATCGCCTCCGACCTCGACCAGTCCGGCTCCTTCGCCACGATGTTCCACGCACGCCTGGACAGCGCCTCCGGGAAGCTGAGCTACATCGACGCCGGACACGGGCTCGCGCTGCACATCCCCGCAGAGGGGACCGCACAGAGGCTCGTGTCGGCAGGTCCGCCCGTCGGCATCATGGATGGCCAGCACTGGCCGGCCTCTGAATTGGAACTTGAGCCGGGGGATTCCCTGGTGATTGTCAGCGACGGGGTGCTGGACGCCCATGAGTCGTTGGAAGACTTTGTGCGGAATGTCGAGAAAGCGGCGCGCACCGGACCTACCTCGGACGACGTCTGCGCCGCCTTGCTGGAGCTGGCGCCGGCGGAAACAGCCGAAGACGACGTGACCGCCGTCGTCGTTCGCCGTAAACCTGACGCACCGAACTAAAGCCACAAAGGGGGGATTTTGACACGTTTCTGGACCCGGTTGATCGTAGTCCTGACAGTAATTCTGGGCGTTAACTATGTGGCGTGGCGTTGGATGGCGTCGCTGAACTGGGATGCCTGGTGGATCGCGGTTCCGCTGGTGCTCGCTGAGACGTACAGCCTGATCGACGTGATGCTGTTCGGCCTGACGGTGTGGAACATCAAGTTCCGCAAACCACCGCCCCCGGCCCCCGATACGGCCACCGTGGACGTCTTCATCACCACCTATAACGAGCCATTGGATCTGGTGATGACCACGGCCCTGGCAGCCAAGGACATCACCTGGCCGCACAGTACGTGGATTCTCGACGACGGCAACCGGCCTGAGATGCGCGAACTCGCCGAAGCCCACGGCATCGGTTACGTGACGCGCACTGCTGACTGGACACCTGACATGCCGCGGCACGCCAAGGCGGGCAACCTCAATAACGCGCTCATGATCACCTCGGGCGAGTACCTGTTGATTCTCGACGCCGACCAGATCCCCGAGCCGGACATCCTGGACAAGACGCTGGGCTACTTCAACGACGACCGTGTGGCCCTGATCCAGACCCCGCAGTACTTCATCAACGTCCCCGCCGACGATCCCCTGGGCAGCCAGGCACCCCTGTTCTACGGACCCATCCAGCAGGGCAAGGACGGCTGGAACGCTGCGTTCTTCTGCGGCTCCAACGCCATCCTCCGCCGGGAGGCCCTCATGCAACTGGGCCTGGTTGGCTATGTGAAGGCCACGGAGAAGAGCATCCGCCGCGCCCTGGCGGCCTCGCGCACCGCCATCAAGAAGGCACGCCGCTCCCCCGAGGCCGAGAACCCGCTGGTGGAACAGATGCTGAACGAGGTTGAGGCCGCCACGGAATCCGCCCAGAAGGAACTCGAAGCCGGAGCATCCCTGAGCGAGATCACCTACCGGGTCCGCCGCAAAGTGGACGACGCCGTCCGCACCCTTGTGGCCGCCGACTTCTCCGCGCTCCAATCGGACCTCGAAGAAATCGCCGCGATGGAACTTGCCCACGTCGGTGAGTCGGGCGTCACCACCGTGGCGAGTGACGCCGTCGACCGTATGTCAGGGCGCGACTGGTCCCCTCTGGGTGCGCTCGAGTCCGTCCACGCCGTCCTGGACGCCATCTCGGTGGAACGCACCGACGAAGCCCAGCCGATCATGCCCCTGGCCACCATCTCGGTCACCGAGGACATGGCAACCGCAATGCGCCTGCACGGCCTGGGCTGGAAGAGCGTGTACCACCACGAAATCCTGGCCAACGGACTGGCGCCCGAGGACATCAAGACCATGCTGACCCAACGCCTCCGCTGGGCCCAAGGCACCATCCAGGTCCTGCTCCGCGAGAACCCTCTGGTCCAGCGCCGGCTCACCTGGGGCCAGCGGCTCATGTATTTCTCGACGATGTGGAGCTACCTCAGCGGTTTCGCCGCCGTCGTGTATTTCGCCGCGCCGATCATCTACCTGACGCTTGGCATCCTCCCGGTGAGCAGCCTCAGCTACGACTTCTTCATCCGCTTCATCCCGTTCATGGTGGTGAACCAGTTGCTCTTCCTGGTGGCCGGGCACGGCATTCCCACCTGGCGCGGGCAGCAGTACAGCCTTGCGCTGTTCCCCACCTGGATCAAGGCCTGCACGACGGCGGCACGGAACGTTTGGTTCGGCCGTCCCCTTGGGTTTGCGGTCACCCCCAAAGCGCGGCAGAGCGGCGGACCAAGTTGGAGCTTGATCCGGCCCCAGATCATCGTGGCCGTGCTGCTGACCGTGGCGTTGATCGTTGGCCTCATCCGCTTGCTCGCCGGCATGTCGGAGCCCTTGGGCACCCTGGTGAACGTGGCGTGGGTGGCGTTCGACCTCGTGGTCCTGAGCGTGCTGGTCAAAGCAGTTTTGTACAAGGGTTTCGTGCCTGAAAGTGGGCCTGAGCACCAAGAAGAAAGGAATGCAGATGCAGTTTAGCTACGAGGTCAAGGAGGCCTACGCGGAGGTCAAGAGCGTGGGCCGGCTGAACATGGTAGCCGCGCCCAAGCTTCGCGAAGTGGTGGCTGAAGTTGTTGCCGGCGGCTCGAGCCGTGTGGTGGTCAACCTGGCCGAGACCGACTTCATGGATTCCTCGGGGCTTGGGGCGCTCATCGGTTGCCTCAAAGCTGCCCGCCAAGCCGGTGGGGACCTGCGCATCGCCGCCGTCCAGCCGCAGGTCAAGATGGTCCTGGAACTGACCAACATGGACCGGGTCCTCACGGCCTACCCCACGCCTGAAGACGCTTTCGGCAATGACTGATGTAGTCGCCCGCCGGGGATTTCACGGGCCCTCCAACGACGAAGCCATCGAGTCCATCCACAACGAGCTGGACGCCCTGTGGGACGACGCCTCTTTTGTGCCGGACATGGACCGGATGACGTTCGCTACAGCAGTGATCGAGGCAGCGGCGAACATCGTGCAGCACGCGCTCCCTGCGGCAGAGAAGCCGGTGGAGATCGACGTCGACATCAGCGTGCGCCCTGCCCGCTTGGTGGCCCGGGTCAGCGCTTTTAATGCCCGGGAACCGTTCGCCGACGATATGCAGGCCTCGATGCCGGATTCCGATGCCGAGTCCGGGCGTGGGCTGGCGCTGATCGAGGCTTTGGTGACAACTGTGACGTTCGAGCGCCAGGACGGCACCAACACCTGGATTCTCACCCGCGAAACCTGACCCTCGCTCACATCCCACCCGCTTGCGGCCCCACGCTCGCTCACACCCCCCGCGCTTGAACCGAACCCTCGCTCACATCCCACCCGCTTGAACCGAACCCTCGCTCACATCCCACGCGCTTGGGCCGAACCCTCGCTCACATCCCACGCGCTTGGGCCGAACCCTCGCTCAATACCTTTGCGACGCAGCGTGGAGGCGCTCGGGCATCCGCCGCAGGACGTTAGGCGACTCCGGGAATTCAGGCGACCGCAGCGGAAAACGAGCGAGCGTTGCGCCCAAACCCGAGGGACGTGAGAGAGCGACGCACTCAAACCCTTGGGATGTGAGAGAGCGTTGGGTTCAAGCGGGAGGGATGTGAGCGAGCGTCAGGCCTTTGCGAGGGCTTCTTTGAGCGCACCCAGGACCAAAGTCACAGAGGCACTGTTGGCATTCGGGCCCATCATGCCGATACGCCACACCGTGTCGGCGAACTCCCCTACGCCGGAGCCGATCTCGATACTGAAGTGCTCCAAAAGGTAAGCGCGGACGGCTGCCGAGTTGACGCCGTCGGGCACTTTCACGGTGGTGAGGCTCGGCAGGCGTGAGCCTTCGGCGGCGAACAGTTCCAGTCCCATCTCCTGCAGTCCGCCCTGCAAAGCAGCGCCCGCGGCGCGGTGCCGGGCCTGCACGTTCTCCAAGCCCTCGGCGAGGATCCGGTCCAGGGCCGCCTCGAGTCCGGCGATCATGGTGACGGGCGCGGTGTGGTGGTACGTCCGCGCGCCTGAGGCAGCCCCGACGTACCCGCCGAGCAGACCGATGTCGAGGTACCACGAGCGCGGATCCTTGACGCGGCGCTCGAACGCGCGATCTGACACCGTGAAGGGCGAGAGCCCCGGCGGGACGCCCAAGCATTTCTGGGTGCCGGCGTATCCGACGTCGATGCCCCAGTCGTCTGCCCGAAGGTCCAGTCCGCCTATGGACGTGACGGCGTCGGTGATCAGCAGGGCGTCGCCCTTCCCGGCTCCGAGGGCAGCAATATCCGAGATCACGCCCACGGACGTCTCTGCATGGACGGCGGCGATGACCGTGGGGTTTGGGTGTGCGGAGAGGACACGGTCGGCATCGACCGGCTGGCCCCATACGTGGTCCACCCGGATGACTGTCGCCCCGCAGCGCCGGGCGACCTCACACATGCGCGCCCCAAAAAGTCCGTTGACGGCGATGACAGCTACGTCGCCGTCGGACACGGTGTTCACGAACGCCGCTTCCATGCCGCCGGAACCGGTGGCGCTTAACGGAAGGGTCCGCGCGTTGGCCGTGCCCCACACGGTCCGTAGCCCCTCGCAGGTGTGGTCGAGGCGCTCGATGAACACCGGATCAAGGTGGCCCAGCACCGGGTAGGCCAGAGCGGCCATGGCCTCGGGGTAGCAATTGCTCGGGCCGGGACCGAACAGGAACCTGGATGTCAGAATGTCGGGCATGCGAACTCCTTCAGTTGAGGTCATTCTGCCCCAGCAGCCGTTGTGAGGCCCGCTCTTCGTGCCAAAAGTCGGGCATGGGGCGCATATCAGGCCCCGCAAAGGGAACTCCAAAGCGCAAATGCTAAGGTTACTCACTAATATCGAAGCCGCCACGATAGGGGACGAGAGTGACGACTGAAGGAAGCAGCCCCGCAGAACAGGGCGTACGGGGTGAAGTAAACCAGGACCGCTTCGTCGCCGGGCAGGACCTGACGCGGTGGAAGTCCCCGGCGGGCCGAACCTTGGCCAAGGGCGCGGAGCGGGTCACCAAATTCCTGGGCCCCTACGCAGCCCTCATCATCACACTCCTGGTGGGCCTCGGTGTCACGCTTGCCCTGGCATGGGCCTTCGGCGAAGTCTACGAGTCCGTCACAGAAGCCAACGGCGTCGCGAACTTCGATCACCCCGTGCTGGAAGCAGCCAAGTCCGTCCGCTCCCCTGCTGCAGATGCGGCCATCACGGCCTATACGAATGTAGGCGGCACCGTTGGCATGCCACTCATCGCGGTGGGAATCATGATTTTCCTGGCAACCCGCAGGCGTTCGTGGACTCCGGTCATTCTGATGCTCGCAGCCGGCCTGGGTTCGCTCCTGATCACCATCCTGGGAAAGCCGCTGTTTGGCCGCACACGCCCCGATCTTGCGGACGCGATCCCGCCATACGAACATTCGGCTTCATTCCCCAGCGGCCACTCCCTGAACTCGATCGTGATCGCTGGAATCGTGGCCTACCTGATCATCCTGCGGGTCAAGACCGCCAGGGCAAGGGTCATCACCATAGTCATCGCCGCCGTCTTTGCGGCAACCATGGGCCTGAGCAGGGTCTACCTCGGCCACCACTGGCTGACCGACGTCCTGGCCGCGTGGGCCATTGGCATTGCCTGGCTGGCCTTGGTCATCACCGCTCACAGGCTCTATCTGACAGTGCGCACGAGGCGTCATCACGAGGTAGTCTCTTGACACCAGCCGGGCGACTCCGCTTAACTGAATTACGTATGCTGAAATAACAGTTCCATGATGCGGAAGCCAGAAAGCACAAGCTTCCTCCCGAAAGCGGGGGTTCCGCATAGCCCACACCATGGATGCCAGCATTTTGTACGAGGATGACAAGCATGGAGCTTGCAGTATTCAACAGCGTCGACCGGGACGAGGCCATCAAGACCCTCACCCCCTGCCTGGATATCAGCCGCTGGGTGGAAGCCGTCGTCGACGCGCGCCCCTACGCCAGCGTCGATGAACTCCTGGCCCAGGCCGAACGCGCCGCCGAGCCCTTTACTGCGGCCGAGGTGGAATCAGCCATGGCCCACCACCCCCGCATCGGTGAACGTCCCAAGGCACAAACCACCGAGGCGGCCATGTCGCGTTCGGAACAAGCCGGCGTCGACCCCGGGGACAACGAGACGACAACCGCGCTGGCAGAAGGCAACCGGGCGTACGAAGAGAAGTTCGGTCGCGTCTTCCTGATCCGCGCCGCCGGTCGCAGCGCCCAGGAAATCCTCAGCACGCTGCAGGAGCGCCTCAACCACACCCCCGAAGAAGAAGACACGATTGTGGCCGGACAGCTGCGGGAGATCGCGCTGTTGCGTCTCTCCGGCCTGGTCAGCGAAGGAGCCAACGCATGAGCGTTTCACAAATAACCACGCACATCCTGGACACCGGTTCCGGTCGCCCGGCGGCGGGGGTCGCCGTCGTGCTTTACGTCCGCGAAGGCGACGAATGGACCCTGGTGGCCAAGGGCGAAACCGATGCCGACGGCCGCATCAAGACCCTTGGCCCGGAGCGCATCCCGGGTGGCGCCTACCGCCTGAGCTTCGCCACCGGCGCGTACTATGAAGGCCTCGGCACTGAGACCTTCTTCCCGGAAGTGGACCTCAACTTCACAGTTTCCGACGCCGGCGAGCACTACCACGTGCCGCTCCTGTTGAGCCCGTTCGCCTTCTCGACGTACCGCGGCAGCTAACCCGCCAAGTTTGTACAGGTAATGCCCTTAAGGAGTCTTCTTAGGGGCATTATCTGTACCCAAACGCGGAACGGTACGCTTGAAGGCATGGCTTCAGAGGACACCACCCCCAACACCGCCCGCCGCGAAATCACTGTTCGCCGGGCACCCAAGTTCGTTCCCTTCATGATTTTGGGCGCGGTGGTGGGGGCAATCGTGGCCGCAATCATCGCTTACGGCCGCCCGGCAGATCCCGCCTTCGACGCCAGCACAGTCTTCGGATTCTTCCTCACCGTCTGTGCCGGCGGCGGCGTCATCCTCTTCTCCATCCTGGCCCTGGTCCTGGACCGCATGAGCGTCAAGCGCTCCGAGCGTGCGGTCGTGGAGGCCGTTCCGGATTCGGTTCCGGACGAGGGACCAGAGAACGACGGCGTCCGCTAAGTCAGGTGCCCGTCCCGCCCTTTTGCGGGGGAGCCAATGTGAGACACACCGCATTTTCGGCCCGACACGCCTGATCTTCGCCTTTTCTGTAGGGGTGGGCGGGGTCATATAGGCTGCGGGGGAACGTACCACGCCCACAACATGAGACAATCGACCAGTGGCACGTGGCGACGGAAAACTTTCTCATGATCTTCTCCCCGGCGAAAAAGGCCCCCAGGACGCTTGTGGCGTCTTCGGTGTCTGGGCTCCCGGTGAAGAAGTAGCAAAACTCACCTATTACGGGCTGTATGCGCTGCAGCACCGCGGACAAGAATCGGCTGGTATCGCTACCAGTGACGGCAAGCGCATCAACGTCTATAAGGACATGGGCCTTGTGTCCCAGGTGTTCGATGAGACAACCCTGAACACCCTGACCGGGCACCTGGCCGTGGGCCACTGCCGGTACTCCACCACCGGTGCAAGCCACTGGGCAAATGCGCAGCCGACCCTCGGCGCGACAGCAACCGGCACGGTTGCACTGGCCCACAACGGCAACCTGACCAACACCGCTGAGCTCCGGGAAATGATCCTCCAGCGCAACGACGGCCAGCTGACCGGCGAAATGAAGCAGGGCAACACCTCCGACACCGCACTGGTGACCGCTCTCCTTGAAGGTGAAGAGGGCAAGACCCTGGAGCAGACCGCTCTGGAGCTGCTTCCCAAGATCAAGGGTGGCTTCTGCTTCGTGTTCATGGACGAGGGAACCCTCTACGCAGCGCGTGACACGTACGGCATCCGGCCGCTGTGCCTCGGCCGCCTGGATCGCGGCTGGGTTGTCGCCTCCGAACAGGCCGGCCTGGCCACCGTCGGTGCCAGCTTCATCCGTGAGATCGAGCCCGGCGAGTTCATCGCGATTGACGAGGACGGCGTCCGTTCGCAGCGCTTCGCAGAGCCGACACCGGCCGGCTGCGTCTTCGAATACGTTTACCTGGCCCGTCCCGACGCCGCCATCGCCGGCCGCTCCGTCTACGAGTCCCGCGTGGAGATGGGCCGCCAGTTGGCCCGCGAGAACACCCACGAGGCAGACCTCGTCATTCCGGTGCCCGAGTCCGGCACTCCCGCCGCTGTGGGCTACGCCGAACAGTCCGGGATTCCGTTCGCGCACGGCTTCGTCAAGAACGCCTACGTTGGCCGTACCTTCATCCAGCCTTCACAGACGCTGCGCCAGCTCGGTATCCGACTTAAGCTCAACGCCTTGGAGTCCGTGATCCGCGGCAAGCGCATCGTGGTGGTGGACGACTCGATCGTCCGCGGAAACACCCAGCGCGCCATTGTCCGTATGCTGCGGGAAGCCGGCGCCAAAGAGGTCCACGTCAAGATCTCCTCTCCCCCGGTCCAGTGGCCTTGCTTCTACGGCATCGACTTCGCCTCCCGCGCGGAGCTGATCGCCAACGGCGCCACCATCGACGAGATCTCCCAGGCCATCGGCGCCGACTCGCTGGCCTACATCTCCGAAGACGGCATGATCGGCGCCACCCAGCAGCCTCGGGAACGTCTCTGCACCGCCTGCTTCACGGGCAAGTACCCGATCGAACTGCCGCACGCCGACAAGCTGGGCAAGAACCTGCTGGAGCGCACCGACCTGGGTGGCCTCACCCCTGCTGAAGACTCCGTTGAAGAAACCGAGGATCCGGCCGAGAAGCCGGGTGCCACCGGTTGCGATCCAGGGCCCGACGCCGAATTCGAGAACCTCCTGACCGACGCTGATCGTTTGACCGACGCCGACAAGAAAGAGTCTGTATGACCTCCGCAACCCCCGCCGCTGAAAACAACGCCGGCATCACCTACGCTTCGGCAGGTGTCGACGTCGAAGCGGGAGACCGCGCAGTCGAACTCATGAAGGGCGCCGTCAAGGCGACCCATAACTCGTCGGTGATTGGCGGCGTCGGCGGTTTCGCTGGCCTGTACGACGTCTCAAAGCTCCTGACCTACAAGAAGCCGCTCCTGGCGACCTCCACCGACGGTGTCGGTACCAAGGTGGCCATTGCGCAGGCCATGGACATCCACGACACCATCGGTTTCGACCTGGTGGGCATGGTGGTGGACGACATCGTTGTTGTGGGCGCCGAGCCGCTCTACATGACGGACTACATCGCCTGCGGCAAGGTTGTTCCGGAGCGCATCGCCGACATCGTCCGCGGTATCGCTTCGGCTTGCTCCGTGGCCGGTACCGCCCTGGTGGGTGGCGAAACCGCCGAGCACCCGGGCCTCCTGGGCGAGCACGAATACGACGTCGCAGGTGCCGCCACCGGTGTTGTAGAAGCTGACGCACTGCTCGGCCCGGACCGCGTCCGCGCGGGCGACGTCGTGATCGGCATGGCGTCCTCCGGCCTGCACTCCAACGGTTACTCCCTGGTCCGCCGCGTCATCAACCACGCCGGTTGGGCACTGGACCGTCAGGTTTCCGAGCTTGGCCGCACGCTGGGTGAGGAACTCCTGGAGCCCACCCGCGTCTACGCCGCCGACTGCCTGGACCTGGCCCGCACGTTCCCGGTTTCCGCCGGAGCAGCTGTTCACGGCTTCAGCCACGTTACCGGTGGTGGCTTGGCCGCAAACCTGGCACGCGTCCTCCCGCAGGGCCTCGTCGCCACGGTTGACCGCGCCACGTGGGAGCTCCCTGCGATCTTCAAGCTCGTTTCCGAGCTCGGCAACGTTCCGCTGGCCGACCTGGAGCGTACGCTGAACCTCGGCGTGGGCATGGTTGCGATCGTTTCCCCGGAAGCTGCCGACGCCGCAGTCGCCCGCCTCAACGAGCGCGGCCTGCCGTCCTGGGTCATGGGTACCGTCACGGAGAACTCGGACTCGATCGACAAGACCGGTCCGGATTACGTCCAGGGTGCCAAGGGTGTCGACGGCGGCGCGGTCCGTTTGGTGAACGCCTACGCCTAAGCGTCCTCTCGCTTGAAAAGCGGCCCGGCAGTTGATCCAACTGCCGGGCCGCTTTTAGTTGGGTACTAGACCTGGATCAGGCTCAGGATTCCGCCCTGGGGGTCCATGATGGTGGCCAATGACCCAGCCTCGGGTTGGTCTTCGGGTTCCACCAGAAGCTCTCCCCCGGCCGCGACGGCTGCGTCGGCGGCCTTCCGGACATCAGCCACCCCAAAGTACACCTGCCACGCGGCGTCGTCGCCCTCCTCGGCAGGGACAATGCCGGCCACCTCATCACCGCCGACCATCAGCGTGCTGTAGCTGCCGCCGTCGTCCTGGGGATATTCGGTGACCTCGTAGCCGAAAAGCTGCTGGAAAAACGCGACGGCGGCCTGGGGCTCAGGAGTGAGAAGTTCGGCCCATGCCAGCGCACCGTGCTCGTTGTACAGGTGGCTGCCAATATGCGTTCCCGCCTGCCAAATCCCCGTGGTTCCCCCGCCTGCTGCCTCGATGAACGCCAGCACTCCCGTATCGGCAACTGCCTCGGGGCCGAACTGCAGCTTGCCGCCGGCGTGGGCAGCGTCCTCGGCTACTTCTTCCGTGTCCGTGGCGGCCAGGTAGATGTTCCACTGTCCGTGCGTCCCGGCGGCTTCCTGCAGGGGATTCTGCGGAGCGATGACAGCCACCAACTGATCTTTCACGAACGCCTGCGAATAACTGCGTCCGTCCGGAGTCGGCAGGTCCTTGTACGACCACCCAAACACCTGCTGGTAGAAATCCTTGGCAGCCGCGACGTCCCTGGTCTGCAGGTCCGCCCAGCAGGGCTCGCCGCTGGCGTAGTGCTTTCTCTCCGTCATGCCTTTAATCCTGCCACGGCCAGGACTTGGGCCTCAGCAGAAAAGGCCCCCAGGGTACGCCAATGAGCGGCGTGCCCTGGGGGCCCTTTTCAAAAGATGTACGGCATCCGGGGATGCGCGATGACCTGATGTACGACGGCGGTACGCAACTCAGTGCCAGCGGCACCTGTTGGTTGCGACAGCTATCCGATACGGCGGGTGTCTACCTCGTCGTCATCATCTTCCGCGTACTTGTCCTCGTAGGCCGAGTAGTCCGGCTCCGGAGGATCGTCCGGGAAGTGGCTCTTTACACGACTGGATGGCCCCGTGAGCTCACGCTCAAGTGCCGAATAGTCAGTGTTCGGGGAGTAGTACTTGATGTCCCGAGCCTGCTTGGTAGCTTTTGCCTTTTGACGGCCGCGCCCCATGGCGTGACCCCCTTTTGTACTTGGACCGGAGGTGGTCACCTTGGCTATCGGTGAGGCCCCGGAATGTTTGGTCAATTTGTCGTATGTCTAGATTACATGCTTTCAGGGGTGCCTGTGCGCCACATAGGCCCCGAGTCCAGGCCCCACACCGTCAAAACCAGCCATATGCACCTCCAAGCACGGGGAAAATTGGGTAGAGTCGGCCTCAATGCGGCTCCACAGCAGGAAGGCACACCCGGAAATATGAGCCAGGACAACACCTCACCGCGTGATGGTTCACCACACGATCAGGGCAAGGAGGGTGCGTCCCCCGCGCCTGAAACACCTCGCCCGGCACCTGGCGAACAGCCTGAAACGGAGCCGGGGACAACACCGTCGGGCCTCCAACCCGACCCCGCACCTGAGCTCGACCCCGACTTCGTCCCCAACCCGGCCGAGCAACCTGATCCGGCGCTGCCCCCGGAAAACGGTGCGGCAAACACAGACCCAGCGCCCGGCGGCGAGCCGAACTACCCGTGGCAGCTGCCTTATACGAACCAGTCACAGCCGGGTCAGCCCTATACGGGCCAACCGTACCCGGGACAGGACGCAGGACAGCCTTACACGGGCCAGCCATACCCTGCCCAGCAAACGGCCCAGGAATGGCAGCCGGAGCCGCATGGCGATCCGGTCAAGCGCCAGCGTCTTGTCATTGGCGGAATCGTTGTCGGTGTCCTGGTTCTCATTGGCGTGGTGATTTGGGTTCTGCTCAACCTGCTCGGCAACCGGCCTGAAGCCAGCGTGGCGAGCCCCAGTGCCTCGGCAACGCTTGGCCCGCTCCCCCGCGACACGAACGCGAAGGACTTCCAGATAGGCGATTGCTTCGCCAGCTTCGACCCCAAAGCCAGCGAGGCCAGGGCGGTTGCCTGCGACACCGAACATTCAGCCCAGCTCGGCGCAGTGTTCAGCTATGGCGCTGACGAGTCCTTCCCGGGCGCCAATGCCCTTCGGGACAAGGGCCGGGAAGTGTGCAAGACCGTGAAGCTCAACGATGCGGCCGCCAACTACGTGCTGCTCCAGCAGAACGTGTACCCCAGCAGTTCCAGCTGGGACCGTGGCGACCGCCGCGTTGATTGCTTCATCGTGGTGGACTCCGGCAATACCATCAAGGAAGACCTCCTCGAGAAGTAGTGCCGGACCGTCCTACTTCCGGCGGACGGTGAGGCCCGTACCGGCGGGGGTCCCGCCGTCGGCGTTTGACAACGCTTCCAAACCGTCGATGGTGAGCTCGTCCAAGTCCGCCGCAGTATCGACCAGTACGGTGTCGCCGTCGCTGATTTCGCCGGCCAGGATTTCCTTGGCAAGGCGGTCGCCGATCTCGCGCTGGACCAGTCGACGCAGCGGCCGGGCACCGTAGGCGGGATCGTAGCCGGACATGGCCAGCCACGCCCGGGCGCCATCGGTGACCTCGAGCGTGAGCCGCCGGTCCCGGAGCCGCCTGCTGAGCTCGTCGACATGCAACTCCACGATCCGTGCCAGTTCCTCAACGGACAACGGATCGAAGAGCACGATCTCGTCCAAACGGTTCAGGAACTCGGGCTTGAAGGAGGCCTGGACCACGGCCATGACGGCTTCGCGCTTGGCTTTGGCATCCAGCGACGGATCCACCAGGAACTGGCTGCCCGAGTTGGACGTCAGCACCAGGATGGTGTTCCGGAAGTCCACGGTGCGGCCCTGCCCATCGGTGAGGCGACCGTCGTCGAGCACCTGCAGCAGGATGTCGAACACTTCCGGGTGGGCCTTCTCAACCTCGTCCAGCAGCACCACGGAGTACGGCCGGCGTCGGACAGCCTCGGTGAGCTGGCCACCCTCTTCGTACCCCACGTATCCGGGAGGGGCACCCACCAGGCGGGCCACAGCGTGCTTCTCGCTGTACTCCGACATGTCGATCCGGATCATGGCTCGTTCATCGTCAAACAGGAAGTCAGCCAAGGCCTTGGCCAGCTCTGTCTTACCAACGCCGGTGGGGCCCAGGAACAGGAACGAACCCGTGGGCCGGTTGGGGTCGCTGATCCCCGCACGGGCACGGCGGACGGCGTCGGACACGGCCTGTACCGCCTTGGACTGCCCGATCAGTCGCTTGCCGAGCTCCTCTTCCATGTGCAGCAGCTTCTGGGACTCACCCTGAAGCATGCGGCCGGCCGGGATACCCGTCCAGGCAGAAATGACCTCGGCAATGTCATCGGCAGTGACTTCCTCAGCGACCATCAGCTCCGGCTTTGAATCACTGCGGGCGGACTCCTCCTCGGCTGCCGCGCTCAGCTCCCGTTCCAGGGCCGGCAGCTCGCCGTACAGGATCCGCGACGCCGATTCCAGGTCACCTTCGCGCTGGTGCTTGTCGGCAGCGGAGCGCAGTTCATCGATCCTGGCCTTCAGGTCACCCACACGGTTCAGTCCGGCCTTCTCAGCCTCCCACCGTGCGTTGAGGGCGTTGAGTTCTTCCTTCTTGTCCGCCATGTCAGCGCGAAGCGCGGCGAGCCGCTCAACGGAAGCAGGATCGGTTTCGTTCTGGAGGGCGAGCTCTTCCATGGTCAAACGGTCGACGGCGCGGCGGAGCTGGTCGATCTCTTCCGGCGCCGAGTCGATTTCCATGCGGAGCCGGGACGCGGCCTCATCCACGAGGTCGATGGCCTTGTCAGGCAGCTGGCGCCCCGAGATGTAGCGGTTGGACAGCGTGGCTGCGGCAACCAGCGCCGAGTCGGCGATGGCTACCTTGTGGTGCGCCTCGTAGCGCTCCTTGAGGCCGCGGAGGATGCCGATGGTGTCTTCAACGCTCGGCTCTCCCACGTAAACCTGCTGGAAGCGGCGCTCCAGGGCGGGGTCCTTCTCGATGTTCTCGCGGTACTCATCCAAGGTGGTGGCACCGATCAGGCGGAGTTCCCCGCGGGCCAGCATGGGCTTGAGCATGTTTCCGGCGTCCATGGCGCTCTCGCCCGTGGCGCCGGCGCCAACAACGGTGTGGATCTCGTCAATGAACGTGACAATCTGCCCGTTGGAGTTCTTGATCTCCTCCAGGACGGCCTTCAGGCGCTCCTCGAACTCACCGCGGTACTTTGCGCCAGCCACCATCGATGCGAGATCCAAGGCGATGAGCGTCTTGCCGCGCAGGCTCTCCGGGACGTCGCCGGCCACCATCCGCTGCGCGAGGCCCTCGACGACGGCGGTCTTCCCAACGCCGGGCTCACCGATCAACACCGGGTTGTTCTTGGTACGGCGGCTCAGGACCTGGACGACGCGGCGGATCTCGCTGTCACGCCCGATCACGGGGTCCAGCTTGCCGGAGCGCGCCACCGCAGTCAGGTCCGTGCCGAACTTCTCCAAGGCCTGGAAGGTGTTCTCCGGATCCGGGGAATTGACGTTCCTGTCACCGCGGACACCCGGCAGGGCGGCGAGAAGCGCCTCATGGGAGGCACCGGCGTCGCGCATTAACTTCCCGACGGCGTCACTTCCGGCTGAGAGCCCCAGCAGCAGGTGCTCGGTGGAGACGAAGGAGTCGCCGAGTTTGTCGGCCTCGTTCTGTGCGGCCTGGATGGCCTGCAGTGACTGCCGCGACAACTGCGCCTGCTGCACCGAGGCGCCAGACGACGACGGAAGGGCCTTGATGGCCGAGCTCGCCTGGACGCTCACGGCATCAGGGTCGGCTCCGGTCGCACGCAGCAGAGCAACAGCGACGCCCTCCCGCTGGTCCATGAGGGCCTTCAGCAGATGGGCGGGTTCCACTTGGGGATTTCCCGCGGTTGATGCGTTCATGGCGGCCGCAGAAAGGGCCTCCTGGCTTTTGGTAGTGAATTTGACGTCCAAAGAGAGCTCCCTTTCTGGAGAGTGACCAATACTTTCAAAGTTGAGTCTACTACGCTCAAGTTTGATTTGGCGGTCACTTGTTCCATGTTTGCCCACGGCGAAACCCATGTCCATAGCTGCACGGTTAGGCTGGGGCCATGGACACGATTTCCTCCGCCGCTGAACTCGAAGACCTGATCGGATTGCCCCTCGAACGGGTGCGCAAGAAGGTGCGGGCCTCGCTTAGCGACTTCGACCGGCAATGGCTCGCCGCCAGCCCCTTCTGCGTCCTCTCGACGACGGATGCGCAAGGTCGTGTGGACGCCTCCCCCAAGGGCGATCCGGCGGGCTTCATCCACGTCCTTGACGAGCACACCATCGCCATCCCCGAACGCCCCGGCAACAAGCTCGCCTTCGGCTTCCACAACATCCTGGAGAACCCGAACGTCGGGATCCTCTCCGTAGTCCCGGGCCGCACCGACACCCTGCGAATCAACGGAACAGCTCGAATTGTCCGTGACGCCGACTTCTTCGATCAGATGGTGGTCAAGGGGCACAGGCCACGTGCCGCCGTCGTGGTTTCGGTGGAGGAAGTGTTCACGCACTGCGGCAAGGCCTTCATGCGCAGCGGCCTGTGGCAGCCGGAAACGTGGGAATCCGAAGACCTTCCGAGCATCGCGGTGCTCGCCCAGGCGTACACCCAGCCGGAGACGCCGCTGGAGGATCTCGAGACCTACTATGGCCCGTCGTATGCGGAGCGGATGTACCGGGAGTAGCGGGGAACCTGCCCTAGGCTTGCACCATCAGGCAACAGCCTGCTGTGCCGTTAACGAACGAAAGACCCGACTGGCATCGGGTCTTTGTTCTGAGCGGTTCGCTCATTGGTGCGGTAAGAGGGCCATAGAACCTCAAACGCCACACTTTGAGTTTATGGCCCTACGCACGTAGGGCGCAACGTTGTTGTGCCGACTATCAGTGCGAGCCGTGCCTGTTCCTTTGGGAGGAGGTGTCGGCATGGATTCAAAGCGGAAACGTGAAGAACCATGGGGCGCCTGGAACCTCGCGGTCAACATCATCCGGCTAGCCGTTGATGTTATCCGCCTGTTCTGGCACAACATCCCCTAAACGGGAGCGGAGGCCGTCGGCGTTGTGCTGGCGGTCTCCGTCGGTTGAAGCCGGGAGTAGGCCCTACGCCGGGTACACCGACACCAGCGCGGACTTCACCACGAACCGCACCTCCATGCCGGGAGCCAGGCCGAGGTCCGCCGATGCCGCTGGCGTGATGTCGGCGGACAACGTGCCGTCCGAACCGGCGCCTGCCCGGACCCGGATCTGGTCGCCGTGCGGTTCAAGGTCCGTAACGGTCACCGGGAAGGAATTGCGGGGGCTTCCGTGGACATCGCCGAGAAAAACGGAAACGCTCGACGGCGGGAACGCCGCCACGCCCGCCTGGCCGGGCACAGGTGACCAGTCGGGATCGTGTTGTCCGGCGAAAACCCGGCCACCCGGCGTCGTAATTCCCTCCCGGCTGAGGGCGCCGGTGACGAGATTGAGGCCGGCGAGTCCGGCGGCGAAGTGGCTTCTGGGGCGTTCCAGGACCTGGCGCGTCGGGCCCTCCTCGACAATGCGGCCGCTTTCCACCACTATCACCCGGTCTGCCAGCATGTAGGCGTCCAGGACGTCGTGCGTGACGATGATGGCCTTCCTGTCCTGCAGAACCCGCTTCAGGACCCGGCGGAGCAAGGGCGCGGCGTGGATGTCCAGTGCCGACATGGGTTCGTCGAGGAGCAGCAGTTCCGGCTCGGCTGCCAAAGCCCGCGCCACGGCCACGCGTTGGGCCTGGCCTCCGGAAAGCTGGGCCGGCTTCCTGCCTGCCAGCGTCAAAGCGTCAACTTCGGCCAGCCAATGCCGGGCAGTTTCCCGGGCAGCGGCCCTGGAGCCACCTGCACTGCGGGGGCCGAACGCGACGTTGTCCAACGCATTCAGGTGCGGAAACAGCAGTGCTTCCTGGGCCAAAAGTGCGATACCGCGAAGGTGTGGCGGGTCCCATTGGCGAGTACCGGCGTCGAGCTTGAACAGCTGCCGCCCGTCAATCGAGGCGGAGCCTGAATCGGGGCGCAGCAGTCCGGCGATCACCCCCAGCAACGTCGACTTGCCGGCACCGTTGGGACCGAGAATTGCCACGGTTTCGCCGTCTCCGAGACTGAGGGACATCTCGAAATTCCTGGCCTTCAGGCTGGCACGCATCTCGAAGCTCACGGCTGGACCGCCTCTGGTGCACGTCGCCGGCCGCCATAACTGAGGCCCACCACCGCGACTGCCACGGCAACCAGGACCAGGGACAGCGCGACGGCGGCATCGGCATCGGTCTCGCGCTGGAGGTAGATCTCCAACGGCAGCGTCCGAGTGACCCCTTCCAGGCTGCCCGCGAACGTCAGCGTGGCGCCGAACTCCCCCAGGCTGCGCGCGAAGGACAACACCGCCCCGGACGCCAACCCAGGCAGGACCAAGGGAAGGGTGACGCGGCGAAGCACCGTGGTGGGCTTGGCCCCGAGCGTCGCAGCCACGGCTTCGTACCTGCTGCCCGCCGACCGCAGGGCGCCCTCCAAACTAACCACCAGGAACGGCAGGGCCACAAACGTTTGAGCCAGGACCACCGCGGTGGTCGTAAACGCGATCTGCAGACCGGCCAGCTCCAGCGACTTCCCCAACAGGCCCTGCCGCCCGAAGGTATACAGCAGCGCAATCCCGCCAACCACCGGCGGCAGCACCAGCGGGAGGAGCACAAAGGACCTGAGGAGTTTCTGGCCGGGGAACTCGCCCCGGGCAAGCACCAGAGCCAGCGGGACACCCAGCACAATGCAAAGAGCCGTGCTGGCCGCAGAAGTCCGCAGGCTCAGGCCCAGGGCCGCGAGGGACGACTCGGACGTGATCAGGGGGATGAACTGCGGCCAGTTCACGCGCAGCAGCATCGCCGCCAGCGGCAGGATCACCAGGAGGCCACCCACTGCTGCCACGGCATGGATCCATCGCGGAATGCCGTGATAGCCGGTGGTGGTCTTCATATTCTCCCTACGGTGTGCCGAAACCAGCGTCGCCCAGGACCTGCTTGCCCTTGTCCCCGGTTACCGTGGCAATGAAGGCCGCCGCCAGTGCCTTGTTCTTGCTGGAGCCTACCGTGGCGATGGGATAGGTGTTGACCGCCTTGTCCGATTCGGCGAACGGGATGCCCTTCACTTTGTCGCCGGCTCCCTTCACATCGGTGACGTACACCAAGCCCGCGTCCGCTTCACCGGAGCTGACCTTCCCCAGGACATCCGTCACGGACGACTCCTCGCTGACCGGGCTCAGTGTGGTTCCGGAAGCTTTCTCGACGGCGTCGGTTGCGGCGCCGCACGGCACCTGGCTTGCACAGGTGACCACTTTGACGCCCGGCTTTGCCAGGTCCGCGAAAGAAGCGATCGACGCCGGATTGCCGGGTGGGACAGCGATCTCCAGGACGTTGGTGGCGAAGTTGGTGGCAGTGCCCTCCACGAGGTTCGCGTCGGCCAGCTTGGTCATGTTCTTGGTGTCAGCGGAGGCAAACACATCCGCCGGGGCGCCTTGGGTGATCTGCGTGACCAGATCGGAGGAACCAGCGAAGCTCAGCTTCACTTTTGTGCCCGGGTTGGCTGCCTCGAAGTCCTTGGCCAGTTGCGTGAAGGTGCCTTTGAGGGACGCAGCGGCGAAGACGGTGATTTCGCCTGAGGGTGAGGAGCCTTGTTGTGCCGTTTGGCTGGTGCCCGGGGCGCATCCCGCCACGCTCGCTGCCAACGCCCCGGCCAGCAGCACTGCGGTAAGGGGTTTGCGGGTCATATGATGCTCTTTCCCTGAGGTGTTTCGATGATGACAGTGGTGGCCTTGACCACGGCGGTGGCCACCGATCCGAGCTCAAGCCCGAGTTCCCGCACGGCCTCGCTGCTCATGAGGGACACCACACGGAACGGACCACACTGAAGTTCCACCTGCGCCATGACCTTGTCGGCCGTGATCCCCGTGACCAAGCCGATGAAGCGGTTCCGGGCTGAACTGCCGGCGCGGGAGGGGTCGTCCGGGAGGTGGGATTGGTCGCGGGCAAGCGTGGCAAGTTCCAGCCCGTCCACGGCAAGCCGGCCCGCTCCGTCCTTCTGCGGCGAGAGCGTCCCGTTCTCCGTCCAACGCCTCACGGTGTCGTCGCTGACGCCGAGGAAACGGGCGGCCTCAGAAATTCGTATTTGCGGCATGGATTGAGTGTAGTGCCGTATTTGCGTCTGGAAGAAACGTCTTAGCCCGCAAACGCAATGTGACTTTCGGTTGTGAGTGCGCATTGGCTGGGGCCGGAGACGAGGCATGGGGTTGCGCCGGCGCACCAGGTGACGCCCGACGCACCCTTTCCGCGCATGGTGCGCACCCTTACCCGCGTAATGCAACCCTAAGCTCTGGCGCGCAGGGCGGAAAAGGGTGCGGGCCGCGGCCGAAAGCATTCCGTAAGCTCCAGCCATAGCCCGCCGGATGGGACCGCAGTACCCTGTTCCAAGGAGAGAGTCTCAGGCGCGAAGGAGCGTCCCATGGAATGGATTCGACCGGACAACCCGAACTATGACGAGGCCCGGAAACTCTTCAATGCGATGATCGACCGAAAGCCGGCTGTCATTGCCAAATGCGCGGATCCCGGCGAAGTAGCCGAGGCCCTCCGCTACGCCCACAACCACAATCTGGACGTCGCCGTACGGTCCGGCGGTCACTCGGTGGCGGGCATGTCCACCAACGACGGCGGCCTGGTGGTTGACGTCCGCCCCATGAAGTCCATCAGCGTTGACCCCGAAGCCAAGACTGTGACGGTAGGCGGCGGCGTTACCTGGGGCGAGTTCGACCGCGCCACCCAGCAGCACGGGCTGGCGGTCACAGGGGGACGGGCGTCCACCACAGGTGTCTCCGGTTTCACCCTGGGTGGAGGCTCAGGGTGGTTGGAGCGATGCTACGGATTCGCGTGTGACAACCTGGTATCCGTTGACCTCGTCACTGCTTCGGGGGAGCACGTGACCGCCAACAAGGATGAGAACCCGGAGTTGTTCTGGGCGCTCCACGGCGGGGGCGGCAACTTCGGCATAGCGACGTCCCTGACCTTCGCGCTGCATGACCTCGGTCCCACCGTGATGGCCGGGCTCATGTTGTTCCCGGGGGAAGACGCCCTTGATCTCTCCCGGGCATTCCGCAGCATCGCGCTGGAAGCGCCCGACGCCGTCGGGACCGCTTTGGTCTATCTCACCGCTCCCCCGGAAGAGTTCGTCCCGGAGGACATGGTGGGCAAGCTGGCGGTGGGCATGGCCTACCTCTATGCGGGCTCCGTGGAAGCAGGCGAAGAACATGCAAAGCCGTTCCGCGAGCTTGGCCCTGCAGTGGATCTGGTCTCGCCCATGGGCTACGCGGACTTCCAGTGCATGATCGACGATCCCCCGGACCACTACAACTACTGGAGCGCCGATTACCACGACGAACTCAGCGACGTCGCCTTGGACCTCTTGGTCGATTCCGCCCAGCGCCTCCCGGGCCCACATTCGCAGCAGCTGGTAGCGCGCTGGGGTGGCGCCGTATCCGAACCCGCCGCGGCGAACACTCCCTTGCAGAACCGGGGTGCGGCGTGGGTCAGCCACCCGTTCGGGCTCGCGGAAACCCGGGAAGGCGGGCAGGAAGCCAAGGACTGGGTCAAGCAGTTCCGGCATGACATCGCACCCCACACCACGGGCGGTGTCTGGCTGAACTTCATCGGCGACGAGGGCCAGGACCGGATCATGGCGGCCTACGGTGAACAGAACTACCGTCGGCTTTCCCTGGTGAAGGGCCAATTCGATCCCGATAACGTATTCCGCGGCAACCAGAACATCCTGCCGGCGGAACACTGAGGGCTGCCCACTCCTTCCCAGTTGCCACGAAAGGCAAGAGCACTGGCGCCCCTGTCTCCGGGACGGCAAGCACGGCGGTAGACGTCCCGACGGGCGGCAACTGGGAAGGATCGCCGGGATTACACTTTGGCCATGGCTATCTACGTCGATCCGCCCCTGTGGCCGGCCCACGGTACGGTGTTTTCGCACTTGGTGTCGGACACGTCGTTGGATGAGCTGCATGCCTTCGCAGCGGCCGCGGGCGTACCCGGGCGGGCGTTCGACGGCGACCACTACGACGTCCCGGAACGCCGCTACGAGGACTTGGTGCAGGCCGGGGCCATCCCCGTGGAAGCCCGCATCCTGGTCCGCAAACTTATTGCCAGCGGGCTGCGCATCCCCGCCCGCGAACGCAGCAAGGCGCTGACCGTTCCCCTGCTGGAACGCTGGAATACCACATATCCGGGCCACGAGGAACTTGGCCTTGAATTGCTGGAACGGTGGGGTGAGAACGGCCGGAAATACCACAGCCGGACCCACCTGCTGGCCGTCCTTGAAGCCCTGGACACCCTGACGGAACCTGCCCTGCCCGCCCGCACAGTATCGCTCGCTGCCTGGTTTCATGATGCCGTTTACGAAGGCGTCGCCGGGCAGGATGAGGAAGAGTCGGCACTCCTTGCCGAAAACCGCCTGACCTTGGCCGGCCTGGCTCCCGCTGATGTGGCGGAGGTCGCCCGGCTCGTGCGGCTCACGTCCAGCCACCAACCCGAACCCGGTGACCACGCCGGCGCCCTGCTCTGCGATGCGGACCTCTCCGTCCTGGGAGGGGACGAACAGTCGTACGCACGGTATCTGGCCGCCGTCCGCGAAGATTACGCCCACGTCAGTGACGCCGACTTCGCCAAGGGGCGGGCCGCCGTCGTACGTCACCTGCTGGACCTGGACCCGCTGTTCCACAGCGAACGCGCCCGGGGCCTCTGGCTCGACACCGCCCGCCGGAACCTCGCCGCCGAATTGGCGTGAGCCTCATGCTCAGCGAACCAGGGGCTGCGCAGCGGCAACTTCCGTACTCGGTGCGGTTCGAATGGGGGCTCGACGGCGCGCGTGCGGTGGTGCCTGGAGCTGACCTCGCGGTTGTGGTTGACGTTTTGTCGTTCACCACGTGCGTCAGCGTTGCGGTCGACCGCGGGGCAGAAGTCTTCCCCTATCCCATGTGTGATGCCGGGGCCAGCGAGTTCGCGGCGCATCGCGGTGCTTCACTGGCAGGTCCGCGAGGCTCCGAGGGGTTGAGCTTGTCGCCCCGGAGCCTCCGCGCGGCGCACACCTTGGACCGGGTGGTCCTGCCCTCCCCCAACGGCTCCACGATCAGCCATGAGCTCGCTTCCTCGGCGCGGAAGGTGGTTGCGGTCTCTCTGCGGAATGCCGCTGCAACTGCCGACTGGGTGGACTCCGCGTTGCCCGCTGGTGCCGTAATCGCCGTAATTGCGGCGGGTGAGGCGTGGCGTCATGGCGCGTTGCGGCCGGCGCTGGAGGACGAACTCGGAGCGGGCGCTTTTCTCGCCGGACTGGCAGCAGCGGGCCGGCACAATTTCTCCCCGGAGGCCGCAGCTGCCGGGGCAGCCTTCGACGCTGCAGAACCCCATTTGGACGCTGTTTTACGGGGTTGTTCGAGTGGTCGCGAACTGGGCGACGCCGGGTACGCGGAGGATGTTGCGATCGCGGCCGAGCTGGATGCCAGTTCAGTGGTTGCTGTGCTGGAGGACGGTTGTTTTAGGGGTTTTCCCGCGAGCTAGACTGGGAGGTGTGACCTCCTACCTCTTCGCGGATGATCCGTACCCTTTGGCCGTTCCCACCGCCGCGCATGTCCTGGCCGTTCGGGGTGCTGGCGGCTATCGCCAGTACCGGATCCCGGCCCTGGCGGTCAGTACGCGAGGCACCGTGCTCGCTGCCTACGACGGCCGGCCCAACCTGGATGACCTCCCGAACCCCATCGATCTCCTTCTTCGGCGAAGCCATGACAACGGGGCTACGTGGGAGCAGCAGCAGGTGGTCCGCACGGGCACAGGGCTGCGGGGATACGGCGATCCGAGCCTCCTGGTAGACACGCAGACCGGGCGCATCTTCATGTTCCACGCTGCCGGTACCCACGCGGGCTTCTTTGAATCGGCCACCGGCTTGGAGCCGGAGGACGACGTGCAGCATGCGGACATCAGCTATTCAGACGACGACGGCGGGACCTGGCACCACCGTCGGCTCACCGCACAGCTCAAGAACCGCAGGGTTGCCGGGCTTTTTGCCGCCGCGGGGCAAGGCATCCAGCTGCACACCGGCCCCTTTGCGGGCAGGCTGGTTCAGCAGTACGTGCTCTTGGTGGACGGATCCATCATGGCCGCCTCTGCGTTCAGTGACGACCACGGAGAGACATGGCAGCTGGGTGATCTGATCGGGCCGGGCAAGGCAGGAGCAGGGCCGAATGAGAACAAGGTTGTGTGCCTGGACGATGGCCGGTTGCTCCTGCATTCCCGGGCAACGCCGTGCCGGATGTCTGCTGTGTCCGAGGACGGCGGGCAGACCTGGAGCCCCCTGCAGCCTGTACCGGAACTCCCCGATCCCAGCGACAACGGCTCCTTGGCCCGTTTCGACGGACTGCCTGGCGTAGATGTGGGGGATGCCGCGTCCGGCGCGACGTGGCTGCTCGCCAGCAATAACCACGACCCCCACCTGCGTCGGAACACTGTCCTGAGCCTCTCCACGGACAACGGCGCCACGTGGCCTGCCAAGCTTGTGGTGTGCCCCGGCAGCTCGGCGTACTCCACGGTGACGCGGCTGCCGGACGGCAACATCGGCGTGCTCTACGAGCGGCAGGGCTACAGGGAAATCGTGTTCGCTTCCATCCCCGCTGAGCAGCTCACTGAACAACTTTCCGCGCGGCCTTCACCGGCTCCTCAGCTCACGGGCCTGGTCTTCGACATGGAGCTGCGCTCCGTAACCCCAGGCAGGCCCGCTTCGTGGCAGAACGCCGGTGATTTCCACGTGATCCCTTCCTCGGGCGGAGATCAATGGGACGTCCAAACGTGGAAGGAGATCGGGCAGGGCTACACCGGCGAGCAGATTCTGGGCACCCGGGAGGCCCAAGACCTTAACTACGGCGCCATCATCCCGGGCTACAAAGCCGGAGACATCCTTGCCTTCACCGGACGCGCCCGCAACTGCTCCGGGAAGGCGATGACCGGCGTCGAACTTCAGGGGCCGCACCGCAACCCTGCCGACTTCCCGTCGGCGGACCTGCAGCCCGGTGAACACGCCCTCTACTTCACGCCGACGTACACGATCACCGCATCAGATCTCGCTCGGGACGCGTTGGAACTTTGCTTCGCAGTGGAGGCCGACGGCGGGTCGGTGCGTCGGGAGCGCACGTTCCAGATTGATCTGCGGACGGGATCGGTTGTCGTTTCCTAGCGGTAGGAGCTGACGAACGGCTGGTTGGTGGGCACGATCTGCTTTCCGAGGGGCATGAGCGATACCGGGATCAGCTTCAGGTTGGCGATGGCCAACGGAATTCCCACGATTGTGATGGCCATGGCGAACGCCGTGACGACGTGTCCGATGGCAATCCAGATGCCCGCCACGAGCAGCCAAATGACGTTGCCCAGGAGCGCGAACACCCCGGATCCGCCCGGCTTCTCCACCACCATCTGTCCGAAAGGCCACAGGCAGTATGCGCCGATCCGGAACGATGCGATGCCCCATGGGATGGTCACGATGAGGACGCAGCAAATAATTCCAGCCGCGAAATAACCCAAGGCCAACCAGAAGCCACCGAAGACAAGCCAGATGATGTTGAGCAGCGTTTTCATACTCTTCATTCTGCCCTGTGGCCCCGACAAAAGGGCTCGGGGTCTGCCCTGAAATTCCCCTGACTTTGCCCCGCCAACCCTCCATCACATCCCCGCACCATCACCCCAACCCTCCATCACATCCCCGCACCATCACCCCAACCCTCCATCACATCCCCACCACTTCAGCCCAACCCTCCATCACCACCAATCGGGACGTGAGAGAGGGTTCGGCTCAACCCAGGGGGACGTGAGAGAGGGTTCGGCTCAACCCAGGGGGACGTGAGAGAGGGCCGGGCTCAACCCAAGGGGACGTGAGAGAGGGCTCGGCTCAACCCAAGGGGACGTGAGAGAGGGTCAGGCTTTGGCGGCTTGGACGAACGCGCGGATCTTGGCCAGGTCCTTAACACCCCGCGACGATTCAACGCCCGAGGAAACATCCACGCCCCAGGCCCCTGCAGCCGCGGCGGCGAAGGCGACGTTGCCAGGCTCCAAGCCACCGGCGAGCAACCATTCACGGCCGTCGAGACCCTTTTCGCGAACGGACGCGTAGTCCCAGGACTCCCCCGACCCCGGCACGGCAGCATCGATCAGGAACACATCCTCGCCCAGGTCAGCGAACTCGTCCGGGGAGGCACCCATGGTGACGGCCCTGATAACCCGCATCCCGGCGTCGTGCACTGTTTTGACGTCGTCGGCAGTGCGGTGACCGTGAAGCTGGACCCATTCGAGGCCGGCGGCGCGGGCAGTATCCACGGCATCGGCGGCGGACTCGTGACGGAAAACCCCCACGGGCTTCACCGAAGAAGGGACCAAGGGAAGCAGAATGCGGACCTGGTCCGGGCTGACTTCACGCGGGCTGGCGGTGAGGACGAAACCGACGGCGTCCGCACCGGCGTCGACGGCTTCGCGCACGGATTCGGGCGTGCTCAAGCCGCACACTTTGACGAACATCCAGCGCCTCCCAGCAATCCCCGCAACGTTTTCCACATATGACGTTAGCAAGCCGCGTTGCCACCGGAGAAACGGCGTCCACCACTAGGCTGGTCGGATGGAGATTATCCGTTTTGCCGATGTCCGTCCCGAGCCGTGGCGCAATGGGGGCGGTGTGACGCGTGAGATCGCAAGCCATCCACAAGCCGCCTCCGCTCAGGACGGCGCCTGGGATTGGCGGGTCAGCATCGCGGACGTCTCCACAGCGGGCGATTTTTCCGTTTTCCCGGGCATGGAGCGGGTCATCACCATCATCGACGGCGAACTGCTGCTCCTGACCGTCGATGGCTCCGAGCACCCGTTGGAGAAGTACCGCCCATTCCGTTTCTCGGGCGAGGCAGCTTCCTCGGCCACCCTGCCTACCGGCGATATCCGGGACCTGAACGTCATCGCACGCCAAGGTGCTTTCAAGGGCTACACGTCCATCGTGGAGATCTCCAAGAAGCGCCCGCACCCGGTATTCGAAGGGCAGCTGGCGGTCCTGTTGGAGGGCAAGGCGACTGTTGCGCCCGGGGCCGCGGAAGAGTCCGACGGCGGCGAAGCGGCCACCAGCGCGGCCGAACCCGTTGAGTTGTCACGGTATGACACCGTAGTTGGCTCAGACACCCGCAGTCCCGAGATCTCCGGCCGGGGCTTTGTGGCTGTGATCTCGATCGACCACGTCGGGTGACCTTCGCCACCACAAGTGGCCACCCCGCGCGGGAGTTGCTAGCCTGAAATGAAGGTTCCGCTCTGGAACCTCCGGACGACGGTTCAGTACCCGGCACGCGACAAGACTGGCCAAAGGAAATGTCATGTCGTGGTTAATTCTCATTCTCTCCGGTGCACTTGAGGCCGTCTGGGCCGCAGCCCTGCACCGTTCCAAAGGCTTCCGCAAGCCTGTCCCCACAGTTGTCTTCCTGGTGGCAGTCATCGCGAGCATGGGCGGCCTCGCGATCGCCATGCAAACCATACCGACCGGCACGGCCTACGCCGTCTGGGTCGGCGTTGGCGTGGTGCTGACCGCGGCCTACGCGATGGTAACCAAAGTTGAACCCACGACGACGGCCCGGCTGCTCCTGCTTGCCGGCATCGGCGCGTGCGTGGTCGGCCTGAAGGTGGTGGCGTAGCCATGACTGCACAGGCAAACAAAGCACAGAACACCGGAATCTTCTGGGTCATCCTCCTGGCATCAGCACTGCTGGAAGCCGTGTGGGCCACCGCCTTGGGTCTCTCCAACGGCTTCACGCAGCCCCTGCCGACAGTCGTCTTCGCCGTCACCGCCGTCCTGAGCATGCTCGGATTGGGTGTGGCCGTAAAACGCATCCCGCTCGGCACGGCATACGCCGTATGGGTGGGTATCGGTGCTGCACTGACCGTTGGCTGGGCAATGATCACCGGCGTGGAAGCGGCGAGCCCGCTGAAGCTGCTGTTCATCGCGGGCATCGTGGGCTGTGCCGCAGGTTTGAAGGCGTTGCCCTCCGGCACGTCCGGAAAAACCCCGGCAAAGGCCGACTAGGGCAGGGAATACCCTCCGGCACCCTGGAGTTGCCGCCTTCAAGAGCACCCAAAACGCGCGCATTGGAGACGTTCATGACTGCAGTTCAGCTCGGAGATGGCCTCACTGTCAGCCCCCTCGGATTCGGAGGCATGGCCCTTACCCCCGTTTATGGCGGGATCGATCCTGAAGAAGGCCTGCAAACACTCAGGCATGCGGTGGACGCCGGGATCACGTTCATCGACACAGCCGATGTGTATGGCGCGGGCAGCAACGAGGAACTCCTCGGCCGGCTACTCAAGGAACGCCGGGACGAGGTCCGACTCGCTACCAAGTTCGGGATTGAGGGCAACCCCGCGGACGGCTACTCGGGCGTCCGCGGGGATGCCGCCTACGTCAGGCAAGCGGCGGAAGCGAGCCTCCGCCGGCTGGACACTGATGTCATTGACCTCTACTACATGCACCGCCGTGACCTCCGCGTTCCGATTGTGGAAACCGTAGAGGCCATGGCGGAGCTGGTCCGTGAGGGCAAAGTCAGGCACCTCGGTTTGTCGGAAGTGACAGCCGAGGAGCTCAGGCAGGCCAACGCCGTCCATCCCATTGCCGCGGTCCAGAGTGAATGGTCCATCTGGAGCAGGGATGTAGAGCTCAATGTTGTGCCTGCAGCCAAGGAGCTTGGCGTTGGGTTCGTGCCGTATTCGCCGCTTGGCCGCGGGTTCCTTACGGGAACCGTCAGCGCAGGTGACCTTGGCGAGAATGACTTCCGGCACAAGATCCCGCGCTTTGGCGAGCAGGCACTTGATGCGAACCAGGCCGTGGTGGCCGCAGTCCGCGGGGTAGCCGCGCAACTCGAAGCTACTCCGGCGCAGGTTGCTTTGGCCTGGCTCTTTGAGCAGGGCCGCCGTATTGGCATCCCTGTCGTTCCCATCCCCGGCACGCGCAAGGCGCACCGGATCGACGAGAACCTTGGCGCGCTGTCCGTGCAACTGGGAACAGCGCAGCTTGAGGTGCTCGACCATGCTGCAGCCGCCGTCGTCGGTTCACGATCCGCCGACCCCAACTGGGTCTCGCAAGGCCGTGAAGCCGACCACGTAGGCTGACATCATGGATTCGCTTATTCACTCACTGCGCGACGTCACTATCCGCAGCATCTCCGTCAGCGAAATGAACAACAACGTCTACCTGGTGACCTCCAAGTCCACAGGCGAACAGGTGTTGATCGACGCTGCAGACGACCTCCCGGCCATCCAGCAACTCCTGGCGGACTCCGCTGCCGACTCCGCCCAGCCAACCAAACTGGCCAGGATCGCCACCACCCACCAGCACTGGGACCACGTCCGTGCGTTGGCAGAGCTGGTGGAAGCGACCGGGGCCACCACCTCAGCAGGAGCGGACGACGCCGATGCGCTGCCGGTTCCGGTGGACATCCGGCTTGGTCACGGCGACGTTGAGCGGTTCGACGGCTTCGAGCTCACGGCAGTCCACTTGCGCGGACACACCCCGGGCTCGATCGCGTTCGTTTACCAGGATCCGGACGGGCCGGCCCACATTTTCAGTGGCGACTCGTTGTTTCCGGGTGGCGTCGGCAACACACAGAACGATTCCGCACGCTTCACGTCACTGTTGAACGACGTGACGGAACGGCTGTTCGACGCCTACCCGGATGACACCGTGGTGCACCCTGGCCATGGTCTGCCCACTACCCTCGGAGCCGAGCGGCCCCATCTGGAAGAGTGGCGCGCCCGGGGCTGGTGAGTTGGTGCTAGCGGCCGCGGCGCTCGTTCGAGGCCGGAGCCGACGCACGACGGGGGCCACTGCGGGCCGGACGACCCGAGCTGGAACCACCACGGCCGGAGTTGCCCGAACCGTAGGATCCACCCGAGGTACCGCCGGTGTTCGAAGACCAAACAGCCTTGTTTCCGGTGCTGCGCGTCGTGGTGGCCGAGGCCGAACGCGGAGCCGAAGCTGAGCGCTGCCCGGTAGCCGGACGGCCACTGCGGCTGCCCTGTCCCTGCGAACCCGGCACGTCGTTGCGGTGCGTGGCACCCGACTTGCCGCGACCGCGGGAGTTGCGGGCGACGTCGTCGTTCATTGCTGCGCGACGCTCGGCGCGGTTGACGTCGGTGCGGACCGGCTCGGCCGAAACCTTGCCACGTCCGCCGCGACCACCACGGCCACCAGCAGTCGGGGCAGCCTGGCCGGAACGGCGGGCGCGCTTGCGCTGTGCGTTGGCACCGGTGGACGTTCCGCCACCCTGCTGCGGGAGCTTGGCAGCGAGCAGGGCCGCGCGGGTGCGGGGGTCGACCTTGTCAGCGATCTCGCCCACGAGCTCGGCAACCAACGGGGAGTTGGCCGTGACACGCTCGAACGACACGTCCACGCCTGCAGCCTTCATGAGCTTCTTGACGTCCTGCTGCTGCTCGGGGAGCGTCAGCGTGACCACGGTGCCGTCGGAACCTGCGCGGGCCGTACGGCCGGAACGGTGCAGGTAGGCCTTGTGCTCTGTGGGCGGGTCGACGTGGATGACGAGTTCGACGTCGTCAACGTGCACGCCGCGGGCCGCGACGTCGGTGGCCACCAGGACGCGGACGTCGCCGTTGGAGAACTCGGCAAGGTTACGGTCGCGGGCGTTCTGCGACAGGTTTCCGTGCAGGTCGACGGCGGGGATGCCGGCGTCCGTGAGGGTCTTGGCAAGTTTGCGGGCGTGGTGCTTGGTCCGCATGAACAGGACGCGGCGGCCGGCGCCGGAGGCCAGTTCCACGATGAGCTGCTTCTTGACGGTCTGGTCGTTGACCACCAGGACGTGGTGTTCCATGGTGGTGACAGCGGCCTGGGGATCGTCCACGGAGTGCGTCAGCGGGTTGGACAGGTAACGGCTGACCAGCTTGTCAACACCGTTGTCCAACGTCGCGGAGAAGAGCAACCGCTGACCCTGCTTGGGGGTCATGTCCATGAGCTTCTTGACTACCGGGAGGAAGCCGAGGTCTGCCATGTGGTCGGCCTCGTCCAGGACGGTGACCTCAACGGCTTCGAGGGTCAGGATGCGCTGGCGGATCAGGTCCTCGAGGCGGCCCGGGCAGGCGATGACGATATCGACGCCGGCGCGCAGGGCCTTCTCCTGGCGTGCCTGGGAGATGCCGCCGTAGATCACCGTGGTGTTCAAGCCCATGGCCTTGGCCAGCGGCTCGACCGTTGCGTTGATCTGGGTTGCAAGCTCGCGGGTCGGTGCCAGGACCAGGCCCATGGGACGGCCGGGCTTGCGGAAGTAGCCGGCCTCGCGCTCGGCCAGGCGGGCCACCAGCGGGATGGCGAAAGCGATGGTCTTGCCGGAGCCGGTGCGGCCACGGCCCAGGACGTCGCGGCCGGCGAGGGTGTCCGGCAAGGTCTTGACCTGGATGGGGAATGCTTCTTCGATGCCGTCTGCGGCGAGGGATTCAGCAATTGCCTTGGGCGTGCCAAGGGCAGCAAAAGTAGTCATTACTTCATGTCTTTCGGGCGGTGTCCAGTAGCGGACATCGGCCCCCGACGCCGGTTGGGCCAGGGGTTCGCCGAGGAAAAGTCAGGTGGTCTACCGGTTCGCTGCAACAGCGGTGGCCGGGACCAAATGGAACGCGTTCATCGACGCAGGATGTGCCTCTCACATGAAAAATGCCCTGCCGCACGCTCTTCCGAGCGAGCCTTCAGGGCGTCACCGCACATCAAGTCCTTCCATTCTAGCAGTGTCCCGGGTGAAGCCTTGCATCGGGCAGCGTTGCGCCCGCTCACTCCCGCCCATCTGGGGGACAGCACATGTCGCAATGAGCGCTCATTGCGACATGTGCTGTCCCCTAGTTGGGTTGCGTCAGTGAGAGGTGGCTTGTGGAATCGGTCCGGGCGTCGGGGGCGGCGGCCCGGGTGGCGACCCTCGGTGCAATGACGACCCCGACGACGGCGATCACCGCCGTCAGTGCGAAGACCCCCGCAAACGGGTTCGTCGTCGTGAATGCCGCGAAAACCAATCCCGTGGCGGCGAGGGACAACGCACCGCCGAGGGAATCGGAAATCGACATTGCCGCACTGTTGAAGCCCTGGTTTTCCTCGCTGGACAACGCCAGCGTCATGACGGACAGCCGCGGGTACATAAGCCCCATCCCTCCGCCCGCCAGGATCCAGCCACCAATCGTAACGGCTGCCGGAAGGGTAAAGCTTGCCGTCACCAGGGTCAGGACAATGGCCACCAGCACCAGTGCGGCGCCGATTTTGATCGCGCGGTCATCGGCCAACCGGGTGCCCAGCCGCCCCTGGATCGCAGACGCCCCCGCCCACGCAAGCGCAGCCCCCGTCAGGGTCAGCCCGGCGAACGTTGGGGTGAAGGCGTAGCGCTCCGTCAGCAGGTATGGGAGGTAAACCTCGGCCCCGAAGAACGCCGCAGACGCCAAACCACGGGTAAGGATCACGCTGGGCAAACCCCGCTTGGCGGTCAACGTCCCGCGCGGAACCAGCGGCCGCAGGGCCACCAATGCAAGGACAAGTGCGACGACGGCAATCACCCCGCCAACGCCCGGAACCTCTGCGGACAGGTTCAGTCCGAGCACCGCAAGGGCCGCGAGCGCCGCCCATCCCATACGCCCCAATGCCCACGGGACCGTCTCGGCAGTGGGTTCGGAATCCATCCCCCGCACGGCTGGCACCACCATCAGCAACGCGGGAACAACCAGGCCCACGACGCCCAGGAACACCCAGTGCCAGCTGCTCAACTGCGCCACGACCCCGGCGGCGAAGGGACCCACCAGGGAAGGAACCACCCAGGACGCGGCGAAGGCGGCGAAGATCTTGGGGTGCAGCCCGGGCGGGTAGACGCGGGCCACCAAAACGTAGAGGGCCACGGTCATCGCGCCGCCACCCAGGCCCTGGACCAGGCGCCCGAGCACCAGGACCTCCATGCTTCCCGCCATTCCCGCGATGAGCAGGCCCAGCACGAACAACCCCACGGAGGAGTACAGGGGCGCTGCGGGGCCTCTCCGGTCGGACCAGTTGCCTGCCGCCACCATGCCCATCACGCCGGTAGCCAGCGGCCCGGCGAAAGCCAGCGCGTAGAGGCTGGCTCCATCCAGATCCCGGCTCACGAGCGGCATGATGGTCGTCACCGCGAGGGATTCGAACGCGCTCAGGAAGACCAGTGCGCAGGCTCCCACGGTAGCCAGGAGGTAGGGTCGGCCCAGAATTCCGGCCGTTGGGGTGTCAGGGGTCATGGACGCCAGCCTAAAACCTCAACTATTGTTGAGGTCAATCCAGCACGCCCTACCGGAAGCAGTTCCATGTCCGCAGCCCCCTCGCACCGCCCCCTGACCATCGGTGAGCTGTCCGAGCGCAGCGGAGTGTCGCCGTCGGCCTTGCACTTCTACGAACGCAACGGGCTCATCGAAGCCGAGCGCACGGCCGGAAACCAACGCCGATACCGCCGGGACACCCTGAGGCGCGTGGCGTTCATCAAGACCTCGCAGCGGGTGGGCCTGCCGCTGAAGGACATCCGGGACGCCCTGGATTCCTTGCCGCAAGGGCGCACGCCCACCAAAGGCGACTGGAGCAGGTTGTCGCTGCGCTGGCGGGAGGAACTGGATGCGCGGATCGCGGCGCTGCAGCACCTTCGCAACGACCTCGATGGGTGCATCGGCTGCGGCTGCCTGAGCTTGAAGTCGTGCACGCTGCAGAACCCGTCGGACGAGCTCGGCGCCGCCGGGGCCGGGGCCCAGCGATGGAACGCGCCGGCGTAGCCCACCTGTCCGATCTTGCCGAAATGGCAACAGGCATTGCCTAGCGCTGGAGCCTCTTGGCACGCTTGGGTCATGACTGAACACACGCACGACGCCGGCACTCACCAGCACGGCGACCAGCACGAAGGCGCCCGCCATGAAGGTGTCCAGCAGGGTGGGCTGAACCTCCACAAGGACGCGGACAACGCAGTGGACATGTGGGATGGCATGTACCGGGAGCGGGCCAAGATATGGAGCGGAAATCCGAACCCACAGCTGGTGGCCGAAGCCCAGGACCTGACGCCCGGCAAAGCCCTTGATCTTGGCTGCGGGGAAGGCGGCGACGCCATCTGGCTCGCGAAGCAGGGCTGGACGGTGACCGCCTTGGACGTGTCCGCCGTCGCGCTTGAACGGGCAGCAGCCCATGCGGAGGAAGCAGGCGTTGCCGACCGGATCACTTGGCAGCAACAAGACCTCACCGAGTGGGAACCGCAGCCGGACTTTGACTTGGTCTCGGCACAGTTCCTGCACTCGCCCCTGCTGCCGTGGCGCAATTCGGTCACTTCAGCGGCTGCGGCCGTCGCACCCGGCGGTACGTTGCTGGTGGTGGGCCATCACCCGCACGGTCTCCCTTCCTGGAGCCAGCACCACCATGAACCCGGAATGTTCTTCACTCCTGAGCAACTGGCGGGAGCGCTGCGGTTGGACCGCGAGCCGTGGTTCGTGAACGTGTTGACGGACAGGAAACGAACCGTATCGGGCCCGAACGGTGAATCCGGAACCACCCTGGACACAGTCCTGAGGGCGACAAAGCGCGCCTAGATACCCGGAGGCAACAGCTCTCCATAGGGCGGAACCACGGTTCCCGTGGCGGTCGAATCGGGATGCAGCATCCACCCCACCCGCTTGGCCGTATTGAGCATCACCACGCTTTCCACAAGCTCGATGCCCGGAATGCGCTGTTGGATAGTGAGCTCCATTTCCATCACGTCCGCCAGCGAACGCAGCCACATGATCATGGTGAAGTTTGTCCGGCCCGTGGTGGATGCGGAGAAGCGGATGTTGCGGATGGCCCTGAGTTCGGTGGCGGCGGCTTCGTGTTGTCCGGGCGGGACGTTGGCGAACCATTGGACGGTGATGGGGAACCCTGAGAACTGCTGGGCTATCTCGCAGCGGAAGGACAGCATCCGGCTGGCCAAGACGCGCCCGAGTTGCCGCTGGACGGTGGCCGGGTTGCGGCCCAGGGCACGGGCGATCTCCGCGGCCGTGGCGCGGCCGTCGCGGGCAAGGAACGGAATGAGCGCCAGGTGTGTTTCGGGCAGGGGCGCCACGACGGTATCCAGGGCTGAAGGATTGCCTGCCTCAGGGCCCGCGAGTGCCCGCAAAGCCTGTTGTTCGGCTTTGCTGAGCACGTTTAGACGCCAGGCGTAGCCACTGGTGTGGATCCGCGTGCACAAGGCCGTGTGGTACTTCGTGAGTCCGCGGATTTCCTTGAGCCGGGGCAACACCTGGGTGCTGAACTGTTCCAGGTCCTGGGTGATCACCGTGAGCGTCAGGTCGCGGTTGCTGGCGGCCTCTTCCACGGTGATGACCTCGGGAAGCTGCGCCACCGCGGCCGTAACGTCCGGCCGTAAGTGCATTTCGCAGTCGATATCCACCATGGCGAGGCACATGTCCTTGGGATCGCCCATCAGGTGTGCCGTGGTCCAGGCGGCGCCGGCAGCCCTGAGGCGGTCCCAGCGCGAAGCGAGTGTGGTGGCGTGGACGCCCAGGACGCTGCCGGCGTCGGACCAACTGATCCGGGGCGATATCTGCAGCGCGTTGACCAAGCGCAAATCTTCTTCGCTGAGTTCCATGAGTTGATTATCCCAAAGTGACGCATGAATCCTGCTAAATCAGACCCAGCTATGCATATTTACAGTTGTTTTAAAGCGTGTGAAGCAGGTCACCCCACAATGGCATGAGGAAACCATCACCGGATAGATCCAGGAGAATCATGACCATCGTCGCCGACGCCAAGGAACTGCAGGAGGACATCGTCCGCCTCCGCCACGACCTCCACCGCGAACCGGAGATCGGCCTGCAACTCCCCCGCACCCAGGAGAAGGTGCTCAAGGCGCTGGACGGACTCCCGTACGAGATCACCTTGGGCAAAGAGACGACGTCGGTCACCGCGGTTCTGCGCGGTGGCGCGGCCCACGCTTCGACCGAGAAGCCCGTGGTGTTGCTCCGGGCGGACATGGACGGATTGCCCGTGCAGGAGACCACGGGCGTCGACTACACCTCACGTGTGGACGGCGCGATGCATGCCTGCGGCCACGACCTCCACACGTCCATGCTCGCCGGGGCCGCCACGCTCCTTGCCGAGAGGCAGCACCAGTTGGCCGGCGACGTGATCCTCATGTTCCAGCCGGGCGAAGAGGGATTCGACGGCGCCAGCTACATGATCAAGGAAGGCGTCCTCGATGCTGCCGGCCGCCGCGCCGATACCGCCTACGGCATGCACGTCTTCTCCTCCCTGGAACCGCACGGCCAGTTCGTCACCAAGCCCGGCGTCATGCTCAGTTCCTCGGATGGACTGGTTGTAACCGTCCTGGGCGCCGGGGGCCACGGCTCAGCCCCGCATTCGGCCAAGGACCCCGTCACGGCCGCAGCCGAAATGGTCACCGCGCTCCAGGTCATGGTCACCCGGCAGTTCAACATGTTCGATCCCGTAGTCCTGACCGTGGGAGTCCTCCACGCCGGAACCAAGCGCAACGTGATCCCCGAGACCGCCAGGATCGAAGCCACCATCCGGACCTTTTCCGAAGAGTCCAGGCGGAAGATGATGGAGACAGTACCCCGGTTGCTCCACGGCATCGCCGCAGCCCATGGCCTGGAGGCTGACGTGCATTACCAAGAGGAATACCCCCTCACCATCAACAACAACGACGAAACGGCCACCGCGGAGAACGTCATCGCCGGAATGTTCGGAGAGTCCAGGCACACCCGGATCGCCACTCCCCTGAGCGGTTCGGAGGACTTCTCGCGCGTCCTCGCCGAAGTTCCCGGAACCTTCGTCGGACTCAGTGCCGTCGCCCCCGGAGCCGACCACACGACGTCGCCCTTCAACCACTCGCCGTACGCAACGTTCGACGACGGCGTCCTCACCGACGGTGCGGCGCTCTATGCCGAACTCGCCGTGTCCCGCATCGCCACCCTCGCCGGCAACTAACCCCTGGAGAACCCCATGACCACCACCGTTGGAACGTCCCCCGACGCCAAGGTCCACACATCGCATGTCCGCACCCTGGTCGGCACCGGCATCGGCAACGCCGTTGAATGGTACGACTGGGCCATCTACGCCACGTTCTCGCCGTTCATCGCGAGCGCGTTGTTCAGCAGCGCCGACCCCACGTCAGCTGTTCTGTCCACCTTGGCGATCTTCGCCGTCGGCTTTGTTGCCCGTCCCTTCGGCGGTTTCGTGTTCGGCTGGATCGGTGACAGGATCGGCCGCAAGACCTCGATGACCATCGCCGTTGCGCTGGGTGCCGTGGGCAGCCTGTTGATCGGTATCGCCCCCACCTTCGCGGCGGTCGGTGCCTTCGCATCCGTAATGCTGCTGGTGGCCCGCCTCATCCAGGGCTTGGCGCACGGTGGCGAGTTGCCGTCGTCGCAAACGTACCTGTCCGAGATGGCGCCCAAGGAGAAGCGCGGCTTCTGGGCGACCCTCATCTACACCTCCGGCACCGCCGGCATCCTGGCCGGCACGCTGCTGGGCGCGATCCTTACAGCCGTTCTGAGCAAGGATGACATGAGCGCTTGGGGCTGGCGCATTCCGTTCCTGATCGGTGGCGCGCTGGGTATCTACGCCCTGATCATGCGGGCCAAGATGAAGGAAACCGAAGCGTTCGAGGCCGAGGCACCCAAGGAAAAGCGCGCCCCGATGTGGCCGCAGATCGTCAAGTACCGCAAGCAGGCCCTTCAGGTCATCGGGCTGACCGTTGGCCTCACGGTGGTCTACTACATCTGGGGCGTCGTGGCCCCGAGCTACGCGGCAACCGCCCTGAAGATGGACCGCGGAGCGGCGCTCTGGGCAGGCGTCATTGCCAACGTGGTGTTCATCGCTGCCTTGCCGTTCTGGGGCAAGCTTTCGGACCGTATCGGCCGCAAGCCCGTCCTGATCATGTCCTCCGCGGGTGCTGCGCTGCTCCACTTCCCGATGACGTGGCTGCTGAAGGATTCCCCGTGGCAGCTCACGGTGTCCATGTCCGTGATGCTGTTCTTCATCGCAGGCAGCGCCGCGATCGTTCCGGCCGTGTACGCGGAGCTGTTCCCGACGCACATCCGCACCGTCGGCGTCGGCGTTCCGTACTCCATCTGCGTCGCTGCCTTCGGTGGAACGGCTCCTTACCTGCAGACGTGGCTGGGCACGATCGGTCACGGTTACCTGTTCAACGCCTATGCCGTGGTCCTGCTGGTGATCAGCATCGCGTTCGTGTTCACGATCCCCGAAACCAAGGGCAAGGACCTGACCGTCTAACCCCCCTCCCCCAACTAGGGGACAGCTAACGGCCCACTGACCGCTCACTGGGCCGTTAGCTGTCCCCTACTTGGGTTAAACGAAGCGGTCACGGCCTGCGCGGTAGCCGAAGAACGCCGCCAGCAAACCGACCACCAGGAACAGGATCCCCGCCGCCGCGAAGCCTCCCGTTGCCTGATGCAACTGACCCACCATCAGCGTCCCTGTGGAGCCCAGCCCATAGCCAACCCCCTGCATCATCCCGGAAAGGTGCGCGGCAGTATGGGCATCCCGGGTGCGGACCATGATCATCGTCAGGGCGACCGCCGTCAGCGAACCTTGCCCCAGCCCGTTCAAACCGGTCCACACCCAGATGAGTTCCGTGGGTCCGAATATAGTGAGCGCGAAGCCGCCTCCCGTCATCAAGGCCACCACCATGTTGATGATCCGCTGGTCCTTGAAACGCGTCGCCAGGGCCGGGGCAAACAGGGAACCGAGCATCTGCAACACAATAGACACCGACACAATGAGCCCGGCCGTTGCACCGTCGATTCCCCGCTCGCGCAGGATGGGCGCCATCCACGCGAACACGCTGAAGGACATCATCGCCTGCAGCACCATGAACATGGTCACCTGCCAAGCCACCGCCGAGCGCCACACGTTCACGCCTCCGTGGAAGGCCTGGTGCTTTACGGACGGCTGGCGGATTGCCAACGGCAGGAACAGCAAAAGCACGACGGCGGCCGGCACCACCCAGAACCACAGCGCCGACGTCCAGTGGCCGGTTGCCGTGAAGACCGGGTACGTAAATCCGGCACCGAGCGCGGCTGACGCGCAGATTGCCGTCGTATAGAGGCCGCCCATCAGGCCAAGGCGGTGCGGGAAGTCCCTCTTCACCACCCCGGGGAGAAGGACGTTGCACAGCGCGATCGCGGCACCGCACGCGGCGGTTCCGGCCAGAAGTGCGGGGAGATGCCCGGCTCCGGGGATATCCAGCGGCCTGAGCAGAAGGCCCGCCGTGAGGACTGCCATGGCCCCGAGCAGCACTCTTTCTGCACCAAACCTCCGGGCCAGGATTGGGGCAAGCGGCGCGAACACGCCCAACAAGGTGACCGGCACCGTGGTGAGGACCACCAGCGACCAGCCCGGCAGACCGGCGTCGGACGTTATTTCGGGAAGGACCGCTGAGAAGCTCGAGAAGACCGTTCGCAGGTTCAGGCCGATCAGGACAAGGCAGATGCCAAGGTAGGCCAGGCCCTTCTTGCCCCGGAGTTGGGTGGGGTCCGCAGGGGGTTCGTCATCGATCTCCGCGTCCACGGCGATCTCGGGCAGGACGGATTTCTCTGTTGCGGCGGGCTTCTGGGAGGAGGTCACACGTCCTATTCTGTCAGGCCGTCGCACGCCCTTTCCCGACCCTCAATTTCGTAATACGATTTAGACATGAGTGCTGAGCGGATCAATGGTGCACCAGTCACCCCTGAGATGATCCAAGCCTGGGCTGACGAGGCCGAGCGCGGATACCCAACTGAGCAACTTCGCAAGCGTGGCCGCCGCCCGGTTGGCGAGGGCCCCGGCGAAGTGGTGCCCGTACGCATGGACGCGGAGCTGCTTCGGCAGCTCTCTGCCCGCGCCGAGCATGATCACCTGAGCCGCTCAGAAGCGATCCGCGCAGCCGTCCGGGCGTGGATTAGCGCGGCGTAGTGCAGGCGCATGCATCTGCGCTTAAGCACGGCATCCGTGCTTAGCGCGCGCAAAGTATTCTTGTATGGACATGAGTGAAACCCCAGATACCCCACACCCCATAACTCCCGGCAGCCAGGCTTCCTTCGGAACCTATGGTGGCCGTCCGGTCAGTTTCGTGCGCCGCGGCACCCGCCTCCAGGGACGCAGGCAAGCGGCGTGGGAAGAGCACGCCGAGCGCTGGGCTGTCCAGGTTCCCCGTCACGTGGCCAACACGTCCGTGCACCCGGATTACACCTTCGACGCCGAGGCTGTTTTTGGACGCAAAGCGCCGTTGATCGTGGAGATCGGTTCGGGACTGGGTGACGCGGTTGTTCACGCCGCCGAGCAGAACCCGGACAAGGACTTCCTTGCCGTCGAGGTCTACACGCCGGGCCTTGCCAACACCATCATCAAGATCAACAGCCGCGGACTGACCAATGTGAGGGTGGTTGAAGCCAACGCACCCGAGGTCCTCGAATCCATGCTTCCCCCAGGCTCCGTCAGCGAGCTCTGGGTCTTCTTCCCCGACCCCTGGCACAAGGCCCGCCACCACAAGCGCCGCCTCATCCAGCCGGCCTTCGCCTCTGTTGCCGCCAAGGCGCTGCAAAAGGGTGGCTACTGGAGGATCGCCACCGACTGGTCCAACTATGCAGTCCACGTACGGGAAGTCCTGGCAGGGTCCACGGAGTTCGAGAACATGCACGAAGGCGAGCGCAGCGGCGAGGAGAGCCCTTTGACGCAAGTGTGGCAATCCGGCGTCGAATCCGTTGTGGGTGGCGCGCCTGTACGCGAAGGCCGGGCACCCGTCAGCACGGAGCACACCGGACCTAACGAGGGCGTGGACCAGGAGGGCGGCTGGGCGCCGCGTTTCGAAGGCCGCATTCGAACCAGCTTCGAGAACAAGGCACACGAGGCCGGCCGCATGATCTTCGACCTTACGTACCGCAAGCTTTAGCCAACGGACCTTGGGGGAACCATGAGCTATCAGCCGCCGGTGGACCACTACCGGCAACCGCAGCGCTTCGGCACACCGGGCCTGGGTGCCGGTATTACGAGCATCGTCTCAGCAGTCCTCTCGCCCATCGCAGCGGCGGTCAGCATTCCGCTGGGCGTCGCAGCTGTGGCCTCGGCCATGAGCCGCTACAACCAAGGCAACGACGCGTGGTGGATCGGTGCCTTGGTCCTGGCCGGGACGGCAGTTCTCCTGGCCATCGTTTCCGTAGTCAGCGGGCTCATTGCGGTCTTCCGCGCCGGACGCATGAACGTCGGGCGGGTCACGGGGATCATCGGACTGTCGGTCATGGCGATCAACATCTTCGGCGTGGTCTTCATCGTGTTTCTGGTGCTCGGCTCCGGGCAGGGATTCTGATGCCCCAAGTCCGCGCCGAACGATTCATTCGCCTCGACCCCGAAACAGCGTTCGCCCTCTCCCAAACCACGGGCGCCTTCAGGCTCAAGTGGGACCCCTTCATTTCCGCCCAGTCCTTCATGGATGGCGCCCAAGCTGCGGGCAAGGGTGTGCGGACCCGGACGGTTTCGCGCATGGGCCTGAAGATGGTCAGCGAATACGTCTCCTACACTCCCCCACGCAACGTGGGCATGACCATGGTGTCCGGTCCGTGGTTCTTTGAGAACTTCGGCGGCGGCTGGCGGTTCACCCCCGACGCCGGCGGCACCCGGGCCGTCTGGAAGTACACCTTTTCGTGCCGCCCGGCTTTCATCAGACCAGTGGCTGAGAGAATCGGCAGTTGGCTGCTGGGCCGGGAAATCGAACGACGGATCGAAGCCTTCGCCCGGGCCTGCGAGGATCCGGCGCTGGTGGCCGAGTTGAAAGCCCAGTCGCGGCAGTGACTCATCACGGCACCGACCCTCACGGGACAGAGATCGACGCCACAGTTTTGTCGGATTCGTCCCTGAGCTCCACTCCGGCTATCCCCGCCAGCTGCACCGGGGTGGCGCCCGTGATCTTGATGCGCCCACTCGGCGTGGCCGTCCACCCGCACGTACGTTCCTCGGCCCCGTCACGGCCCTTCACCCAGAGGTAGAGCGTCCCTTGGAGCGGCATGCTGCGTCCTTCGACATCCAGCTCTGTGCCCCAGGTCTTCTTGACCATATCCACGGTCAGCTGAAGCCCACCGTCCGACTGCACTGAATAGCTCGCATCAGGCTTCGGAGGTTGGTTCAGCAAAGGCCCACCCAAGAACCCAAGTGCCAGGCAGGCAGCGGCGACCGCACCAACAACAGCTGCCCACCGGCGTCGTGATTTCCGCCTGCGGACCGCAAGATCAACCAGAACCTTTTCCGGAAGCTGCTCCGCTTCCGTTCCCAATGGCGCCAGCGTTGCGTTGCCACTTGAGGTGAGCGCGACGGCGTCGGCAGCGGGGACTGCGTCCAGGAGCGCGGGAAGGCTCTCCAGCTCTTCCAGTTCACCGCGGCACTCGGCACACCGGGCGAGGTGGTCTTCGAAGGCACGGGCTTCTTCCGGCTCAAGGCCACCCAGCAGATAGGCGCCCAGCAATTGGTGGACGGACCCGCCGTTCATCGTTCCACCCCCATTTCATCAAGGATCGTTCGGAGGGCCTTCACAGCGTAGAAAGCCCGGGATTTCACAGTTCCCGCAGGAATGTTCAGCTGGAGCGCAGCCTCCACGACAGTGAACCGCTGATAGTGGAGGGCTACCAGGACCTCGCGGTGTTCGACGCTAAGCCGCAGCAGCGCTTCCTCCATGAGCACGCGGTTGAGGAGTTCGTCCACGCGTTCGGTGGCTGCATGGTCCGGCAGGTCATGCTCGCCCGTTTCGGTGGGGCGGCGTTGGGCCTTCCGGTAATTGTCGATGATCACGTTCCTCGCGGTCCTGAACAGGTAACTGCGCAGGCTTCCAGTGATCTGCGGGGCGTGCTGCCACACTTTGAGGATGGTTTCCTGCACCACGTCGTCGGCCAGATTGGCGTCGGGCGTGCAGCTGAGCACGAAGCGTTTCAGCGCTACGCCGTGGTCGCGGTAGATCGCTGCCACCACGTCCTCATCCAACGGCATAGCCACCTCCTTCGCTGTGTCACCCGATACGACGACTTGCGTCGCGAAAAGGTTCACTTGAACCATTCTCGCGCGACCGGCGTCGTACGGGTTAGCGCCGACCCGTCCGGCCGGCTCGTCGAAGGAGCTAGGGATGAAAAAGCAACTCAGCATGGGAATCGGGGCTCTGGTCCTGGCCGCCGCGTTGGCAGGCTGTGGTGGTAGCTCCGGAACATCCACGTCATCGTCGGCGCCGCCTGCGGCCTCGTCAACTGCAGCCACATCCTCTGCAGCCTCCAGCCCTGCCGCCGCGGCCGAGATGAAAACCGCGTCCTCCAGCGCCGGCCAGATCGTGGTGGACAGCAAGGGCATGAGCCTGTACTTCTTCACCAAGGACGTGAAGGACTCGGGAACAAGCGCCTGCACCGGCGCCTGCCTCACGGCCTGGCCGGTATTTACGACGACGTCGGCCACCCCGAGCGTTGATGGCGTCACCGGCACAGTGGGAACCATCGCCACCCCTGACGGGAAGAAGCAGGTCACCCTCAACGGCATGCCCCTGTACTACTACGCCAAGGACAAGGCCGCCGGGGATGTCACAGGCCAAGGCGTTGGCGGCGTTTGGTACCTGGTGAGCCCGAGCGGAGAAATGGTCAAGGGGGCTTCGGCTTCGGGATACTGAGGGCTGTTCGGGAACCCCGCCCGCTGCCCCCTGCCCCACCGAGTTCGCGGGAACCCTCCCAATACCCCCGCAAACTTGCGGCGAGCTCACAGCGTTCCCGCGAACTGGGCACAGCCGCAGTCACCTGAGCGCCCGGAGGATACGTTCCTTGAAGGCCCGTTCCTGGAACAAGTCCTTCCACTCGATTCGAATGAAGCGCCAGCCATCTTCCATGAGTGCCTTCTCGCGCCGGCGTTCCTGGAAGATGACCTCCTCCGTGGGTTTGTAATCGAAGTACTTGGTTCGCCCGTCAAACTCCAAAGCCAGCATTTCTTCTTCCCACGCAAAGTCCATGCGATGTCGGCCAATCCTGGTTTGAACCTCAAATTGCGGCTGAGGGGCCTTGATGCGCAATCTCTGCATCAGGTCCCGGGCGAGCGTCTCCCCGGCAGACTCGGAGCGCGGATCTGCGTTTTCCAGTGCCTTGCGCAGCGTTCGGATACCCCGTTTGCCGCTGGAGGCCGCCAGCATGCGGGTAAGCGTTTGGATGTCCGCGCCCAATCTCAGCCCATGGTCCATAACCACCAAGGCCTTTGGATAGCTAAGCATTCTTGCGCAGTCGAACATGGTGCGTTCCAGCGAAGTCGCCCGTAAGCCCCGAACCACCACGACATCGTCCTCGGTAAAGGTCTCTGTATGTCCCGTGACGTCCTTGCCCCACCGGTCCGGAGAAGGCCTGACTGGAGAAAGCAGGTGGACCTTGTCATCAACACCCCACACGAACAATCCGTGGAGTCGCGCCGCGGAGAGGTGGCTGTAAACGAGACCGCCCGACGACGTTGTCAGTGTGCCATGGGCGTGTGCCACGATGCGCGCCATCGCCTTCCGCCTTGGACCCAGCGCGTTCCACTTGCTGGACCTGATGTAGCAGCCGTACCTCAACCGCTGCAACTCCCCGGCGTCTACCAGCGCCCTGATTTTTCGGGCATTTAGCCCGAAGCGGAGCAGTTCATCGGTCCTCCACATGTGGCCGCGCGAGGGTAACGGCAAGACGGGGCTGACCGGAGTTGCTGACGTTGATTCCATCGCTCCAGCATCACCGGGCCCGATCCTGTCGCAGAAGGTCCAGCCCTCGCTATGTGGAAAGCCCGGGCCGAAACAGTGGAAACACTGCGAAACCGCCCGCAACCTTGCGGCGACTGCGCACGCTTCCCACGAAGCGGCGTCCACCGGAGCTGCAGCGTACAAGCAAAGCGCCGGGCCAAAGCCAGCTAGCGCCTCACACTTCCGTAGAGCTGCCTCACCAGGTGTTCGATGTCCGGCTCGTGCAGGGACAGGTCAGCTACGTCAGCGCTGCGGGAGATCGAGGCAAGCACCGTGGCGGCGGAAAGCATACGTGGATCGAACGACACACTGTGCCGGATCCCCTCGGCCTCAATGCCCTCGTGTACCGCGCCGTCGGGCAGCGACAAAAGATCAGCCGAGTGGACGGGAGCGGCGAGGTCCACCACCATGGTTCGCACCGCCCCGGCGACCTCAGCCAAACCGGTAAGCGGACCGTCATAGGCGATGGCGCCGTCGTCGACCACCAGAACCCGTTGGCACAAGCGCTGGATGTCGCTCATGTCGTGGGTGGTCAACAGCAGCGTGGTGCCGTTCTCCCGGCGCTCCGCATCCAGGAATTGGCGCAGTTTCTCCTTGCTGATCATGTCCAAGCCAATGGTCGGTTCGTCCAAGATCACCAAGTCCGGGCGATGCAGCAGGGCAGCGGCAACCTCGCCGCGCATGCGCTGTCCCAGCGAAAGCTGCCGGACGGGCGTGGTGAGGAACTCCCCCAAATCCATTTGCTCGGCAAGTTCCCGGAACCTGGGCTTCCAGTCTGCCTCGGGCAGGCGGTGCATGGCACCAAGGATCGGGTAGGAGTCCTGCAGCGGCAGGTCCCACCAGAGCTGGGATCGCTGACCAAAAACGACGCCGATCTTCCGGGCCAGCGCCTTGCGCTGAGGCACCGGGTTGAATCCACAGACCGATACCCGGCCGGACGTTGGCACCAGGACGCCCGTGAGCATCTTGATGGTGGTGGATTTGCCGGCACCGTTGGCCCCGATGTACCCCACCGCCTCACCCGGTTCCACGCTGAAATCGATCCCCCGGACCGCGTGGACGGTCTTCTTGCGGCGCCGGAATCGCCCCAATGGTTCCATGACCTGGAAGTTCCGGCTCAGGTTTTCCACTTCGATAACGGGCATATCAGCCTCCTGCGCCGGTGTACTTTTTGATGGCCGCCCGCCAGAGGAGCAGCATGAGTCCGCTGAGGACGACGGCGGCCGGCAGTCCCAGCCAGCCCGTCCAGGCCGGGATTCCGGCCGGCCCGGTGAGGTCAAGAATGACCAGGCTGGGCGCATAGGCCACGAGCGTTGCCGGGATAACAAAGGTGAAAAAGACCTGCAGCGGGAAGAACAGTGCGGCGCCAGGCATTGAGGCCACGTAGCGACCACCGTAGGTGAAGGCATTGGCGAATTGTCTGCCATCGAGGATCCAGAACTGCATCGCTCCGGCGCCGAGGAAGAGCGCACAGAAAATTGCCGCTCCTGCGAGAGGCGTCGCAGTGGCCAGCAGTACTTTTGCCAGGTCCCACTGGACGTCTGCGAGCAGCAAGCCCACCCCCAGCGCGACGACCCCGAACATCAACCGGCCAACCCTTCGCAGCTGGAAATCCGACGTCGCCAGCTGAAGAAGGACGGGAAGGGGCCGGACCAGCAGCACCTCCAACTTCCCGGACCTGATGGTCTCGGCCATGGAATCGGTCTCTCCCATGAGAAGGTCCCCGAGAGCGAAGGCAACTGACGCGAACCCGAACACCAAAAGCGTCTGGGCCAGGGTCATGCCGCCAAACGTTGATACGTTGTGGACGATCGCGTATAGCTCCACGAACTCGGCCACTCCCAACAGGACCTGCCCGGCGAGATCGGAGAGGAAGCTGCCACGGTAAGCGAGCTGCGAGCGCAGCCGGGCAGAGACGAGCAGCTTGAGGAGAACCAGGTTGGTCACCGGCGCCTGGGGATCGCGGGTTGAGCGGGGACTAGCCACCTTGCACCACCAACTTCCGCGAACCAAAACGGACCATCACCTGCACCAAGACCAGCATCACGCCCAGCCACAGCAGTTGCACACCGACCAACGCGAGGATCTCGGCCCCTTCGGTTCTCCCCGCAAGGATGTCCACAGGGGTCTGGAGCATCGACGGGAACGGTGTAGCCCTCGCGAAGTCCAGCAGCCAGGCAGGAAACCACGTCACCGGTACCAGGAAGCCGGACAGCAGATTCATCACCACCATGTACAGCATCCAGAAACCGCGGATTTCAAGGACCCAGAAGGACAGGAGGTTGATGGCGAAGAAGCCCAGGAAGTTCAGGGACACCGCAGCCAGAATGGACACAAAACCCAAAAGGTACGGTCCAGGCGTCCCGGGCATCGCCAACCCGGTCACCACGCTCCCGATGATGAGCGGGGGAAGTCCGCGCGGCAGGACATCGAAAGCGGCACGACCCAGGTCCTGTGCCCAGTATGAGGCGGTCAGGTTGACGGATCGGGAAAGGTCGACGGCGATGTCCCCGGACTTCACGCGGTTGGCCAGCTCAGCTGAGCCGAAGAGTCCCAAAGGCGCCAGAAGCGCCTGGCCCAGCCACACATAAGTAGCCGCCTCCGTTGCCGAGTATCCCCCGATGGCGCCGCCCGCCGTCGTAATTGCGCTCAGCAGCAGGGAGGCGCGGATGAGGCCGAAAACGGAGTTCGTGAAAGCACCGGCGACGGCGGCAGTGCGGTACGTGGAATGGCGGCGGAAGGATGATTTAGCGAGTTCCCAGTACGCACGCACTGGACGAGTCTACTCACGAGCTCGTCCAAGTCGCCGGAAGCTGCCGGGATCGCTGGAAAACTCCGGCGATCCCGCAGCGTTCCAGCGATCCCGGCGAGCGGAAGGAGGGAAGCCTAGGCCCCACGAACTCGTCGGACTCCTCGAACTCCACAGCCGCGATGATTTCCTTGGTCTCTGGGTGGATCATGAAGGCCTCCTCGTCGTCCTCGATCATGAGGTAGTCCCCGTGGTCGGTGGAGAAGTGCCAGGCGAGGGTCTTCACGCCGTCGTGCTCGTAGTTCGGATCGCCCATGGTGATCTTCTCCAGCGCAAAGCCGGCCACATCGCACAGTTCGCGGATGATGACCTCGAACTCGGGTGCGTTGGCCAGAGCTTCTTCTTCGGCCTCCGCCTGGCGCTCGGCCAAATCCGGGATGAGGGCCACGCGTGCTGCGATGTGTGCCTCGATTTCTTCGTCGGAAAGAACCAGCAGCTCGGACTGGTCGCGGAGGTACACGGCGTTGAGGTCGATAATGTCCTCCTCTTCAAGCAAGGCTTCAAACTCACCGTCCAACTCGTCCAGCGCCACAACGGCCGGAACGGGCGTCTCGGCCTCATCCAGCTCGCCGTCAAGATAGGCTTCGGCTTCGTCCTCCGTCAATGCATCAAACGCCGAAGCAGTGCGGTCGAAGAGATCCAGGTGCCGGGTAGCGCCCATGGCTTCAAGGCCCGCACGGACATAGGCATCAACCTCTTCACGCTCAGGAGCGGTAAACACGTACTGCGCGAACCCACCCGAGAGTGCCTGGGTCAGGTAGAAGTCCACAAAGTAGCTGTTGAGCGCGGCGGGCGAGATCTCGTCGCTGTTGAGGAGCTCCGCGTACATATGGTTCACGACCGTGACGTTGGAATCCACTACATCCCCATTGCCTGCTGCGAAAGCGGTCTTGTTCAGGACGACGGGGTATTCGTTGGTAGTCATGGGAAATCCTCACTGCTGAAAGCTGATGGTGCTCCGGACACCTACAACGTACGCGTGGCAATGGCGCCGCAATCGAGGTGGAGGTGAACGGTGGGCGAAGTTTGGGGGCCGCTGGGGGCTGACTAAGATTGAGCAGATAACCTCCTGCCGAAAGTAGCCCGACGCATGCCGTCCCCCACCGACGAATCCTGGGAATTGGCCATTCAGACTCCAGCCATCAACGACCGCTCCTTGGCGGCCGGACTGGCGTATGCCATGGGCAGCCGGGTGAGCGGCATTTCCTTCGATCCGGCTACCGGGCTTCTCCTGGGCAAGGTCCGTGGCAGCGGCCCGCAACCGTATTCGACGTCGGCCAAACTGGTCCGCAAGCCCGCCGGCTGGAGCTGCACTGTGGGTATCTGCAGCTGCCCGGTCCGCAAGGACTGCAAGCATGTAGCGGCATTGCTCTTCACCGCGGAAGACCACCCCACCATCCGCGCCCAGCTCCTGTCGCAGGCACCCGGCATCCAGACGGCCAGGCCGTCGGAGATCGGCGCAGCGCGTCCCGCGTGGGAACAAGCCCTCAACAGGTTGATCGCCAAGCCCGGCACCACGCCCAGTGCCGCAGGAATCCCCCTTGCCCTCCAGTTCGAAGTGGAAGAACCCGCCGCACACTTCTCCTACACAGGACGACGCGACCCCATGCGCAGCGTCCGCCAACTGAAGGCACGCCCGGTGATGATGGGCGCCAAGGGCAAGTGGATCCGTGGCGACGTGTCCTGGAACAACCTGAGCTACGTCAGTTTCCGGCGCGAATTCAACGAGGCACACGTCGAATGGCTTCAGACTTTCCTGGCCGCCCACGGTTCCAGCAACGGACGGCAACAGCCCTCCGGTGCGATGTGGCTGAGCCTGAACGACTTCGCTGCCAAGAACCTGTGGAGCCTCCTCGATGAGGCGAAAAAGGCCGGCCTCCCGCTCGTCCACTCCGCTGGGAGCGAGCCCGTCCGCGTCGAGGCCCAGCCCGCCGTCGTCGGTCTTAGTCTGGCGCGCCTGGACGCGAACGGTACCGAAAGCGCAACGCACGACGGCGGCCTGGAGCTCGCGCCGTCCGTCACCGTTGGCGGGGAAGCCGTGGATCCCGGAACCGTGGGTTTCCTGGGAAAGCCGGCCAACGGCATCTTCTTTACGCATTCCGGCGACACGCTCCCCGGCGTACCGCAGCAGAAGAACCTGATCACACTGGCCCCGATCGAGGGTGCCATCAGCGACGAACTGCTCGAATTCGTCACCGATGGGCAGACGCTCCAGATACCGGCCGAGGACGAGGGCCGCTTCCTCACATCGTTCTACCCCAAGCTGCGGCAATCCACGCCCGTGCAGGCTGCAGACAAGTCCGTCGAGCTGCCCACGCTGGCCGTACCGACGCTCTCGCTCCTGGCCAACTACGGCAACGACCACAAAGTCCGGCTGCACTGGGAATGGCACTACAGCTCGGGCACGCTCGTCACCGCCCAGCCCCTGTGGCGGCACCCGGACGACCGCGGGTACCGGGATGATGCTGCCGAGGCACGCATTCTTGAATCGCTCGGCCGGCCGTGGGACGCGGTCCCCGCGCTCGCGGAGTCGGCAACTGGAGGGTGGGGTGCCCCGCGCCTGGCCGCTACTGCGGAACTGGGCGGCCTGGACACCCTGGCCTTCACCGAAGAGGTGCTGCCCGCGCTCAAGGAATTGCCCGACGTCGTCGTGGAAACCTCGGGCGACATCGCCGACTACCGGGAGGCTGAAGAAGCACCGGTAGTGTCCATCTCCACCAAGGAAACCGCCAGCGGCGACTGGTTCGACCTCGGAATTGTGATCACGCTCGAAGGCGAACCGGTTTCCTTCGCGGCTGTTTTCTCCGCGCTCGCCGCCGGCCAGACCCGTATGCTGCTTCCCAGCGGCGCGCACTTCTCCTTGGACCTGCCCGAACTGCACCAGCTCCGCGCCCTGATCGACGAAGCCCGCTCACTCCAGGACAACCCCGACAACAAGGACGGCACCCTGCAGATCAGCCGCTTCCAGGTGGGGCTGTGGGACGAGCTGGCACAGCTGGGGATTGTGGACGAACAGGCAGCCGCGTGGCGCGAGGCCGTTGGCGGATTGCTCGACGACGGCGTGACCGGGCTGCCGCTGCCGGCAGGCCTTAACGCTGAGCTGCGTCCGTATCAGCTGGAGGGTTTCAACTGGCTCAGCTTCCTGTACAAGCACAGCCTCGGGGGCGTGCTGGCCGACGACATGGGCCTCGGCAAGACTGTCCAGGCGATCGCGTTGATGTGCGCGGCCAAGGAGCTGGCCGTGTCCAGTGGCAACGACAGGGCGCCGTTCTTGGTCGTGGCTCCCACCAGCGTTGTCAGCAACTGGGCGTTGGAAGCGCAGCGGTTCGCTCCCGGCCTGGTGGTGCGCACGGTTTCGGAGACCTTCGCCAAGAGTGGCCTGCTGCCGTCGGAAGCCATGGCGGGGGCCGACGTCGTCATTACCTCCTACGCCTTGTTCCGTATCGATTACGAGGCCTACGCCTATTTCCAGTGGGCCGGGCTGATGCTGGACGAGGCCCAGTTCGTGAAAAACCACCAGTCCAAGGCATACCAATGCGCGCGGAAACTGCCTGCCAAGTTCAAGCTGGCCATCACGGGCACCCCGCTGGAAAACAACCTCATGGAGTTCTGGGCGCTGACATCCATCGTGGCTCCGGGCCTGTTCCCAAGCCCCAAGAGGTTCGCCGAGAACTACCAAAAGCCGGTGGAAAAGAACGGTGACTCGGCGCAACTGGACAAGCTCCGGCGTCGTGTCCGTCCGCTGATGATGCGCCGCACCAAAGAACAGGTCATCAAGGATCTGCCGCCCAAGCAGGAGCAGATCCTCGAAGTGGTGCTCAACCCGCGGCACCAAAAGGTCTACCAAACACACCTGCAGCGTGAGCGGCAGAAGATCCTGGGGCTGATCGACGACGTCAACAAGAACCGCTTCACAATCTTCCAGTCGCTGACCCTGCTGCGGCAGCTGAGCCTGGATGCGTCGCTGGTGGATTCCTCGCTTGCTGCCGTGCGCTCGTCCAAGCTGGATGTGCTGTTCGAGCAACTCGAGGACATCATCTCCGAGGGACACCGGACCTTGATCTTCAGCCAGTTCACCGGTTTCCTGGGCAAGGTCCGCGAGCGCATGGATGCGGAGGGGATCGAGTACTGCTACCTCGACGGCAGTACCCGGAACCGTGGAGACGTGGTGAGTGAGTTCAAGAATGGCACCGCGCCGGTGTTCCTGATCTCCCTCAAGGCCGGTGGTTTCGGTTTGAACCTGACCGAGGCGGACTACGTGTTCCTGCTGGATCCGTGGTGGAACCCAGCTTCCGAAGCCCAGGCCGTGGACCGCACCCACCGCATCGGGCAGGCTCGGAACGTCATGGTCTACCGGCTGGTTGCCAAGGACACCATCGAGGAGAAGGTCATGGCGTTGAAGGCCAAGAAGTCTCAGCTGTTCGCGGACGTGATGGAGGGCGATGCACTGGCTGGCGGGTCGTTGACGGCGGAGGACCTGGCGGCGCTGTTCGCGGAGTAGGGGTGGGTCACGGGCGAGACTCAGCTGGAGCGGAAGCCTTGGTTTGTCTGCCTCTCCAGCCGCTCGACCCGGCGCTCCAAATCCGAAAGCCTTTCATCAAACGATTGGGGCTGAGGATGGAAGGAACCTGCATTCCTCTGGTTTCCCTTTTCGGTCGCCGTCAATGGCTTTGGATGATCCCGTAAAGCTCGCGAAAGAACACCCAGGACCAGCTCTTTCCTCCATCTCGGATAACGATGAGGCCCATCCGCCGTCGCAACCGTAACGTAGATTACTGCACCGGTTCTGAGCGCTTCACCACTGGGATCTTTGGATCCATCCTGCAGAAGGCCCACCAAGCGCAACAACGTACCAACGTATTGCGGGGTTGTACGTAATTCGGCCCCCAACTCTTTCTGGCCCCAAAAGGCATCACGACTGACTTCCATGCCATAGTCGTCAAAGATAGGGGACAGCGGTTTCTCCATGGAGTTACTCCTTTGCTTCGGATGCCGATGACAGCTTTTTGCGCTGTCTCTTCATGTCATGCAGCGCGCCTCCGAGAACGGAGAGGCCAACTGTTACACCAATCACAGGGCCGGATACATAGCCAAAGAGACCGCCAACTGCCAACGCTCCTGCAAATGCTAAAAGTCGTGACTTCATGGGTTCCTCTTCTGACTTCCGGTCAGCGTGGTATCCGCGCGCTCCGTGGCGTTCCTAATCGTGATTGCCACATCCTCCTCGACGCAGAAAAGGCGTTGCCCGACTCCGTTGACGTAGACCCAGACGCCACTGCCATCCGGCATGACATTCACAACCACGCCCGCATCAAGGGCAGCACCTGGTTGCCTGACCTCGACTTCGTCACCCGTCACGAAGTACTCCCATGCCTTGTAGTAACGTACCGGCAAATTCTCCGGATCCGACATCACGAACACAGTGCTTTCTTCCACTGGGAACTGCCCCCTCACTTTCCCGCTTAACTAGCAGTGAGGCGAGGGGGCAGAACGTGACGGGTGGATCAGTCGTCCAGTCGCACACCCCGAAGCAGCAGCATCGTCCCGCCCACGGCAACCGCCGATGCAAGGAACACCCCGGCCGCCCCCAGACCCACCGCGACTACACCGATGCCACTGGGCAATAACACTTGGCCCACACGGTTTCCAGCCAAACGAAGCGCCAGCGCGCGCCCGCGTTGACCGGCCGGCGCCTGCGCGGAAAGCCACGACATCGTGAGGGGCTGACCGATTCCCAACCCGAGGCCCAGGAATGCCATGACCACGAACAACAGCCAACCGGGCATCGGAATCGCCGCCACCGCAAGGGCGACCGTCGAGATGGCCAAGCTCAGGACCAGCAGCCGCATCCGGCCGAGCTTGCGGGACATGCTGCCCAGGCCAATCCGGGACACCATGGAGAACAGGGCGCGGACGGTCAGCATGAGGCCCACCGTGGCGGCGGACAGGCCGCGCTCGGCACCGAGCGCGGGAAGGTAGACGACGGTCAGGTCGACGACGGCCAGAACGGTGGCGCTCGTCGCGAGGGCCCGTACGACGCCGGGCGTCTTCAGAAGCGCGATCGCGCCACCCTTGGGGGCATTCCTGGCCTTTGTTCTGCCGGTGCGGCCACTGACACTGCGTGAGATGACGAACGTGGTCAGGAACAGCACCAGGCTCATGCCAACCGACAAGATAAAGATGGCCTGAGTGTCGGGATGCACCGAGGCACCGCCCACCACGGAGATAGCCAGCGGGCCAAGGGCTTGCCCCAGCGACGCCGCGAACGTCAGGTAGCCGAACGCCGAGTCCAGCCGCGATGAAGCAGCATTGTTCGCCACCACCGCCTGCTGGCCCACCACGCACGCCAACTGGCCAGCACCAAGGAGGGCCGTCCCGGCCACCAAAGCTGCCACCGACGTCCCCCAGAAGAGCAGGAACGCGGAACAGCCAAGGACGACGGCGGACCCGATCGCCATGAGGCGACGCTCTCCCAACCGGTCCACGAGGCCGCCGATCGGCAGGGCCAGCAGCAAAGGGAAGACGGCGTAACTGGCGGCCAGCACGCCGAGGGCGAAGGCAGGGACATCAAGTTCCAGGGCCCTGTAAGTCGCAGCCGGCCGGACCAGGAAAGTCACGGCCTGAATCAGCGCAGAGTGGATGAGAAGCGCTGTAGACGAACGGCGTCCGAGTTCGCCGATCACGAGACGTCGAGACCGTGCTGGGAAATGACCCGCAAGGTCTCATCCCGGGCACCGATGACGTGCTCGAAAGCGATCCGGGCGGCTTTTTCCGCATCCTTGGACGCAATGGCATCCACCAGCAGCCGATGATTGGCAAGTGCTTCGTCGCGTCGGTGGGGAGCGTTGTTGGTGAAGTATCGGTAGCGCTCCACGTGGCTGGAGATCTGCCCGTGAAAGCGTTGGGCCCAGGAGTTGCCGGCGATCCTGGCGATGGCGGCGTGCAGGGCGACCCCGTATTTCATAGCTTCATCTGCGAAGTCCACCAGCGCCGCGTTGCGGGCCACGATCCCCCGAAGCTCTTCGAGGTCTTCCGCGGTGGCTTTGGCGCACGCTTCCCGGGCCATCAAGGACTCCAAGGCAGCACGGACGTCGTACAACTCTGAAATGGCTTTTTCGTCGAGCACCGGAACCAGTACTCCGCCGGTGGGTTGCTGCTCCAGGAGGCTTTCAGAGATCAGCCGGCGGATGGCTTCCCGCAGGGGGGTCCGGCTGACCTGCAGCTCATTCGCCATGGCGGGTTCGTAGATGCGCTCACCAGGTTTGAGTTCCAAGCTGAGGATTCGCCGCTTGAGTTCGCTGTAGACGAGGTGGGCGCCGGTGTTCCGGGCTTGTGGGTCTGTCAATTCTGCCGCCATGTAGAGAAGGTGTACTTGTATACATTTATACACTCTGCTGCACCGCATCATTGTCAGTCCGAGCAGATAGGGTCCCTTGTAAATAAGTGATTGCGAACCCGGAGCTACCTTTTTCATCCCGGCCTCATGCGAAGAGCAAACAACAGCTCCGTTATTCGCATTTCCGGCATAAAATGCGAATAATGCTTGGGTTGTTCACTCTTCTGGAGGGTTGATGGGTACATGGCCGATTCACGGCAGTGAGGTAATGCCTTGGAAGAGCTCCGGCCGTCCCCCTCGAGAAGACCGAATGTTCACCGAGGTGGAAGTCTCGCTCCCGCCGGAGATTAGAGAACTTTGGTACGAGCCTGGACGGGAAACGATCGTGGCCCTCGAAGAAGCCGCCATCGCCGTGGCCTCCCTCGACGTGAGGGCGGGTTCACGGATGGCGGCCATCAGCGGCTTCTTGCTGCGGAGCGAAGCGGTTTCATCGTCAAAGATCGAGCATGTGGACGCGAACCGCGATGACTATGCCAGAGCAATTGTTGGACTCAAGGCCTCCGATCAAGCCAAGTCCATGGTGGCTGCGGCAGAGGCCGTTCAGAGCATGATTCAGGACGCGGGTGAAGCTGGCGAGGTTCGACTGCAAGCCCTCCTGGCAGCTCACAGGAAGCTCATGAAGGACGACCCGGTCGACGGGCACAACGCCGGTTTGTTCCGGAATGTCCAGAACTGGATTGGGGGAAGCGACTATTCACCAAGAGGCGCCGTGCATGTTCCGCCTCCTCCCGCGCTGGTTCCCGGTCTCATGGATGACCTCTTGTCGTTCTGCGCGCGAAGAGACGTCCCTATCATGGCGCAAGCAGCCATTGCCCACGCTCAATTCGAGTCCATTCACCCCTTCACCGATGGAAATGGCCGCATCGGACGGGCCTTGATAGGCGCCATTTCGCGACGACGGGGCCTCACCAGAAACACTGTCACTCCTATTGCCTCGGCGATGGTCGCAGATATCGATACTTACTTCTCGCTGCTGAACAACTACCGCACGGGAGACCTGGATCCTTTCGTGCTCTATCTGGCCAGGTCCTCCCTGCGTGCAGCGGAAGCTGCAAGTGAGTCTGTGACTGCCTTGGATTCTCTGCCTTCGGCGTGGGTTGAGGTTGTGCGTCCACGCAAGGGCTCAGCCGATGAAAAGATCCTCCCTTGGCTGTTGGAACGGCCGGTTTTCGAAGCCCACAGCGCCGCCTATGTTGCGGGCGTTGATGAACGTTCCATCTACAGAGTCCTGGACAGGCTGACTGAGGCTGGAGTGCTCTCACTGATTACCCAGTCAAAGCGGAACCGCGCGTGGGCAGCTACGGAAGTGCTCGATGAGGTCGACAGGCTCAACAATCGCCTAGCCGGCCGCGCTCTTTAGCTCCGCGCCCAGCGGTACGGCGTCGTCGTCGAGACCTTGAGCAAACCGGAGCGCTCCAGGATCGGGCGCGAGTATTCGGTTGAGTCGCTCTGGATGAAGGGTTTGCCCTTGGCGAGCGCGGATTGGGCGCGGCGCGCAGTGAGTGCACGGTAAATTCCACGGCCTCGCCATTCCCGGCGGGTTGCCCCTCCCCAAATCCCGGCAAAATCGGTCCCGGCCACGGGATCCAGGCGGCCTGCGCTGACAACATGACCCTCCGCTTCAGCGACCCACAGCTCCATGCCGTCGTCCAACGTCAACCTGTGCAGCAGGCCATCGGCCATCTCGTCCGACACAGGATCACCGAACACCTCGTCCTGCATCGCCGTCATGGCCCGCACATCCGGCTCGTCGACGACGCGACGCAACGTCACGCCGTCGGGAAGCGGCACGTCCACGCTGAGCGCCTGTGCCTCCCCGATCATGATCGATTCGGGCTCCTCAGCGGCGAAGCCGTTGGCAAGGAGCGCTTCGTGGAGGCCAGGGGCGTCATCGTGCCCGCGGGTCTTCCACTCGACCCTGGTGATTTCAGGCTGGCTCTTGAAGTACGCAACACCGTCAGCAACCAGGCCACGGATACCTTCCTCGTCCGCCCCGCCCAGATCCCGGTAGGTGATGAAGCCGCGGCCGCCCACGAACGTGGCCAAACACAGCGGCCCAAGCGACGTAACCGTCAGCGCATCCGACGTCTCCGCATCAGTACGAAGCTGCTGGTCATAGGCGGCGAGAAGGCGTTTCTTCGCATCAGCGTGGCTCATTGTGGAGAGCCTACTGCACACGACAACGCTCCCCCACCCGCAACTCCGGAAGAGTGCTGATGGGGGAGCGTTGAAACGGTACGCGGTTACTGTCCGCCGCGGCAGAGCTGGCCGTACTTGCTGCCTGCTTCCTGGTATGCGGTGGTGAGTTCGCCCAGCTTCTTCTCGTCCGGGTTCTCCTTGGCCTGCTCATCGAAGAAATCAAGGATGGAGGTCACCACCGGCTTCATTTCGTCGGAAGCCACGCCCTCGATGGGACGGATGGCGTTGGCCACGCGGGTGGTGGCGGTCTTGTTGTTTTCCTGGGTCAAACCTGCGGCGGCGGCGGCCATCCTGTCACAGGTCTGTGCGGTGGTCAGCTGCGGTGCTGAACAAGCGGAAGCCGAGACAAGAAGCCCGGCAGCAATCAGGACAGTGGTGAGTTTCTTCATGATTCCCTCAGTGGTCGACGTCCCTTTGATTGTAAACAGAGCAGGGCCAAGCCCACGCATCGGGCCTGCTTAGGGGCATGATGCGGGCTGCCCTAGGCTGGGTGACATGGCGATCATTCACAAAGCAACCCTGTCCCCCTCCAAGCTCGAACTCATCGCTGACTACCTGCCCACGCAGCCGTGGTTCATCCAGGACGGCACTCCCGAACTCATCGGCGCCTACCGCTTTGACGACCCCGCCGGCGAGGTAGGGCTCGAGACGCACGTCGTGGCAGCGGGCGAGCGGATCTACCAGGTTCCCCTCAGCTACCGCGGCCACGAGCTGGGCGGCGCCAACGAATGGTTGATCGGCACCATGGAACACTCGGTCCTCGGCAAGCGCTGGGTGTACGACGCCTGCGCCGACCCGGTTTACGTCAAAGCCCTCGCTACAGCTATCCTCACCGGCCAGGAAGAGGCAGCCTTGCTGGTCGACGGCGAGTCCGAACCCCGTCCCAGCAGCGTTACCGTCAAGGGCAGTGGAACGCTCGACGGCGGTTTGCCCACCGTGAGTGCGTCGGCGCCGGTATCGGGCAGCGGCGTGACAATCATTGATGCCGGTGATCTCCGGTTGAAGGTGATCCGTGTACTGGACGCCGCGGCGGATGCATCAGCTGCCACGGCCGAGGCACAGGAACTTCACCACGAGCTTGTCCTCAACGGACAGTGGGCTGGCCTGGACAAGCCGGTGGAGCTGGCCTCCGTGATCCGGAACTAGGTTCCGGGGCCCTCCTGCGGGCCTGTTGCCTGTAGGAAGCACGGCGTAGGCTGGCTCACGGGGCCATCTACTCCGATTGGGGTGCACAATGTACAAACCGCAGAACATCTTTGCAGCGACCCAGGATCTTGCCCGGGAATGGGTAAACCACGCAGCAGAGGGAACCAGCTCACAGACCGATGCCGTGGTGCGGTGGGCCTTGGCCAGGATCAACCATGCGGATGTCCCGTCGGTGGTTCATGGCGTGATGCTCACCCTCACCGGCAACAAGAAGACTGCCAAGGAGGCCCGGCGCACGGCGGCCAAGGCCGTAAGCCGGGCAACGCGCACCTTGTCCCGCCAGACCCGGAAGCCGACAAACCGTCCGCGGGGCTTGCTGATCGCCCTGCTGGCAGCCCTTATCGGCGCCGGCGCCGTCCTTGCGTGGCGGACCATGATGCCCTCCGCCGAGCCTGATCCCGTGAAAAAGGCGGACGGGCCTGTGCAACCTCCCGTGCCACCCGTCCCCTGAAACGCGAGCGCCTGCCCGGCTAGCCCGAAGAATCCCTGCCGCGCCTGCCAATGCGCCGCCGCAACGAAGATCCGGCCAGAAGCAGATACGCTCCTGTGCTGGCCAAGAGGAATCCGACCACGCCCAGCACCACCAGCTGGGTGGTGATTCCCACGATCACCATCACGAAGCCACCCACCAGGGCAAGGACGCCACCTGAAGTCCGGGCCATTGCTCCGCGAAGGCGGCCCGACTTCAGTTCAAGGGCAAGGTCCGGATCCGTTGCAGCCAGATCCCGCTCCAGCTCCTCCAAGCTCCTGCGCTCTTCATCCGACAAGGACACCGGAATCTTCCTCACCACACGAGCAGCATGGTTGTTGTGGCACTGCTGCTCAGATATCGGCGCGGACACTGCTTGCCGTGCCTTGCCTTCATTATCTTCCTGATCCGGCCTTCCAGCCACTGCCCTTCCCGCCACTGCCGCAACTCTCCTTCACCTGCTGACACGCCACGCGCATACTGGGTCCATGAGCGACAAGGATGACTTTTTGGCGTGGATCAGGACGGCTTTGTACGAAGCAGAGTTGGCCCTCCATAACGGCGATGCGACACCGCGCCGGGCGCTCTGGTCCAGACATGAACCGGTCAGCGTGCTGGGTGCCTTCAAGAATGCCTACGGGCAGCAGGAACTCAATGAACTCTTCGAGGCACTGGGGGCCAGCTTTTCCGACTGCACGTCGTATGAGTTCGAGCTCCAGGCATACGACGTCATCGGGGACATGGCGTACACGGCCGGAATGGAACACACCTCAGCCACACTGAATGGAACCCCGCGGACCTACACGCTCAGGGCAACCCAGGTGTACCGCCGCGAGGACGGTGAGTGGAAGGTAGCGCACAGACACGGCGATACAGTGGCAGACTGAGTGGGAGTTCTACTCTGTAATCGGACAACGAACCACTGATCGGAAGGTTGCGTCTTCCCATGGCCAAGAAATCCACAGTCACGTCCAGTCCCGGAAAACCCGTCCGCCTCCCCAAGAAACGTTCACGCGGGCGCACCCTTTGGCTCATCGCGGCAGGCCTCGTTGCCGGTATTGCAGGCGGTGCCTTCGCAGTCAGGATGCTGGTGCCGCCCGGCGAACCTGAACCGGTTCGGGACCTTGAACCCCAGCCCAGTGAGACGCTCCCCAGGGAAGAACCTGTAGAAATCTCGACGAGAATGCGCCCGGGCGAATGGACCGAAGAGTCCCTTCAGGCGCACGTCGAGGACTATCGGCGCCGGATCCGGGAGATGGGCGCCAAGGAGTCGCAGATTGTCACCGACGTGGAGCGCACGGAGACGGGAGCCGCCCGGGTGGTGGTCAGTTGGGACCGGACCCGGGACTAGCTCCCGTTCCTAAAGTTCTTCTCCCGACCTCGGACGCCATACGACGACGGCCTGGGACCTTCCGCGCGGGCGCTGGCCCCGGGCCAGGCTCACCACGTCTCCCGCGGCTCCCGCAGCGAAGATCCGGGCATCCACAGGCGTCCGGCGCCGCGACAGTTCCTCGGTCAGCTCAGCCACGCGGTATTGCAGCGCGGCTACCTGGTTTTCGAGGGCCAGGATGCGTTTGATGCCCTCAAGGGACACGCCGGACTGTGAGAGGCGCTGGACCTCACGCAGCTTGTTGACATCGTTTTGCGAATATCGCCTGGATTTGCCCGGTGCACGGCTGGGCGAGACGATGCCCAGCCGGTCGTACTGGCGCAACGTCTGCGGATGCATGTCGGCAAGCTCCGCAGCGACGGAGATGACGAAGATCGGCTGATTGACGTCGATTGCCATGACCCTCTCCTTACAACCGGGCCTTCGCGGCCAGGTCGTGACGCGGATTGGCGTCGGAGGTGGCTGCAGCGAACGCCTTCACAGCTTCTTCAGCTTCCTTGTTCAGGTTTTGAGGAACGGCGACGTCGATGGTCACCAGCAGGTCGCCGGTCCCCTTCGATGTCTTCACGCCGCGGCCCTTCACCCGCAAAGTGCGGCCAGCGGGTGTGCCCGCCGGGACACGCAACTTGACGGTGTCGCCGTCGAGCGTTGGGACCTCAATGGTGGCGCCGAGCGCCGCTTCCGCGAACGTGACGGGCACGTGGATGCGGATGTTGTCGCCGTCGCGCTGGAAGAAATCGTGGGGTTTCACGTTGACCGTGATGATGAGGTCGCCATTTCCGGCCGGGCCAACGTTGCCCTTGCCGCGCTGGCGTACCTTCTGCCCGTCCTTGATTCCCGCGGGAATCTTGACGTCGATGACGTTCCCGTTGCTCTCACGAAGGCTCACCGTGGTGCCCTTGATGGAACCCGCGAACGAGATTGTGGTGGACGCGGTGCGGTCCGAGCCCTTCTGCGGCGCGCGTTGGAAGCCGGTGGGGCCGCCACCGAATCCGCCGCCAAACAGGTCAGCGAACTCCGGCGGGATACCTCCGCCCTGTGGCTGACGTGCGCCTGCGCCGCCGCCGAACAAGCCACCGAACAGGTCCTCAAACCCGCCGTTGGCCCCGGCACCGCCACGTCCGGCGCCCGGAGCGAACCGCGCACCGCCACCCATGGCCCGGATGGCGTCATACTGCTGCCGGTCCTCGGGACTCGACAACACCGAGTAAGCCTCGGAAATATCCTTGAACCGCTTCTCCGCAGCAGCATCCCCGGCGTTGGTATCGGGGTGGTACTGCCGGGCAAGCTTGCGGTAAGCCTTCTTGATGTCAGCGTCGGACGCGTCCTTGGCAACACCAAGGATCGCGTAAAAATCCTTTTCAACCCAGTCCTGGCTGGCCAAGAGCGTTTCCTTTCGTTGGTAACGAGATGGCAGTTCATGACAATGTTTCACTCAAACACTGTCACGAACTGCCATCTCGATGAGTTATTAAGCGGGTACAGCCACAATCACCTGGGCTGCGCGGAGGACACGCTCGCCTGAGCGGTATCCGGAGCGCAACACCTGGCTGACAGTGTCAACCTGGATGTCCTCGCCGGGCTGCTGGATGAGTGCCTCGTGGATGGTGGGGTCGAATTCGACACCCGTGTCCGCGATGCGCTCCAGTCCATACGTCTTCAGCGCGTTCTCCAGTTTGGTGGCGATGGCGGCGAACGGGCCGTCTTCGAGGTCACCGTGCTGGCGTGCGGCGTCGACGTCGTCAAGCACCGGGAGCAGGGAGTTCAGGACGCCGATGACGGCCATCTCCCCTGCTACGGCGCGGTCGCGCTCGACGCGCTTGCGGTAGTTGACGTACTCGGCCTGCAGGCGAAGGAGGTCGTTGCGGAGCTCCGCTGCCTGGGCTTCGGCCGCCGCGCCCGAGGCCACGGACTCTTCAGCCGGCACCTCTACGCCGTTGAGGATTTCCTCAGCCTGGGAGAGGGCGTCGCCGTCGGTGGGAGCGCCAGCTTCGCCTTCAGGGTGGCGGGCGGCCCCGGTCTCCGGGTCAACCTTGCGGTTGTCCCGGATGACCGGCTTCTGCTGGCCCGATCCCTCGTTGGCGCCGCGCTCGTCAGAGTGCTCTGCTTCGTTGCCGTGATGAGGCATGGCTACTTCTTCGCTTCGTCTTCGTCGATGATTTCGGCGTCAACGATGTCCTCGTCGGCCGAGGCAGAACCTGCACCACCGGCAGGAGCACCTTCTGCGCCGGCACCCGGAGCGTCAGCTGCGGAGGCCTGCGAGTAGATGGCTTCGCCGAGCTTGGTCTGGGAAGCCTGGAGCTTCTCAAACGCCGTCTTCACGGCTGCGTCGTCGGTGCCTTCGAGCGCGGACTTGAGGGCGTCGACGTCGGCCTTGACCTCAGTCTTGACCTCTTCGGGCAGCTTGTCGTCGTTGTCGGCGATCAGCTTGTCCACCGAGTAGGCGAGCTGCTCAGCGGAGTTACGGGTGTCCGTAGCTTCGCGGCGGGCCTTGTCCTCAGCGGCGTGCTCTTCGGCTTCACGGACCATGCGGTCGATGTCGTCCTTGGACAGTGCCGTGCCACCGGTGATGGTCATGGACTGTTCCTTGCCGGTGCCCTTGTCCTTGGCGGACACGTGGACAATACCGTTGGCGTCGATGTCGAAGGTGACCTCAACCTGCGGAACGCCACGCGGTGCCGGAGCGATGCCCGTCAGTTCGAACGTGCCCAGCGGCTTGTTGTCGCGGGTGAATTCGCGCTCGCCCTGGAAGACCTGGATGGCCACGGACGGCTGGTTGTCGTCAGCGGTGGTGAAGGTCTCGGAACGCTTGGTCGGGATGGCCGTGTTGCGCTCGATGAGGTGCGTCATGACGCCACCCTTGGTTTCGATACCGAGGGACAGCGGCGTGACGTCGATGAGGAGAACGTCCTTGCGCTCACCCTTCAGGACACCGGCCTGGAGTGCGGCACCAACGGCGACAACTTCGTCCGGGTTGACGCCCTTGTTGGGTTCCTTGCCGCCGGCGAGTTCCTTGACGAGCTCGGAGACAGCAGGCATACGGGTGGAGCCACCGACGAGGACGATGTGGTCGATGTCGGAAACCTTGATGCCGGCTTCAGCAATGACGTCGTGGAACGGCTTCTTGGTGCGGTCCAGCAGGTCCTTGGTGAGGTCCTGGAACTTGGCACGGGTCAGCTGCTCATCCAGGTGGACCGGGCCGTCGGGGGTGACGGAGAGGTACTGGAGGGAGATGTTGGTGCTGGTCGAGGAGGAGAGTTCCTTCTTGGCCTGCTCAGCAGCTTCGCGGAGACGCTGGAGGGCGATCTTGTCCTTGGAGAGGTCGATGCCCTTGACCTTGAGCTGGCTCAGGAGCCATTCGACGATGCGGTTGTCCCAGTCGTCGCCACCGAGGCGGTTGTCACCGGCGGTTGCGCGGACCTGGATGGTGGAGAAGTTGTCTTCGTCCTTGCCAACCTCGAGGAGGGAGACGTCGAAGGTACCGCCACCGAGGTCGAAGACCAGGATGAGTTCGTCTTCCTTGCCCTTGTCCAGACCGTAGGCCAGAGCAGCTGCGGTGGGCTCGTTGACGATGCGCAGGACGTTGAGGCCTGCGATTTCGCCGGCTTCCTTGGTGGACTGGCGCTCGGCGTCGTTGAAGTAAGCCGGAACGGTGATCACAGCGTCGGTGACCTTTTCGCCCAAGTAGCTCTCGGCGTCGTTCTTAAGCTTCATGAGGATACGCGCGGAAATTTCCTGCGGCGTGTACTTCTTGTCATCGATGGCGACGGTCCAGTCGGTGCCCATGTGGCGCTTGACGGAGGCGATGGTGCGATCGATGTTGTTGACGGCCTGGCGCTTGGCGATCTCGCCAACCAGGACCTCGCCGGACTTGGAGAACGCGACGACGGACGGCGTGGTGCGGCCGCCTTCGGCGTTGGCGATGACGGTGGGCTCGCCGCCTTCAAGAACAGAGACCACGGAGTTGGTGGTTCCGAGGTCGATACCTACTGCACGTGACATATCTTGCTTCCTTTCAATGACCGATGTTGACGATTGCATCCGGCCCGCAAGGGTCCGCTGGTGCGGTCTTGCTGGTTCGGGAGCCTGCTCAACAATCGGCTAGTTGAGCGTTCTGCACTCAACTGTACTCAGCCTCGGAAAGATGTCAATCCAAAGTTGAGTCGAGTGCGCTCAACTTTCCCAGTAGGGGATGCTACTTCCCTGTGTTTGCAGGGATTTCATCGCCCTTTTCGCTCACGGTGAACTGTTCCAAGGGCTCCGGTTTGTACACCCATGCCACCAGCACCACGGAGATAATCATCAGCAGGAACCATGCCAGGAGCTTGTCGATGGACACCGCCTGCCATCCCGCCAGCTGGTTCGGATACAGCCACGCACGCGACCACGTGCCGATGTTCTCCGCAAACCAGATGAACAGCGCCACCAGCAGGAACGACACCAGGATCGGCATCCGGAAGCGCTTCCGGAACACCCTGAAATGCATCACGCACCGGCCGTAGACAATCACGACGGCGGCCAGCAGCACCCAGCGAAGGTCAAGGATGTAGTGGTGCGAGAAGAAGTTGACGTAGATCGCACCGGCAACCAGGGCCGTGACCCAGCGTCGAGGGTAGCGGTCAAAGTGGAGATCGAACAGCCTGAACACCCGGACCATGTACGAACCCACGGCGGCGTACATGAATCCGCTGAACAACGGCACGGCACCGATCCGGAGCACGCCGTCAGCATCGTAGGCCCAGGATCCGACGTCCGTCTTGAACAATTCCATGACAGTCCCCACCACGTGGAACAGCAGGATCACCCGGAGTTCCCGCAGCGTCTCGAGCTTGAAACAGATCATCAGGACCTGGATGACGACGGCGGCGATGGTCAGGAAATCGTTGCTGGCCAAACCCGCGTCAGCGGGATACCAGAGCCGGACGCCGATGATCACAGCCAGCAGCAAGGCACCAAACACGCAAGCCCACGCCTGCTTCAGGCCGAAGACCACAAACTCGGTGAGCCGCCCTCGGAGCTTTCCCCCGGAGCGGTCCAGGTAGCGGTGCGCGGCCTGGTCGATCGCCTGCTCCACCGATGTGGAATTACGCATGGGGCACCCCGCTCCCCACAGCAAGTTGCCTCAAGTAGTAGTCCCGGGGCCAGTGCCGCACCCTCTGCGGCAGCCGGGGGTAGACGCGCCCAACAGTCCTCATGATCCTGTTGAAGCGGCGCTCATGCCCGGCGCTCCACTCAAAGCCGTAGGCGTCCCGCACATGGTTGGGCAGCAGGCCGGCCGTGAGGAAGCGGGCCAGCGGCATGGCCAGCCGCAGCAGCTGCGGCCCTCCGGAGGGGTGGAACAAGTCCCGCGCAACGCCCAACGCCTTGGCGTCCGGCTGGAGCGCGGCGACCTGGGCATTCCAATACTCCACGAACGCGCGCCGGTCCGCCGGCCACATGCTGGCCGGTAACTGCAGGACAGTCCCGATCCGTGCGTAATCGCCGTAGATGCGGTCGGCGGCGTCGTCGTCGAGCGGTCCATGGACCTGCTCGTAGACGGTGACGGCGGTCTGGTACAGGGTGGCGACCACCCACAGCTGGGATTCGGCGTCGAACGCGCTGTAGCCTGCGGAGGATTCATCAGCGTCCCGGCGTACCGGCGCGTGGGCACGGTTAACGGCTCGTCGCACGGCCTTCTGTTGTTCCTCGGAGCCGTATATCACCGCATAGACGTAGGTCATGGTGGCGCGGAGCCTGTCCATGGGACGCTCGGCGAAATTGCTGTGCTCCGCCACGCCATGCCCCACGCGCGGGTTGGCGATCTGCAGGAGGATAGCGCGCCCCGCACCGGCCAGCAGGACGCCCTCCGCTCCAATATCCGCCAATCCCCGAACCATCCGAATACTCTAGCGCTCCCGCCTTAGAGCCCGGCCACACCCTCGAGCACTGCCAGCTGATGCTCAAACAACTCGTCGCGGGCCTTGAAGGTGTCCGGACCGTACTGGCCGAAAACTTCGAAGCTGATCGCGCCAAAAATGGACGTCCACGCGAGCACGCCGCGCGCGAGGGACGGCTCCGGGACCTCAAGGTTCAGTTCGGAGCGGATTGCGTCCAGGTCCGCGGCCAGCGCCGGAGGAATCACGACGCCGGGCCGCACCTCCGCGTTGAGCGCCCCCGCCCGCTGGGCTGCGTCGAAGATGCCCACCAATCGGAAAATCACCCGGGTTCCAGGGACGGTGGTGCGCTCCCCTGGAGCCTGGTATCCGGGCACTGGACTGCCGAAGAGGAGGGCGTAGCTGGCAGGCTCCCGGATCGCCCACTGCCGGACGGCACGGCCCAGAGCCCTGAATTGCCCGGTGAAGTCCGCCTCCGGGACGGCTGCCACGGCTGCATCCACCTGATCACCGAGCTCGTTGTAGCCGTCGATCAGCAAGAGCGTGAGGAGTTCGTCGCGGTTCTGGACATAGCGGTAGACCGCAGAAGATACGACGCCGAGATCCCTCGCCACGGCACGCAAGGACAGGGCAGCAGCACCATGGACTGCCAAGTGCTCCCGACCAATCCTTACGATGTCCACCAGCGTTTGGGCGCGGGCGCGTTCGCGCGGAGTGGCAGCTTTGGCATTGGAGGCTCTGGCGGCAGACATGGCTACAGCTTGCCACAAGAGAGAGCGCTGTCAACATTCGAGAGCAGTGCTCTTGACATTCTGATCCATGGTCGCCATGCTGAACGAAAGAGAGCAGTGCTCTCGCTGCCTTCAAGCCAAAAACCACGAAAGAGGCCACCATGTACGTTGTCACCGGAGCAGGACCTGTCGGATACACCATTGCCGAACAACTTGCGGCGGAAGGCCACAGGGTGCGGGTATTGACCCGCTCCGGCAGCGGCCCGGAACATCCCCTCGTGGAAAGGAAGCGGGTGGACGCCTCCGACCCCGCGCGGCTCAACGAGGCCGTGGCAGGAGCATCGGCCATATTCCACTGCATCCACGGATCGGCCTACCGCGCCGCAGCGTGGGCCGCCGAACTCCCCCGTGCCGAGCAAGTGGTGATGGATGCAGCGGCGGCCGCGGGCGCCGTCGTCGTCTTTCCTGAAAGCCTGTATTCGTACAGCGAGCCGGACCGGATCATGACGGAGGCCGGGCCGCGGGCTGCCAGCGGCGGTAAGCGCGGCATCCGGACCGCACTGTTGAAGGCCCGCGAGACCCACGCGGCGAACACCGTGAGCGTGGTGGCAGGCGACTTCTACGGCCCTCTCGTGAAGACGGCCCACGCCGGCGAGCGCATGGTCACGCCGGTCCTGGCGGGTAAGGCCTTGCAGGTCATCGGGAGCGCACGCCGGCCGCATTCGTTTACCTATGTCCCCGATCTTGCCGCTGCCATGATCGCGGCAGCTCGGAAGCCGGAGCTTTGGAACACTGTGCTGCACGCGCCTACGGGTCCTGCCATCACCCAGCGTGAGATGGCGGCAGCGTACGCCTCAGCCGCCGGCGTTGCTGCGCCGAAGGTGGGCGCCGTGCCTGGCTGGGTGCTGCGGACAGCCGGCGTGTTTTCCACGGACATGCGCGAACTGGCCGAGCTGCTGTACCAGTTCGAGCGGCCGTTCATCATGGATTCCACCAAAAGCCAGCGGCTCCTGGGACTGCAACCGACTCCCCTGCCGGAAGCGGCCGCGGCTACTGTGGCCTGGTGGCGGCAGGCCGCCCGGCGAGCGGACCAGGCAGCGGCTTAGCCCTGGCTGATGTCGCCTCGATGTTGTGAGGTCATCCTGACCCCCGGATCCCAGTGACTACGCGGAATTGCGGGAGTAGCCTAGTTCCAGTTGAAGTTGTGGATCTCTGTCCGGCTGGGGTTCTGCCGTGGGCCATGTGCATGCGTCGCTGTCCGACCTTCTGGGGGTACTTTCCAGTGCCGTCGCTCCCCAGCATGTAAGGTTCGACGACGGGTCCCCCACTGCGGTTGTTCCGCCCCCTGACGCTCCGGTGACGGTCCGCGCCGTCGCGCTTAACCGGGTGGGAAGGTCCCGGCGGGACGGACCCGTCCTGGACCTCGAACTGCGGGTGGCTGTGGAATGCCACGGGCCGGAACAACTGGACAACATGGAGCAGCTTCTTTTGGCGGTGGAGCTCCACAGCCATTACTCAGTGATATCCAGTGGAGAGTTCCGGCTCGAAGAGTACTCCAATGCCATCCAGCAAGGGTTGGGGTTCATGGTCCGCGTACCAGTGTCCCTCCCCTTTGAGGAACCCTCGGGTCCGCCCTTCCACGAGCCGGCTCACGGGAATGCCGATGCCGGGCGTAGGATCCGCGGGCGATTGGTCGACGCGCACAACAAGGGGATTCCTGACGCCTACATCCATGCGCATTCCTCGGCCGTCGCCGTCGTGAGCGATGCCACCGGGCATTTCGAGGTCATGGCTTCCGCCGACGACCTCCAGCATTTCGCGGTGGCGGTGGGCGGCACGGAACGGGAAGTCTCGGCAACCACCCGCAGCCTCCCAGTGATTATCCGCTGGGTTTAGGGGATCACTTTCCGGAATGGTTTGCTCGCCGGTGCCCATGCCATGAAAAGATCAACCATGCGTCCCATGCAGCACTCCAGCAAACTACAGAACGTCCGGTACGAACTCCGCGGCCCCATCCTTCAGGCAGCCAAGGCCATGGAAGCCGAGGGCCACCGCATTTTGAAGATGAACCTTGGGGACACGGCACCGTTCGGGCTGGAAGCGCCGGAGTCAGTGGTGGTGGACATGATCCACCACATCCGCGGCGCGCAGGGGTACAGCGACTCCAAGGGAATCTTCTCCGCACGCACGGCGATCTCGCAGTACTACCAAACCCGCGGACTGATGAACATCGGCGTCGAGGACATCTTCATCGGCAACGGTGTCAGCGAGCTGATTTCCATGACCCTGCAGGCCTTCATGGAAAACGGCGACGAGATCCTTATCCCTGCGCCGGACTACCCCTTGTGGACCGCCGCTGTGACCCTCACGGGCGGCAAGCCCGTGCACTATCTCTGTGACGAGGACGAAAACTGGTGGCCGGACATGGCCGACGTCGAAGCCAAAATCACGCCCCGCACCCGCGGAATAGTCATCATCAATCCGAACAATCCCACTGGTGCGGTTTATCCCCGGCACATCGTGGAGCAGTTCGCAGCCCTCGCCCGGAAGCACGATCTGGTGCTCTTCTCCGACGAGATTTACGAGAAGATCCGCTACGTCGATGCCCCGCATATCCATACGGCATCCGTTGCGGATGACGTCTGCGTGCTCACGTTCAGCGGCTTGTCCAAGGCCTACCGGATGCCGGGCTACCGGGCCGGATGGGTTGCCGTGACAGGACCTTTGGCTGCCACCGCCGCCTACCGGGAATCCTTGGAGCTCCTGGCTTCGCTTCGGTTGTGCGCCAATGTGCCCGCGCAGCACGCGATCCAAACCTGCCTGGGCGGTTACCAGAGCATTGAGGCCCTCATCGCCCCGGGCGGCCGGTTGCGGGAGCAGCGTGATCTCGCATGGAAGCTGCTCACCGCGATCCCTGGCGTGTCCTGCGTACCGGCAGCAGGCGCGATGTACCTTTTCCCACGCTTGGATCCGGAGGTGTACCCCATCGCCTCGGACGAGAAATTCGTCCTCCAGCTCTTGCAGGAACAAAAGATCCTGGTGTCGCACGGAACGGCCTTCAACTGGCCCACCCCGGACCACTTCAGGTTCGTGATCCTCCCCGCGGTTGAGGACATCGAGGAAGCCGTGCGCAGGATCGCGCACTTCCTCGCCGCTTACCGGAACCGCCCGACGGAGGACTGACCCAGGTGGCCTACAGTCCCCCTGTATCAGCGGCCGACTCCCGCAGCGCCTTCTTGGCGATCTTCCCGGTTGATGTCTTGGGGATCTCGGCAATGATGACCACCCGTTCCGGGATCCACCACTTGGCTACCTTCCCCTCAAGATGCGACTGCACGGATTCTGCGGTGAGGACGGCGTTCTGTCGGGGAGCAACGTAGGCCACCGGCCGCTCGCCCCACTTCTCGTCAGGAACAGCGACGACGGCGGCCTCCCACACCTGGGGGTGGCTGAGGATGGCGTTCTCCATCTCTGTAGAGCCGATCCATTCGCCACCGGACTTGATCAGGTCCTTGAGGCGGTCGACTACGTGGACGCAGCCATCCGGATCGATGGTCCCCACATCTCCGGTCTTCAGCCAACCATCGGCTGTAAAAGCCTCCGAGCCGTCGGATGCGCCGAAGTATCCTCCGGCGACCGTGGCTCCGCATACCTGCAGCTCTCCCGTTTCCTGGCCGTCGTGCGGGGCAAAGGTTCCGTCCGGCCGCTCGACGCGGAGCTTGACCAAGGGACTGGGATAGCCCGGAGCGCACATCAGGGCAAGTGCCTTGTCTCCCGTTTCGTCCCTGGCGGGCTGCTCCCCTTTGGCTGGTGTCCGCGAAGAGGTAAGCAGCGGGCTTGCCTCCGTCATCCCCCAGGTTCCTACCAACGGCACCTTCAGTTCCTCAAGATACTGGCGGGCCAACTCGACGGGGAGCGGGCTTCCACCATTGGCCAGGCGCCGCAGCTTGGACAGGTCCCGCCCCTGCAGATGCGGCAGCAGGCTCTTCCAGACCGTGGTCACGGCGGCCGACACCGTGACCTGCTCCCGTTCCATGAGACCGGCCAGCTTTTCCGGCGCCGTGGCCCGGCCCGGCAGGACCAGGGATGCCCCGCACAAGGCTGCGGCATAGGGAAGCCCCCATGCGTTCGCGTGGAACATGGGCACGATAGGCATCACGACATCGCCCTCGCCGAGGGCAAAGACGTCGGCGAAGAGCAGGGACATTGCATGCAGGATGATGGAGCGGTGGTCGTACAGCACTCCCTTGGGGCGTCCTGTTGTTCCTGAGGTGTAGCAGAGTGCGGCGGCTGCTCGTTCGTCCGGGACGTCGAAAGTCTCTACGCCTTGCGCCTGTTCAAGGATCGATTCGTAGTCCAGGATGCGGGGGTCTTGGGGCACCGACGGCTTGTCACAGTCGTCCATGACCACTATGTGCCGAAGCCTGGGCAGCTTGTCCGCAATAGGCCAGAGGACGTCGAGCAAGGAGCGATCCACGAAGAGGACGTCGTCCGCGGCATCGTTGATGATGTACTGGATGTCGGCGGGCGCCAGGCGGTGGTTGATCGTATGGAGCACCCTGCCGGAACTGGGCACCGCGAGATACAGCTCGAAATGGCGCTGGGTGTTCCACCCGAGGGTGGCAACCCGGGCGGACACGGGCACGTCCAATGCATCCAATGCACCGGCTAACTTCCTGATCCGCTGCGCCACTTCGCCGTAGTTTGCAGACTGTCGGTCATCGAACCCACCCGTGACCACCGTTTTGTTGGCGAATGCTCCTTCGAGGCGGTCCACCAGCATGGGCGTGGCCAGGGGGTGGTCCTGCATAAGTCCGTGCATCGCGTCAGCCTTCCTGCCGTGAATCCATGAGCCCGCGGGATGACAAGGCACCGCGTTCGCTGTCCGGACCGGCCTTCAGCGCTGAGTCACGGTCCTCCCGCTTGAGCGCCCACGTCAGGACAGGAGTGAGGGCTACGGAGATTCCGGACGCGGCAATGATGATGAAGAAGCCGGTGGCCGGGTCTCCCGTGGCCGTCTCAGCCACACCGAAGAGGTAGGGGCCAACGAATCCGCCGATGAGCCCGATCGTATTGATGAACGCCAAACCGGCAGCGGCCACAATACCTGACATCCGCCCCATCGCAATGGACCAGAAGACCGGCAACGTGCCGAAGATGAAGACTGCTCCGAGCGCGATGAGAACCACCCGGACCACCGGGGGCTCGACAAGGACGTACGCCACGGCTGTAACGAGGGTGCCCAAGGCCATGAAGCCAACCCAGGCAGCCTCTGTGGTGGAACGTCGGAACAGCCTCAGAATGAGCAGTACGCCGATCGTCGCACCAATGCCGACGCTCCCGGAGATCAGTCCAATCATGAACGGGCTCTTTACGTGCATGGACTCAATGATCGCCGGGATGTTGAACACCAATCCAACGCTGCTTACCTGGTTCAGGAAGTAGACAAGGGCGATGATCACAATGAAAGGACGGCCAAATGCCCTGCGCACGTTCCCTTTGATGCGGTGCTCGTGCTCATCCGGTCTCCCGGCATGCCGGGACAGGCTGTCTGCTTCATCCGCTGTAAGCCAGGACGCTTGCTGGGGCGTCGACGGCAACTTGAACCACACGACGACGCCGACCACCATCGTGAGCAGGCCCTCGATCATGAACATCCACTGCCAACCGTGCAGGCCGAACAAGGAGTCCAGTTCCATCAGCGCTCCGCCCGCGGGGCCGCCGATGATGAGGGCAATGGTCGGTGCCAGGTAGATGAACCCCATGACGCTGGCACGCTGGTTCTGCGCGAACCACACCGTCACCATGTACGCCAACGCGGGAAACAGCCCGGCCTCCGCGGCACCCAGGATAAACCGCAGGATGTAAAAGGACGCTTCTCCCTGCACGAACATCATGAGGGCGGAAATTGCACCCCAGGTCAGTGCGATCCTGGTGATCCACGCCCGTGGCCCCACACGGTACATGATCAGGTTGCTCGGGACCTCAAGGAACGCGTAGCTGATAAAGAAGATGCCGGCGCCCAGCCCGTAGGCGGCGGCACTTAGTCCTATATCCGCTTCCAGGTGGGTCTTGGCCAGGGAAACATTCGTCCTGTCCACATAGGACATGAAGTAGACAACGCAGAGCAATGGAATCAACTTCAACAGTGCTTTGCGGGTGGCTCTTGCGTGAACGACGTCGGTACGCAGAGATGGTTCGGTCATGGTGCCTTGATCCTCGCTCGGAGTGGTCTTGGTGTCTTGAAAGGGTGGGATGTCAGCAGACTTCGAACAGACCGGCGGCTCCCATTCCGCCGCCGACGCACATGGTGACGACGGCGTAGCGCGCGCCTCTGCGGCGGCCCTCCAGGAGGGCGTGGCCCACCATCCGGGCGCCGGTCATTCCGTAGGGGTGGCCAATGGAGATGGCCCCTCCATTGACGTTCATCCGGTCCGGGTCGATCCCCAGCCGGTCGCGGCAATACAGGGCCTGAGAGGCAAACGCTTCATTGAGTTCCCACAGGTCGATGTCCTCCACCCGCAGCCCGTGTTCCCGCAGCAGTTTGGGAATCGCGAAGACTGGCCCGATGCCCATCTCGCCGGGCTCGCAACCAGCCACCGCCATGCCGCGGTAGATGCCGAGGGGTTCGATCCCCCGGCGGTTGGCGGCTGCTGCTTCCATGAGCACCAGAGCTGAAGCGCCGTCGGAAAGCTGCGAGGCATTGCCGGCTGTGACCGTCGACGAGCGGGAGGCGTGGCCATCGGCAAGGACTGGTCGCAGCGATGCCAAGCCCTCCTGGGTTGTCGACGGGCGGTTGCCCTCGTCCCGCGACAAGGTGGTCCCGTCTTCCACATCCCGCCCGTTTCCCGACACGTTGAACGGAACGATCTCGTCGTCGAAAAGTCCTGCCGCCTGCGCTTGGGCGGTGCGTTGCTGCGACAACAGCGCGAACCCGTCTTGGGCCTGGCGGCCGACGCCGTAGCGCTCCGCGACAATTTCAGCCGTCTCGAGCATGGACAGGTACATCGAAGGGCGGCGTTCCAGCAGCCAGGGATCGTGGGCCAAGTATCGGTTCTGGTGCTGGTTCTGGACCAGCGAAATGGACTCAACGCCGCCACCGACGGCAATCGACATACCGTCCGCAACTATCTGCTTGGCCGCCGTTGCCACTGCCATCAGCCCTGAGGCGCACTGCCTGTCAATGGTCATGGCCGGCACGGAATCGGGAAGCCCGGCACGGAGCACGGATTGCCGGGCCACGTTGAATCCGGTGGTGCCTTCCTGCATGGCACACCCCAGCACGACGTCTTCGACCTCTTCGGGCTGCACGCCTGCGCGTTCGACGGCGGCCGCGATTGCGTGGGCGGCCAGCCCGGGGCCCGTAGCTGAACTCAGAGTTCCTTTGTACGCACGACCGATGGGCGTTCTCGCCGTCGAAGCGACAACTGCCTCCCTCACAGCGCGGCCTCGGCAACGTCGTCACGCTCCGCGATGGCGATGTACCGGCGCGTCTGGTCGAAGGCACTGTCCGTGAGCACGGAACCGGACATGTCACTGACCCGCGACCATTCGAGGGCAAGCTGCTCGGGCGTTCGCTTGTCCTCCGGGAGGTAGACACCGGCCGACTCTTCCATCCGGGCGACGGCGAACACTCCCGCGCCCGCCGCCAGGATTGTCTTGGTGGGAGCCTCCGGCGACACCATGAACACTGCACCAGGAGACACCGACTCGGGCGCTAACAATGCAAGCTCCTGGGGTTCAAGGAGGTCCTCGGTCATTTGCGTCGCTGCGGTGGGTGCCAGGGAGTTGACCCGGATGCCTTTGCTCCCGCCCTCGATCGCCAGGACGTTCATCAGCCCGACTACAGCGGACTTGGCCGCGCCGTAGTTGGCTTGGCCGAAGTTGCCATAAATGCCGGACGCCGACGTCGTCATCAGGATCCGCCCGTACCCCTGCTTGACCATATGCGGCCAGACCGCATGCGAGCAGTTCACGGACCCCATCAGATGGACATCCACTACTGTTCGGAATGCCTGGAGGTCCGACTTCGCGAAGGACTTGTCCCGCAGGATGCCCGCGTTGTTGATGAGGATGTCCACGCGCCCCCACGTGTCAATCACCCGGTCCACCATTCCGGCGACAGCCTGCTCGTCCGAGACATCACACAGCGCCACCATGGCCTGGCCGCCGGCATCCTGGATCTCCCGCGCAACGCTTGCGGCAGCGGACTGGCTCCCGGCGCCGCTTGCTGGCCCGCCAACGTCGTTAATGACGACCTTGACGCCCCGCTCGGCCAGAGCCAAAGCGTGCGCACGCCCCAGTCCGGCCCCAGCTCCGGTGATGATCGCTACTTGCCCGCGGAGGTCGATGCCCACAGAGGTCTCCTTTGATTCGCCAACATACTACTCAGTATTATGTTGCGCGGCTCACATCGACGTCAAGGGCCCAGGGCAACGGATGGCATGATGATTTGGGACCAACGCCTGATGGAGGACATGTGACCAGTACTGCCGACGCCGACCCCGGCATCAGGGCGCGTGTCCTGGATGCGGCCGCTGCTGCGTTCGCGCGCAGGGGATTCGCGAAGACGACGATCGACGACATCGCCTTGGCCGTTGGGGCCACCAAGGGCCTGGTCTACTATCACTTCAGATCAAAGTTCGATATCTTCCTTGCCGCGTACGAGCTAGGCATGCACAAGGTCAAGGCAGTAGTGGAGCCCTTGGCGGATTCATCTGGATCCGGGCGTGTGCGGCTGGAGCGCATGGCGACCGCCCACGTGATCAACCTGATGGAGGACGTGGACTACCACCACGTCGTGCATCAAGGCGTGCGGGATCAGTCATCTGAGTCGCTCACCGTCGGTCAACGTGAGGCCCTGGTGAAGCTCAACCAGCTCCGGAAGGACTACGAGCTCCTGTTCCGGCGCGTGGTGGAGGAAGGCGTCACCGACGGGTCACTGCGGAAGGTCGATCCACCACTGGCCACCCGCGTTTTGCTAAGCAGCCTCAACGCCGTGGACGTCTGGTACCGCGAGCAGGATAAGCAGGCCGCAGAGGGGATCCGGGCCCTGGCCGGGGACGTAGTGGACCTCATCCTCAGTGGAGTCGCCTCTCCCTGACGCGAGCGCCCGGTGCAGGACTAACCGGGAACTAAAGGGCCGGGTCCACCATGGTCATGCCCGCCGGATTGGCCTTGTCGAAGCCGGGCAGCAACGCCGCGGCATCCTCCAAGCCAATGGTGCGTTCGATCAGTAGCTGCGGCTGGAGCGTTCCCTGCTCAATGAGCGCCATCATTCCCGGATAGTCCACGGCGGCCATCCCATGGCTGCCCAACACGTCGAGCTCCCAGCCGATCACCCGGGCCATGGGAACCTGGGGATTTCCGTCGATCGAGGGCAACAAACCGATCTGGACGTGCCGTCCCCGCCGTCGAAGGCTGAGGATCGCATCGGCACAGGTCTGTTCACTTCCGACGGCGTCAATCGCCACGTGGCTGCCACCATCGGTCAGCTGGGACACCGCTTCCGGAATGTCCGTACCGTCAGCCACCACAGTGTGTTCGGCACCCAAACGCGCAGCCACGGCCAAAGCCTCCGGGTTCCGGTCCACGGCGATGACCCTGGCGCCCATGGCCTTGGCGATCATCACTGCGCTGAGCCCGACGCCGCCAGCGCCCACCACGGTGACCCATTCACCGGTCTTCACCTGCGCCCGGGCAGCCAAAGCGCGGTAGGCCGTTGCGAAGCGGCAGCCGAGGCTTGCCGCCGTCGTGAATTCAACGTTGTCCGGGAGGGCAACCAGGTTGCTGTCGGCGGCGTGCAGGGCAACGTACTCGGCGAACGAACCCCAGTGGGTGAAACCGGGTTGCTGCTGGTCCGGGCAGATCTGCGCGTCGCCGGCGACGCACCATTCGCAGGTGCCGCAGCCGCAGACGAAGGGCACCGTGACACGGTCGCCGATCCTCCAGTTCCGGACACCTTCGCCCACGGCGTCGATGACGCCGGCGAGTTCGTGGCCAGGCACGTGGGGCACGGCAATGTCGTCGTGGCCGGCCCAGGCATGCCAGTCGCTGCGGCACATGCCCGTTGCCAGCACCTTCACCACCACACCCCCATCAGGGGCGCCGGGCTTGGCGACTTCCCTGACTTCGGGCTGGGTCCGGACCTCATCAAAAACAACTGCGCGCACGGACTGACTCTAACAATCGGCCGGCACTGTCACACTTTCGCTGCGGCTTCCGACATCACTGATGTAACGCAAAAACTCTGAAGGGAAGTCAGCATGACCCGCATCAACATCGGCCGCAGCAACAAACTCGGCTACGCTGCCGTCATTGGCCTGGAAGGTTACGCCCGCACCGCTGTGGATCCGGATCTGTACGAGCTGATCAAGCTCCGCGCTTCGATCCTCAACGGCTGCGGTTTCTGCGTGGACATGCACGCGACCGACGGCCGGAAGCGTGGCATTCCGGCCCGCAAGCTGCATGCCGTGGCCGCCTGGCAGCACTCGAAAGTGTTCTTCGACGCCCGCGAGCAGGCCGTCCTTGCCCTCACCGATGCCTTGACCCAGTTGGGACCCGACACAGTGACCGACGAGATCTGGAATGCTGCCGCGACGCATTTCGACGACGGCCAGATGGGCGGCTTGGTCCTGGCGATCTCCACCATCAATGTCTGGAACAGGATCGCCATCAGCACGCAGATGGAGCCGCCCGTGGATGAGAAGAATCCGCTGGTCTGAACGGTAACGTGGGCAGCATGACTCTTGCAGTCTCGGCCACTGTGGCGTGGCAAAGCGAACGGAACCGCCTTCTGGGGATTGCCTACCGGATGCTGGGCGACTTCGGCCATGCCGAGGACGTGGTCTCCGAGGTCGCGATCGACGCCGTACGGCAGGAACGGAACACCGACGGCGGGCGTGTGGACTCCTGGCCGGCGTGGCTGACCACCGTGTGCGTGCGCCGTTCCATCGACCGTGTGCGCCAGCTCGCCGCGGTCCGGGAAGACTACACCGGACCATGGCTGCCTGAGCCCGTGGACACCGCGCAATTGCCCGAGGAAGCAGTGGCCAACCGCGAACTGCTGTCCTTGACCCTGCTGCATCTGGCCGAGCAACTGGCACCGGAGGCGCGGGCGGCGTTGGTCTTGCACCGCGCCTTCGGGATGCCCGCGCCGGAGATCGCGGACATCCTGGACAAGACGCCGGCCGCCGTCCGCCAGCTGATTTCACGGGCCGAACGCCGCCTGGACATCGACCCCGATGCGCCCGCTCCCCGGGCCAAGGACCGGGCCGTGCTGGAGAAGCTCGTCCAGGCCATCGAGGAGGGTGAGATCAACACGGTGGTTTCGATGCTGCACCGGGACGCAGTGCTATGGGCCGACGGCGGCGGCAAGGTCAAGAGCGCGATGAACCCGCTGTTCGGGGCCTCAAGGATCGCTCGATTCTTTACGGCCATCCTCGGCAAGGCGGTGGCCTTCGATCCCGTGGAGCCGATCCGTGCCTGGGTTGTGGAGATCAACGGAGGGGCAGCCTTGGTGCTCAGGCACAATGGCCGCGCCGACGTTATCGAGGTGGACTCGGCCCCGGATGGAAGCATCCGTGGGCTGCGTCAACTCTCCAATCCGGACAAACTTACGAGGGTCCGCCGTTCTTAGCCGCGAGTTCGCGGGAAGGCTGCGAGTTCGCCGGGAAACTTGCCTGCGAAGTGGCAGGCTTCCCGCGAACTCGACGAAGGCGCCCTGCCGCCAACGCCGCCACACCCAACCCGGCCGGGACCAGCAGCGCCCATCCGCTGAACACGAGCACCACCAACATCACTGCCGCTGCCACGATCACCCCGTACCACGCTGGAGTCCGACGCCGGAGCAGGACCACCCCGGCAGCCAATCCAAAGGCCGTCACTGCGGTGAAGCACGCCGAGGCCGCGCCGATCTGGAACTCCATGCTCAGCACCCCGGTCGCCGCGAGCACAAAGGAGATCGACGCCATCACTCCCAGGACGCCCAGACTCACCGACGGCACCTCCCCCGGCCCGGTGCCACGCGCCAATGCCCGCGGCAGCACGCCGTCGGACGCCAAGCGGGCACCAAGCTTGCTGGCGCCGGCGACAAAAGTGTTGAGCGGCCCGAACGTCAGCACTGCCGCCGCCACTGCAGTCACCGGTGCTGCCGCGGGTCCGAGTCCTTTCGCCAGCAGTTCCGCGACCGGGACGCTGCTGCCCGCGAGCCCCGGCCCCAGAACGGCTACGCAAGCAGCCACGAGGCCAATGTAGATCACGCCAACCACCATCAGGGTCAGCCACGTTGCCCGCTTCAGGTCTCGCTCGGGGTTGCGGAATTCGCCTGCCAAGTGCGTCACGGCTTCCCACCCGGCGAAGCAGAAGAACAGCAAGCTCGCTGCGCCACCCACGGCCCAATAGCCATTCGGGGCGAAGGGCACGAAGTTCCCTGCCCGGGCGTACGGCGCCGCCACGGCTACAGCAAAGGCAAGCAACGCCACCAGCAAGACCATCAGGAGCAGCTGCAGTTTGCTGGAAACCCTGATGCCCACCGCGTTGCTCAGGAAACCTGCCGCCAGGATCAGCCCCGCGGCGATCAACACTGTTTCGCGGCCGCCTCCGGTCGCGTGGGCGATGTACTCCCCGCCAATCACCGCGGTCGCGGGCGCGCCAAAGGGAATGGCGAAGTAGAAGAGGTAGCCGGCCACCACTGACGCCCGCTGCCCAAATGCCCTGGTGACGAACGTTGCGATGCCACCGGCGTCGGGCTGCTGCCTGGACATTTCGGCGAAGCTGAACGCCACGGGGGTGCAGAACACCAGGAGCAAAGCCCATGCCAAGATCGACGCCGGGCCGGCCACCTGGGCGGCGATGGCGGGCAACACCAGTACTCCTGAACCGAGAATGGCACCTACATAAATACCGGTCGCCCTGAACAGCCCAAGGCCCGAACTACTGACAGCTTTGATCACCGTTCCACTGAACAGCGTTCGGAGGGGTTCCAACAAGCAGGGAAACTGCCTGCCAAGAGCAATATCCTGCCGAACTTCCGGGCGCGCGTACCTCCACGACCTTCTTTCGACCGCTTGGGCGGATTCTGCAACCGAATCCGGGTGTCTTCACGCCCTTTCGGCGGCAAAGTGGGTCAGTAGCGCACAGCCGCCCGCCGCCTGAGCCGGGCGACCAGCGTCGAGGCGAGCAACGCCGTCGTGATTTCCAGTCCGATCACCAGCAGCAGTTGCGCGGCTCCGCTTGTATCAACAGCGTTCGACGACGACCTGCCGCCGTGCGCGTGTCCGGCACCGCCCGCGCCGAGCAGCAGCGCAGCGTGCAGGGCAACCATGGCAAGGGCCGAGCCGGTGACCTTGTGGAGGGCCCCGACGCGGCTGTGGCGCCAAATGTGGATGGTGCACGGAACGCACACGGCCGCGAGGGCGATCATGAGCACGCCGATCCAGGCCTCGTGGTGTCCGGAGGCGGCCAGCCAGAGGTGGGTAACGCAGGAGATGGCCGTGAGGGTTGCGCAGATCCGGGGATGGAGGACGGGCCCTGAGGTGCGGACCCGTCCTGCAATGATCGCCATGGCTAGTGGCAGTGCCCGGCGGCTTCGCCGTGCCCGGTTTCAGGAGCCGTGTGGCAGCTCGATCCGGAGTTGTTGGCCGGGACGTCCAGGACAGGGCTCCGGTCGAAGAAGCCCTCGGGACGCAGCTTGAAGCCAACGGTGTCCACAGGCATGATCGGCCAGTCCTCCACGCGCGGGAAGTGGGTCAGGCCGAAGGTGTGCCATACGACGATGTCCTGGCCGTCGATGTCGCGGTCCTGGGCTACATACGCGGGAAGGCCTGCGCCGCCGGAGTGCTGGTTCACGAAGTCACCGGTCGGGTAGCGTTCCTCGTCGGCGTAGCGCGTGACCCACAGATCCTTGGTGGCGAAGGCTGCGCGGCGGGCGATGGAGGAACCCGGATCTGCCAGGAGCGTGGGCTGGTTCTCGGCGTGGAGCTTGTAGCCGACAGGTTCGCCCAGGCGGTTCTTCGATTCCGGATTGGAGATGATCCAGGTCCTTCCGGCGCGGGCGTCGGCTTCGCGGACACCCTCGGACTCCTTGGCCAGCAGCGTGCGCTTGCGGGAGAACGCGTTGCCGCGCTCGTTGCCCGGTCCCATGGGCTGACGGACCACGTCCTCCTCTTCCACGCGGTTGGTGAAGCCGTCGATGGCCATGTCCAGGCGTGCGCTGAAGAGATGCTGATGGAAGGGCGCACCCAAGCCCGGCGCGAGCTGGGAAATGTTGTCCGAGCCGCCTTCCGGGAAGGCTGAGGTGAAGACGACGCCGGTGGCCTTGGCTTCGAACTCGATGGTGCCGTCCAGGTAGAGGTACCAATAGAAGCCGTAGTCGTAGTTGCCGATGGTGGTGAAGAAGGAGATCACCAGGCGGCGGTTGCGGCGGGTGTAGTTGATGCCAGTCCACAGATCCGAGTGCTTGGACAGGATGCCCCAGTCTTCTTCGTGCATGCAGATGCCGTTGCGGATTTCGCGGGGGTTGCCAAACGCGTCGCTGATGATAGGGCTGAGGTAGGTAATGTCACCCAGGCAATCGCAGCCCAGTTCCAGGGAGTTGGCGTACTGGCCTACCAGGTATTCGCCGGTGTCGAAGTAGTTCTGCCAGGACCGGATGGGCGAAGGATCACCGTACGGGACCACCATTTCGGCGATCGAGGCGCGGTTGATGATGGGCCGCTTGCGGTCCCCATCTTGGAACGCCAGGTTGTGGAGGACAACTCCTTCGCGGACATCGAAACCGACGTCGACGCTCCACTTCTCCCACTCGACGTGGTTGCCGCCGGTGACGGTGAAGCTGGGACCCTCGGGCTGGGTGATGCTGATGGGCTTCTGGGTATCGCGCAGTGGGCCGGTCAGCTGGGGGTCCGTGTAGTTTCCGTGCTCGGCGGGGATCGGCATGACACCAAGGTCGATGACCTGGGTGACCTCCTTGTTGACCACGTCTACGTAGGCCACGAGCCCGTCCACGGGATGGGCCCAGGCGCTGTCCTCAGGGAAGTCCTGCACGAACGCCAGCCCACGGAGGATGCGCCGGCCGCGCTCTTCCTCGTACTCAAAAACACCCGCGGACAGCGGCGCCACGCGAACCTTTTCGACGTCGAGGTTCCGGGCGGCGAGCGCGGCGAGCCAACGCTCGTCAGTGGCCAGCAGCGTCTCGACTACCTCGAACTCCTCTTCAAGGACCGGCAGTTCGCCGGAGACTTTGGTATCAAGTTCGACGGCGGACAGGACCTGCCCGCGGGTGGCGGAAACGAGGATGTCCGTGGGGGCGCCTCCGGAGATGTCGTGGATGAAGACGCGGAACCGCCGCTCGTGGTCCTCGGCGCGGCGCGATGGATCCACCAGGCCCAGATACGCGATCCGATGCCCGTCTCCGAGGTGTCCGGCAGCCTGCAGGATGCCCTGGACCGCGGTGATTTCTTCCGCGGTGGCAAGGCTGTACTGGGTGGAAATGTCAGTTGCTGTGGGCGTCATGGTTGCCTCTGGTCCGGGACCTGTGATGGTCAGGATTTATTTTCTATAGTTGTAGAGAATAACCAAAACGTAAGATGGGTCACAAGACCTTTCGCCGACATTTTTCCCAGGAGCCCACCCCGTGCCAAAGATTGTCGACCACGATCAACGACGCCTCGAACTGGTGGACGCAACCTGGCGGATCATCGCGAGACTTGGCATGGAAGGCGCCACCATGCGGGAAATCGCCGAAGAGGCAGGTTTCGCAAACGGCGCCCTCAAGCCCTACTTCCCTACGAAGGATCTCCTGCTCACGTCCGCTTTCGGGCACGTATTCAACCGGACCAACCAACGCATCGCAGTCGTGACGGAAGGGTTGTCAGGACTGGCGGCCCTGCGCGCCTTCTGCGCCGAGGTCCTTCCGCTGGACGAGGAACGCGTCAACGAAGCGCGCATCGTGATCCCCTTCTGGCAAAAGGCACTCAACGACGCCGACATGGCCGCCCTGCACAGCGAATCCATGAACCAGTGGCACACCACCATCACCGCCCATGCCGCAGCAGCCCGGGCGGCCGGTGAGATCGCCACCCCGCTGGAGGATGCCGCCGTCGCCGATCACCTGCTCAACATGATGCTGGGCGCGCAGATTGTGGCGGCACTGTCACCGGCTGAACACTTCTCGCAGGACCTTGAAGGCCAGCTGGACAACTATTTGGCACTACTGGCTGCGTGAGCACGGCCGCCTGTCCCACGCGAGATTCCACATTCGTAGCGGAATCGCTATGAATGTGAAATGTCCACAAGCTGCGCCAAGAACCGTTACATATTCATAGCGATACCGCTACCATTATGAAATGGCGCTCAGCATCTCCGAGTTGGCAAACCGCCTCCATGTGAACGAGAGCCGAGCACGGCACCTCGTCAATTCCGGACGCATACGCGGGCAACGGGTCGGTGGACGCTGGATAGTTGAGGAAGCCGATGCCGCCCAGTACCGCCCAGGGAGGCTTGCCGGCCGACCACTTTCCGAACGAAGCGCCTGGCTGCTCATGTCATCCTTTTGGGACGAGAGCCCACGCTCTCCCCTTGATTACTTAGCGATCTCACCCATCGAGAGACATCGTCTCAACGAACGGATCAGGCGGCTTCAGGACTCCTCCGCTCCTCAGGACCTCCTCGCCGCATGGCTCGCCAATCGCGCCGAAAAGTTCGAGTTCTCCTCCAACCCGGCAGACATAGCCGAGCTTCGCGAGGACAAACGAATCTACCTCTCCGGGGTTTCCCATCCACGGTCAGGACTGCTGGCGAACGCAGAGCTGGAGGCGTACGTGCGACGCGACGAACTAAAAGACGTCGTCAAAGACTGGTTCCTGGTTGAACCTGCCTCCGGCAAGAGATCCAATGTCATTCTCAGAGCAGCCGATCAAATCCCGGATGAACTTCCACCACTTGCTGTGGCGGCAGACCTCGCAGAGCGGCCAGGTGTCCGCGAACAACAGGCCGCACGTGAAATCCTTGGGAGCATTCATGCCCATTGAGCTTCCAGCGATGCCCCTCGAACAACAGGAAGCATGGCAAGCGGTCTTCGAAATCCATGGCTCCATGCCCGACGGCTGGGTCTTGGTCGGCGGCCAAGCCGTCTTCCTGCACGCCGTGGAGCGAGGAGCTCCGACCGTGCGGGCCACGAATGACGCGGATATGGCCCTGGACATCCGTGCCTTCCCGACGATGCTCCACGACTTCACCGCCCTCCTCGTGCGGCTCGGATTCGAGTCCGCAGGGGAATCACTGGAGGGCTATCAACATAGATGGACACGCGGACAGGCCGTGATTGATGTCCTGATCCCGCGCCATCTCGGTGAACGCGCCGGGCAGCGACGCGGTGTTACGGGTGGAACCACAATTGCTGCACCAGCCAGCCAGCAAGCGCTCGACCGTTCGGAGACCGTTGCCGTTCAGGCAGGATCAGCGACCGGCAGCGTGGTCCGGCCACGCTCCTGGGCAGCCTCATCGGTAAGGCCGCAGCACTGACCATCATTAACGACCCCCGCAGGCAGCGGCACATCGACGATTTCCTCACTTTGGCCTCTGTTATCCGGGCGTCCGACCTTCGCGGTGTGGCTTACAAGCCGGCTGAACGGGACCACCTTGCAAATATGCTGGGTCGCCTCGCCAATGAACCGGAGCTTATGGATCAGTTCCCGGAAGGTGGCGAGGGCGTGGAACGCCTCCGTCTGTCGCTGAGCTAGCTCGTCGCCCCTGACGCCACCACACCCACGCCCAGCCCCGCGATAATCCCGCTGGAGGTACGTTCGACGACGGTGCTCACCTTGGGCTTTTTGAGCCACTTCATTGCCTTGAAGGCCACGACGGCGATCATGGAGAGGTAGGCGAAGGCGATCACGGCCACCACTACACCAAGGATCAACGAGGTGCCCATCGTGTCGCCGCCGTGCGGGATGAACTGCGGGACCACCGCCAGGTAGAACAGGCCAACCTTCGGGTTGAGGAGCGTGGACAGAGCCCCGGCGCCAAGCGCCGAAAGCCGGTTGTAGGGCAAAGGCTCTTCAGCGGATCCACCGGCGCCAGCCTTCGCAGCACGACGCGACTTGATGAACGAGGAGATCCCCAAGTACAGCAAGTACAACCCGCCGGCGATCTTGATCCAGCGGAACAGCTCCGCGGACTGCTCCAGGATCGCGGCCAGGCCCACACCCACCAGCGCCGCCCACACAATCGCCGCACCCGCCGAACCCGCCGCGGCAGCAATTCCAGCTGAAGGCCTGTTCAACGCAATGCGCAGCACCAGGAAAGTGTCGGGGCCAGGAGTCACAGACAGGACCAGGCAGAGACCAGCGAAAGCAGCGAGGGAAGCGAGAGTCACAAGATCGATTGTGGAGGATACCGGCAGGTAGCGAAAGCCTGGAAAGCGTTCGCTTGCCGTCAAAGCCTGTTCGTCCAATGACAAGACCGCTCCTCGTGACGCCAACCACACTGGAGACATCGCCGCGCGCCGAATCGGCCGCCAAGACTTACTACCTGAGCGGAGTACCAATGGAGACTTACGACGCCCTGCTGGCCTCGATCACCGCAGCCCCCGGCCAGAACAGCCGCACCATCTTCGACCCCGCCACGGGAGAAACTGTTGGCGAGGCCCCGGTCCACACCGTGGAGGACCTCCAGCGCACAATCGATGCGGCCGCCGCAGCCCAGCCAGCCTGGGCGGCCTTGGGCCATGACGCCAGGTCGGCCGCGCTCCTGAAAGCAGCCGACGCCGTCGAACGTTCCGCCGAAGAACTCGCCCAGCTGCTCTCCCGCGAGCAGGGCAAGCCACTGAACGGCCCGAACGCACGCTTCGAAGTCGGCGCCTGCGCCGCCTGGCTGCGCGCCACCGCCGGCACCCCGCTGGAACCCGAAGTGGTAGTTGACGACGGCGAAACCCGGGCCGAGCTGCACTACCGGCCCATCGGCGTCGTAGGCGCGATTGGTCCTTGGAACTGGCCCATGATGATCACCGTCTGGCAGATCGCGCCGGCCCTGCGCATGGGTAACGCCGTGGTGGTCAAGCCCTCCGAGTACACGCCGTTGTCCGTGCTCGCCCTGATCTCGATTATCAACCAGGAACTGCCCGAGGGCCTGCTCACTGTGGTGTCCGGGGGCCGTGACGTCGGTGAAGCGCTTGCCTCGCATGACGCGATCGGCAAGGTCATGTTTACCGGCTCAACCGCCACGGGCAAGGCGATCATCCGTTCCTCCGCGGACACCGTCAAGCGGCTCACGCTCGAGCTCGGTGGCAACGACGCCGGCATCGTCCTGCCCGACTCCGACCCCAAGGCCATCGCCGAAGGCCTGTTCTGGGGCGCGTTCATCAACACCGGCCAGACGTGTGCCGCCCTCAAGCGCCTCTACGTCCACGAGTCCCAGTACGAAGCCGTCTGCTCAGAGCTCACAGCAGTTGCAGCGGCGATGCCGATGGGTGTTGGGCTCGATGAGAACAACCTCCTGGGCCCGCTCCAGAACCGCCAGCAGTACGACATCGTCGCCCGCTTGGTGGACGCCGCCCGCGACTCCGGCGCCCGCATCCTGGTAGGCGGCAACCCCGACCCCGAGCAGCCCGGCAACTTCTACCCCACCACCCTCGTGGCCGACATCGACAACGACAACCCACTCGTCGCGGAAGAACAGTTCGGCCCGGCGCTTCCGATCATCAAGTACAGCACCGTTGACGAGGCCGTCGCCAAGGCGAACGCGCTCGACGTCGGACTCGGCGCCTCGGTCTGGTCCTCCGACCCCGCCGCCGCCCGCGAAGTCGCCGCGCGCATCCAGGCCGGAACGGTATGGATCAACAAACACGGCGCCGTGGACCCCCGCGTGCCCTTCGGTGGAGCCAAGCAGTCCGGCTACGGCCTGGAGTTCGGCGCCGAAGGCCTCAAGGCCTTGGGAGTGCCGCAGATCATCAACGGCTGATCCCCTTCCCCGCCCAACTAGGGGACAGATAACGTCGCACTGAGCCTCCACAGCGACGTTATCTGTCCCCTACTTGGGCTGCGGGTGGCTGCGTCGGTTCCCGTTGGCCACACGGTGGACGCTTTTGCGCAGCCGTATACCCGGCGTGAAACCATGAGCAGTATGGCCCAGAAGATTGCGTACCAAGGTGAGCCCGGAGCCAATTCGGACCTCGCGTGCAAGGAAATGTTCCCCGAACTCGAAAGCGTGCCGTGCGCCAGCTTTGAGGACGCGTTTGAACTTGTCTCAAACGGGGATGTCGATCTGGCCATGATCCCCATCGAGAACTCCATCGCCGGGCGGGTGGCCGACATCCATGTCCTGCTCCCCCAGTCCAATCTTCAGATCGTCGGGGAGTACTTCCTCCCGATCCACTTTGACCTGATGGGCATTCCCGGCAGCACCATCGAGGCTGCCACCGAGGTGCACAGCCACATTCATGCCCTGGGCCAGTGCCGCCGCATCATCCGCGAGGCCGGCTTGAAGCCGGTCATTGCTGGCGACACCGCCGGTTCGGCACGGGAAGTCCGGGACTGGAACGACCCCCGCAAGCTCTCGCTCGCTCCGCCGCTGGCGGCCCAGTTGTACGGCCTCGAAGTCCTTGCCTCCGGCGTCGAGGACAACCCCACCAACACCACCCGCTTTGTTGTCCTGGCTCGTGAACGCGAACTTCCCACCAAGGAAGAACTCCCCGGCCCGGCGATCACCAGTTTTGTTTTCCGTGTCCGCAACGTTCCTTCTGCCCTGTACAAGGCACTGGGCGGCTTCGCTACCAATGGACTGAACATGACCCGGCTGGAAAGCTACATGGTCGGCGACGAGTTCGCGGCCACCATGTTCCTGTCCGACGTCGAAGGCCACCCGGAGGACGCTCGTCTGCGCCGCGCGCTGGAGGAACTGGAGTTCTTCACCACCGAAGTGCGCGTCCTGGGCGTCTATGCAGCCGATGCATATCGGGAGCGGAACACGGTCAAGGCCTGAGAGGCACCTCAGGCTACAACTAAGGCTAGTTATAAGCTAGAAATCAAGCTAAAATTGTCCGAATGAAGACAGTCCCTCTTAGCGAAGCCAAGGACAAGCTCTCGGCCTTGGTCGAAGAAGCAGACACCACACACGAGATCATCCAAATCACCCGCCACGGGCACCCCGCCGCTGTCCTCATGTCAGCGGATGACCTGGAGTCGCTCCAGGAAACCATTCATTGGCTCTCCCAGCCGAACATCCATGAAGATTTGGCTCAGGCCCGTCGCGACATCGCAGATGGCAACACAAAGAGCGGCGATGATCTGCGCCGCGAGTTCGGGCTGCCGCCCCGGTGAGCGACAACAACAACGAGGAATACGAACCTTGGAAAGTACAGGTCACCAGCCCGGCTCTGAAAACATTTCACCGCCTGCCGGAGAAGGCCGCCTCAGCGATTGTCGAATTCGTCACCGGAGCACTCGCCGATAACCCTCACCGCCTCAGCAAGCCGCTGACCAATGAGCTCATTGGCCTGCGCACGGCACGCCGGGGAGATTACCGTGTGCTGTTCACACTCGACCTTGAAGAGCACGTACTTTACGTCCATCGGATTCAGCACCGCGCAGACGTCTACAAGCCTCGCTGATTCGGCCAAGCTAAAAATGCGTCGGCTCCTCCACAAGTGCCGTGGCGATGCTGTCGGCATCTTCCAGGGCCGCGAGGTACCGCTCGGCATCCAGTGCTGCTGAACAGCCCGTCCCCGCGGCCGTGATCGCCTGGCGGTAGCGGTGGTCCACGGCGTCGCCGCAAGCGAAGACACCGGACAGGTTGGTGCACGTGGTGGGCGAATCCACCTTGATGTAGCCCTCCGCGTCGAGCTCAACCTGGCCCGCAACAAGCTCCGTCCGCGGCAAGTGTCCGATGGCCACGAAGATGCCCGTTGCTGCCTGCTCACGGGTTTCCCCGGTGCGGGTATCAGTAAGGGTCACCCCCGTGACCTTGGTATCGCCATGGATGGCGGTCACGGCTGAGTTCCAGGCGAACGAGATCTTCGGGTTGTCCTTGGCGCGCTGGGCCATGATCCGCGAGGCGCGCAGCTCACCCTTGCGCACGACGACGGTCACGGACTTACCGAATCGCGTCAGGAACGTCGCTTCCTCCATGGCCGAGTCTCCGCCGCCGACCACAATGATGTCCTGCTCGCGAAAGAAGAACCCGTCGCAGGTGGCGCACCACGACACACCATGCCCGCTGAGCTTCTTCTCCTCCGGCAAACCCAGTTCCTTATAGGCCGAGCCGGTCGCCAGGATGACCGCCGTGGCCTCGTGCTTCTCGCCGCCGCCGGTGACCACAGTCTTGACGTGACCTGCAAGCGAAACTTCAGTGACGTCGTCGAACACTATCCGGGCGCCGAACTTCTCCGCCTGGGCCTGCAGCCCGTCCATCAGCTCAGGGCCTTGGATCCCTCCAGGGAAGCCGGGGAAGTTCTCCACTTCCGTGGTGTTCATGAGGGCTCCGCCGGCCGTGACCGAACCAGCCAGGACCAAGGGGTTCAGGCCCGCCCGGGCTGCGTAAATTGCTGCCGTGTACCCCGCAGGGCCGGACCCGATGATGATCAGCTGTTCCATTTATTCTCCTGGATTGATCTGGTCGGGGTCGTCCGCACCCGCTGCCACGAAGGATACATCCATGCGCTAAAGATCGCTCCGTCCGCTGACAATTTTCACAGGCGGGCAACGGCTGGAGAGAAGTCCTCATATTCGCCAATGCCGGCGGAGGGTTCCGTTGGCCTTCCGGTCAACGGACCCACCGCCGGACAATGGCGCGACACCCGGCTGCTTGAGTGCCGCACGCCCGCCATGGATTGACGGGACGGGCACGACCTATCGCCCCACGGACGCTGCTTCTTCCTCGCGCTCCCCACGCGGATCAACTGGGTCCGCCGAAGATCCGCGCCCAAGCTTGCCCGGCCACCAGATCTTGTTGCCGATGTCGTAGGCCAATGCTGGAACAAGCAAGGACCGAACCAGCACGGTGTCCAGGAGCACGCCGAACGCGACAATGAACGCCAGCTGCACGAGGAACATGATCGGGATGACGCCCAGCGCAGCGAACGTGGCGGCGAGGACAACGCCGGCCGAGGTAATGACACCCCCTGTTACGGAAAGTCCCCGGAGGATACCCGGACGCGTCCCGTGCTTGAGTGATTCTTCCCGGACTCGGCTCATGAGGAAGATGTTGTAGTCAACGCCCAACGCAACCAGGAACACAAAGCCGAACAGCGGCACTGTTGCGTCAGCTCCCGGGAATCCGAAAATCCCATTGAATACCCAGGCGGAGACGCCCATGGCAGCGCCGTAGGACAACACCACCGAGAGCACCAGCAGCACCGGCGCAACCACCGAGCGCAGCAGCAGCATCAGGATGAAGAGGATGACTACCAGCACGATCGGGATGATGACCACCAAGTCACGCTGTGCGGTGGTGTTGGTGTCCAGGGCTGTGGCAGTGACACCGCCGACCAACGCTCCCGGGTCTGCTTCCTTGACGGCAACGCGCAGGGCTTTCACGGCATTTTCGGCCTCGATCGAGTCCGCCGCGTTGTTCAACGTGGCGTTGATGAGCACTTTGCCGTCACGGACTGCGGGTTCGGATGGCGTTCCCGGAGCTCCCGTAATGGGCACGCTTCCGTCGGCCAGCAGGTAGGCGTCGCCAACGCCGTCGGCGGCTTTGACCCTGTCCAGGACCTGTTGCGCCGAACCTTCGGAGGCGACCACGACGGCGGGGCTGCCGCTGCCGGCGTCGAAATGGCGCGCCAGGGCGTCCTGGCCGTCCACGGCGTCGGACTTGGACAGGATCACGTCGGTCTGCGGCACACCGTTGGCTTTCAGTTGCAGGACACCCGTCGCGGCCACGAGAAGCAACAGCACAGACGCGATCCAGACGACGCGCGGCCGCCGCGAGACCAGGCGGCCGGTGGCGCGCCACAGACCCTTTTGTCCCTCAAGTCCGGTCACAACGTCAGGTTCGCGTTCGTCGTCGGGCAGCAGCTTGGGCCGGAAGGGCCAGAAGGCGGCGCGTCCCAGCAAAGCCATCAGCGCGGGCAGGAGCGTGAGCGCAGCGAAGAGTGCGCACAGGATCCCTGCTGCGGCCACGGGGCCCAGCGCCTTGTTGGAATTCAGGTCGGAGAAGAGAAGGCAGAGCAAGGCGATGATGACGGTGGCGCCGGAGGCAAGAATCGGTTCGAAGGACGCCTTCCACGCGGTCAGAACGGCCTGCGTGCGGTTTCGTGTGTGGGTCAGCGCCTCACGGAATCGTGCCACGAACAACAGCGCGTAGTCGGTGGCGGCACCGATCACCAAAATCGACAGGATGCCCTGGCTTTGGCCGTTCAGCTGGATCCAGCCGATCTTGGCCATGCCGAACACCAGCAGGATCGCGGCGCACAGGGCAAAGACCGACGTAAAGAGCACGGCCAGCGGAAGCACCACCGAGCGATACACCAGAAGCAGGATCACGAACACTGCGCCCAGGGCTACCAGCAGCAGGATTCCGTCGATGCCGCCGAAGGCGTTGACGAGGTCAGCCGTCAATCCCGCCGGACCTGTCACATACGCTTTCATGCCGTCCGGGGCACCCGGCTGCACAACGTCACGCAACTCCTTCACCACGTCACGGATTTCATCCGTGGACGCGATCGGAACGATGTACTGAACGGCCTTGCTGTCTTCCGAAGGGATAGGACCGACGACGGCGCTACCCAGCTTGAGTGCCTCGATGTCGGCTTTCAGCTTGGCTGCTTCGCCCAGCTGGGCCGGGGTGAATGCTGCGTCGTTCTCGATGATGACCACAGCGGGGATCTCTTTGGAATCACGGAACTTGGCCTGCCAGTCGCCGGCTTCGGTGGCTTCCGCCCCGGCGGGCAGGAAGGATGCCTGGTCGTTGGAGGAGACTTCGTCCAGGCGCCCGAACGTGGGGCCGCCCACTCCTGCGATGCCCAGCCACGTGATGACGAGCACCACCGGCACCAGCCAGCGTAGCCAGAACGGTACTTTCTGCGGATTCATGAGTCCTTCTTCTTGGGGAAGCTTCTGAGTGGTTTCATTAGACTATAGAGTATCTCCATGATGGAACTAATCAAGAGGCTTGCCCTGATGGATGCGCTGTAGGGGCGTGCCGGGGAGTAATATCCGGAGGGCAGAAATGACTCAAGGAGGGCAGATGGCGGACACGAACGGGCAGCAGCCCGGCAATCCTGCCGCCGCGCCGGAAGGCGCCGTCCCGCCGTCGGACGCAGCCCCGGAAGGTGCCGGCCCGCCGTCGGGCCCCTCCCAGAACCTGGTCCGCCTGCTCCAGGACTTCACGCTGGAAGCCAACCACTACGTGGACGCTGCCGGCGGAGCAAACGACATGCACCGCACCGACCTCAACGCCTTGGCGGTGATCATGCGACATTCGGCCGCCGGACTCGTGGTGACGCCGGGAGTGCTACGCAGCGAACTGCGCCTGAGCTCCCCCGCCACCACCGCGCTGGTCGACCGCCTCCATGCGAGCGGTCACGTGGTCCGCGAGCGCCTGGGCACGGACCGTCGCCAGGTCCAACTCCAGATGACCCCCAAGGCGTACCAGGACGGCAGTGCCATCTTCATGCCGCTCGCCATGCGCATGGGCAAGGCCATGGCCGCGTACAGCGCGGAGGAACTGGAACTCGTACGCCGCTTCATGGCCGACATGGTGGAGGCGACCATCGATGCCCGGCGCCAAGCCACAGCGGCGGAACCCAACTAGGGGACAGCAAACGGCCCAATGAGCCCCTATTGGACCGTTTCCTGTCCCCCAGTTGGGGTGGGGTGGTTGTAGCGTTTCCCTATGAACGCGCAGCAGCCAGAAGATGTCTATACCCACGGGCACCACGAGTCGGTTGTCCGGGCCCATGCTTCACGGACGGTCGAGAATTCGGCGGCGTTCGTGATCCCCTATCTCACCCCCGGAACGTCGGTTCTCGACGTCGGTTGCGGACCTGGGAGCATCACCTGCGATTTCGCGGGGCTGGTTGCGCCGGGGCAAGTGATCGGGCTGGACCGCTCTGCCGATATCGTGGCGCAGGCAACCGAACTGGCCAGGGAGCGCGGCGTGGACAACGTGACCTTCCAAACCGGCAATATCTATGATCTCGACTTCGAGGACGAATCGTTCGACCTCGTCCACGCCCACCAGGTCCTGCAGCACCTCACCGACCCCGTCGCGGCCCTGCGTGAGATGCGCCGCGTAGCCAAACCCGGTGCCATAGTGGCCGTGCGCGACGCCGATTTCCACGGCATGAGCTGGTACCCGGAAGTTCCGGAACTCGACGATTGGATGGAGCTGTACCAGAAGATCGCCCGGCGCAACGGAGCAGAACCCGACGCCGGCCGGCGCTTGGTCTCATGGGCGCAGCAGGCTGGTTTCACGCAGGTGGCCCCCACCAGCAGCAACTGGCTCTACGCCACAGCCCAGCAGCGTGCCTGGCAATCCCGGGTGTGGAGCGAACGGGTTCTCCATTCCGCGTTCGCCGAGCAGGCCTTGGAATATGGCCTGGCCAACGAGGCCGACCTTGCCCGGATCGCCGCAGGCTGGCACCGCTGGGGTGCCACCGAGGACGGCTATTTCCTCATTCCGAACGGCGAAGTCATCGCCCGGGCATAAGGCTCAAAAAAGATTCCGGAACCATGTAGAAATGCGCTCGCCAGTTCCGACCCATGAGTGAAGCACCCATCCAGGGCGCCACGTCACAAGGAGTTAGCCATGAAATACATGATCATGATGTTCGGGTCCGCTGAGGGCATGATGGAGACCGCCGATCCTGAATGGATCCGGGAAATGATCGGATTCATGATCCAGATTGACAAGGATCTGACCGAATCCGGGGAACTCGTCTTCAACGCCGGCCTGACCGACGGCAGCACCGCCAAGCTCGTCAAGCAGACCCCGGACGGCGTCATCACCACCGATGGCCCCTACGCCGAATCCAAGGAATCCCTCGTCGGATACTGGGTGGTTGATGTGGCCAGCGAGGAACGTGCCGTGGAAATCTGTTCCAGCATTGTGAAGTACTCCCAGGTGGTTGAGCTCCGTGCCCTCGCGGACGGCCCTCCGGAGGTTTAGCTTTTGACCCAACCCCCTCGCGACACGCGATTAGAGGACCTGCTGCGCACCCTCGCGCCGCAGGTCCTCGGCGTGCTGGCACGCAAGCACGGCCAGTTCGATGCGTGCGAGGACGCCGTCCAGGAAGCGCTGTTGGAGGCCGCCCTCCAGTGGCCCTCCGCCCTGCCCGACAACCCGAAAGCATGGCTGCTGGCGGTTGCATCACGGCGTCTGGTGGACTTCTACCGCAGCGAAAGCGCCCGGCGGGCACGTGAAGAACGGGTCGCGGCCATGGACTTCCAGTACAGCGCCGCCCCGGAGACAGACGACACCCTCACGCTCATGTTCCTTTGCTGCCACCCCGCGTTGTCGGCACCATCGCAACTGGCCTTGACGTTGCGGGCAGTTGGAGGACTCACGACGGCGGAAATCGCCTCAGCCTTCCTCGTCCCCGAAGCGACCATGGGACAACGCATCAGCCGCGCGAAACAGGGGATCCAGAAGGCCGGAGCCACGTTCAGCATGCCGCCGCCTTCCGAGCGGAAGGCGAGGCTCGGCGTCGTACTTCACGTCCTTTACCTGATCTTCAACGAAGGTTACGCTGCGAGCTCCGGTGCGTCGCTGCAGCGCGAAGAACTTACTACGGAGGCCATCCGGCTGGCCCGCCTGCTCGCGGCCGCTGCGCCGTCCGAACCTGAGGCGACGGGGCTGCTGGCTCTGATGCTGCTGAGCGATTCCCGGCGATCGGCGCGGACTCTGGGCGATGGGACCCCGGTTCCGCTGGCTGAGCAGGACCGAGGTCTGTGGAACCGCGCGCAGATCGACGAGGGCATTGCGCTGTTGTCATCAGTGCTGGGACGCGGTGCTGCCGGACCGTACCAACTGCAGGCCGCGATCGCGGCCGTTCACGCGGAGGCGGCCTCCAACGAGGAAACCGATTGGCCGCAAATCCTTGCCCTGTACACGGTGTTGGAGGCTGTCGCTCCGAGTCCGGTGGTGACGCTGAACCGCGCAGTGGCCCTGGCCATGGTGAAGGGGCCTGCGGCGGGTCTTGAGCTGCTTGCCGGGCTGGATGCTGAGCTCGGTCGCTCGCACCGGTTGGACGCCGTGCGTGGGCATCTGTACGAGATGGCCGGCTCGATTCCGCAGGCCCGTGCCGCTTTTCTTGCCGCAGCCAAAAAAACACAGAGCCTGCAGGAGCGTCGCTACATGCTGGGGAAGGTCACAAAGCTGGACGACGGCGGGTCCTGACCCCCTATAGTCGGAACCATGGAACAGCGCATACTTGGCAAGACCGGCCGACCCGTTTCTACTGTCGGGCTGGGAACGTGGCAACTCGGAGCCGACTGGGGTTCCGTCACCGAAGCGGACGCTTTTGCCGTGCTGGAAGCTTCAGTGGAGCACGGTGTCACGTTCTTCGACACCGCCGATGTGTACGGCGACGGGCGCAGCGAACAGTTCATTGGCCGTTTCCTCAGCGAGCACCCGGAGCTCAACGTCACGGTTGCCACAAAGATGGGGCGCCGTGTGGACCAAGTCCCGGAAAACTACAACCTCAAGAACTTCCGGGAATGGACCGACCGTTCCCGCCGCAACCTTCAGCAGGACACCCTGGACCTCGTCCAGCTGCACTGCCCGCCCACCTCCGTGTACAGCAACTCCGAGGTCTATGACGCCCTGGACACCTTGGTCAGCGAGGGAGCTATCCGCAACTATGGCGTCAGCGTGGAACGGACGGACGAGGCCCTTGAAGCCATCAAGCGCGGCAACACGGCCTCAGTCCAGATCATCCTGAACGCCTTCCGTTTGAAGCCGCTCGATGAGGTCCTGCCCGCAGCCAAGGAAGCCGGTGTGGGCATCATCGCCCGCGTTCCGCTGGCTTCCGGGCTGCTGTCCGGCAAATACACTCCGGAGACCGAGTTCCCGGAGAATGACCACCGGAACTACAACCGCGACGGTGCAGCTTTCGATGTCGGCGAGACCTTCTCCGGCGTGGACTTCGCCACCGGCGTCAAGGCAGCGCAGGAGTTCAGCGCTTTGGTTCCCGACGGCGTCACCACCCCGCAAGCGGCCCTCGCCTGGGTCGTGGCCCAGGATGGCGTCACGTCGGTGATTCCCGGAGCCCGCTCGGCCGAGCAAGCCGCGGCCAACGCCGAAGCCGGAGACATGCAGGTTGTCGGCGCAGGATTATCGGACGGGGTTCGGGACATCTACGACCGTTACTTCCGCGAAGCGATCCACCCGCGCTGGTAGGCGGCAGGCCGGCGTCGCACGTGGGTGCGACGCCGGTCCGACCGTCCTATGCCGCGTCCAGTTCCATGCCTCGCTTGCTGTAAAGCGTGTCCGCTGCCACGACCGCGATAAACCCCAATATCAGTGGGGAAATGCCCCCATCAACAAATGCCATGGCCAAGAGACTCGTCCTTGTCGTGTGAACGGTTTCATAAAACAGCAGCGACAGAACCAACGCCAATATCAGGGCGCCGAGTACGAGCATTTTCAGGCCTCTGACCAGCGCAAGTCTTCGATAGCCAACAGAGGCGGCGAAGCACACCAGCACGGTAGCGATTTGAAGCTCCCACGGAAACCGTTTGGCAACTGAGGTGGTTGGTGTTCCGGAGAGATCGAACAAGTATCCATTGAGCATCCCCTCCGTCTGAAGAGCCAAGTAACCAGCCACCAGCACCACCAGCACTGAGCCGATCGGCATCACTACTGCCACGAGTTTTGGGCGGTACATTTGAACTGCTACTTCAAAGTCAAGGGTAAATTCGAGAATTCATATTTGACGTCGCTATGCACTCGATTGAGCTCAACTGACGTGGAACCGCTTTTTGATGTAGCGATCTGCATTACTTCTCCATTCCCATGACGGGACCCCCAGCCAGAGAATAGTACTAAACCGCGATGGCATCAACCGCGAGCATTGGCGGCTTTCAAGCATCCAACAGATCGCGACCCGCGCTGGTAGGCGGCAGGCCGGCGTCGGGCGTTTTTAGTTTCGGCTTCACCAACCGCTGCGTGTCGGCGTGTGGCCCTTCCGTGCTTCCTCGGGCATCGACATTTCCGCCCTTAAGCCGAGAAGGCGGATCGGGCGCTCGGGTTCGATTTTGGCGGAAAGGTCCAGCGCCTGGGCCAGGACTTCGTCACGGTCGAAGGTTTCGGGGATTTTCCTCGCGTAGGTCTTGGTGAAGAAGGGCTTATGGCGGACCTTGAGGGTCAGACCGACCACGGGCCGGCCCTCGGCTGCGACGTCTTTCAGGACGCGGGCGGTCAGTTCCTTGAGGGCGTTTTCGATCTGCCCGGGCTCGGTGAGATCCTCTTGGAACGTGGTTTCACGGCCGTGGGCTCGGGCAATCCAAGGCGTGTCATCCACCTCCGTGGCGCCCTCGCCCCTGCCAAGTTGCGCGTACCACGGGCCCATTTTCGGGCCGAACTCGGGGACCAAGTCCTGCGGGTCGGCGGCGGCGAGTTCCTTCACCGTGGTGATTCCGTGGGTTGCCAATCGCTTGGAAATCTTGGGACCTACGCCCCACAACCCGATGGTGGGCTTCTCCCCCATGACATCCAGCCAGTTGTCCTTGGTCAGGCGGAAGATGCCGGCCGGTTTGCCGAAATCGGTGGCGTTCTTGGCTCGGACCAGGGTGTCGCCGATGCCCACGCTGCAGTGCAGCTGGGTGTTCTCGAGGACGGCGGCCTGAATCTGCTTTGCGTACGCCACCGGGTCCTCGGTGCGGACGCCAACAAATGCCTCATCCCACCCCAGCACTTGCACTGTGGCACCGGGCTGCTCGCGGAGGGTGGTCATCACGGTTTCGGAAGCAGCCAGGTACGCTTCTTGATCGACTGGGAGGATGATGGCGTCCGGCACCTTCCTGGCTGCTATGCGCAGTGGCATGCCCGACCCAACGCCGAAAGCCCGGGCCTCATAGGACGCCGTCGACACGACAGCACGCTCGGTGGGGTCCCCGCGGCCGCCCACGATGATCGGCTTACCGGCAAGCTCCGGGCGCCTCAGTACTTCGACCGCCGCAATGAACTGGTCGAGGTCAACGTGCAGCACCCATGGAGTTCCGCTCACGGGATCAGTCTGCCTCATCGGGTGCCGGGTTGGCTGTAGCTTCACGACCTTCTTTCAGCTTCGCTACTGCCAAAATCAACCGATTTCGGGTGCATTCAGCCGCCCGCGGCGTGAAAGTAGGTCGTGGCGGCACTCGTCCCGCCGCAGGCACGGAGCTTTCTCAACAAAGTGGCAGGGAAGCGATCCACAGCTTCAAACCCCTCGGGGTAAGAAGGTTCCATTCCCTTTAGGGTTGGAGGACCAGGAAGAAGTCCTGTGGTGCCGTTAAAGAACAATGGACCCGACGGCAATCGGGTCCCTGTTCAGCGCGGTGCGCTCATTTGGTGCGGTTGGAGGGCCATAGAACCTCAAACATCACCCCTTGAGTCTATGGCCCCACACGCTATAGGTGCAACGCTCGTTGAAGCTCCTCGTAGTGTGGCCGCGCCCTGTTCCCATGGAGGAGGTGCCGGCATGACTTCCAAACGCAAATGGAAGGAATCATGGGGCGCCTGGAACTTGGTGGTCAACATCATCCGGCTAGCCGTTGATGTTGCCCGCTGGTTCTGGCACAACATCCCGTAACAGGGAGCGGTGGCCGCCAGTTCCGGCTGGCGGCCACCGTCAGAGTCGCCAATGCGCCGCCAGTCAGGGTCGTGGCGGCACTCGTCCCGCCGCAGGCACGGCCCCGCATAAGCTGAGGTGGTGCAGTTTTCACTTTGGCTGGCCCTGGTAGGCGCCGGCACCCTCATCAGTTTCACTCCCGGCGCCGGCGCGATCTTCACCATGAGCAACTCGCTCAATTCGGGTTTCCGACGCTCCATCTGGGGCATCCTCGGCCAACAGGTGGCCCTGATCATTCACATTTTGATCGTCGCTTTGGGTGTGGGCGTCCTGGTCTCCAACTCGCCCGTGATCTTCAATGTCATTCGCTACGCCGGTGCCGCGTATCTGGTGTACCTGGGCATTCGTCAGTTCCTGCACAAGCCTGACCTGGACAAAGAGCAGGTCGATAACAAGAAGAACGAGCCCGCCCTGTCCATGTTCCAGCGCGGCATCTGGGTCAACCTGCTGAACCCGAAGGCGATCGTTTTCTTCCTGGCCTTCATGCCGCAGTTCATCCGCCCGGACCAGCCCCTGGTACAGCAATATGTCGTGCTGACCGCCACTGTCCTGGCCATCGACATTATGGTCATGTGGTTCTTCTTCGCCTTGGCGGCACGTTCGTTCCAACGGTTCACCCACGACCAAAAGGGCCAGACCATTCTCAACCGGATCTTCGGTTGCCTGTTCGTACTGGTCGGCATCCTGCTGGCAGTCATCCACTAGCCAGTTCCGGGAACGCGTGAATGCTACGGTCGGAGGCATGAAACCGGACTGGATCAAGCACCGACGCGCGGACGACGGCGAGCACATCGGATGGATGAAGCCGGTCGACGAAGGTTTTGTCGCCGTCGACCTCTTGGGCCGTCCGCGAACCGAGGTGGTGGACTGGTTGAGCGCGGAGGAAGTTCTCGATGACCTCGGGCTTCGCTACCTGGCCGACCCTCATGAACTACGGCTCGACGACGGCGGCTGGCTCCGCGTGCGGATTGCCGAAGTCACGCCGTCGGCAGTTCGGGTGAAGAAGGACGATTGGGGCGACATGACGGCTCCGCAGATCTACTTCACGGTTTCGCTGCCCGTCAGCGAAGACAAACTTCGCCCACTGACCCGATAGCTACGAGGAAGATCCCCGCACCACCAACGAGCTCTCCAGCGTCACGTGCGGCTCGGCCAGCGGGGTGCCTTCCATGAGTCCTCGAAGCTGCTCCCCCGCCTTGCGCCCCAAAGGCGTCGCGGGCAGGTGCACACTGGTGAGGCTGGGGTTGCTGGTGGCGGAGTAGGGAAGATCGTCGAAGCCTGCCACTGCCAGCTCCTTGGGGATCGCTACGCCCTCCACCCGCGCCTCCTGCAACACGCCGTAGGCGTGCGTGTCAGTACCGCAGACGACGGCGGTCACCCCCTCGCGCTGCCACCCGGGCCACGCTTGGGCGAACGCGGCAGCGGCAGCACCGACGTCGATCGCTGTACTGATGACGTGCCCGGCGTCGACCGCCAGTCCGCAGGCTGCTGCTTCCTCAAGGAAGGCGTCGCGGCGCAGCTGGAACGTGGTGGTCCCGGTGACGCCGTCGACGTAGGCGGCGCGGGTGTGCCCGGAGGAAGCCAAATGGCGGGCCAACTCGCGCGCACCCTGGGCAACGTCGAGGTTTACCGAGGGTGCGTAGGCTTCCAAGCCCGGGGCGTCCAGCAGTACCAGTGGACCGGCCGCGGAGAGATCTTCAAGGAATTCGGCGCTCGGAGCTCCCACCAGCAGGCCGGCAGGACGGAGGGCGAGCAGTTTGCGCACGTCGGAAGCCTGGGGTGATTCGCCGGCGTCGGTCACTGAGAGCAGCAGTTGATATTCCGCGCCCAAGGCTTCCCTGACCCCTGCGATCACATTGGCGAAGAACGGGTTGGACACATCGGGCGTCACCAGGATGACGATGGAGCTGACGCCGCGGGCAAGGGAACTCCCAATGCTGTCCACCACGTAGCCCAGTTCGGCGATGGCGGACCGGACGCGGGAGATGTTGTCGTCCGATACCCGTCCCTGGGTCTTGCCGTTGGCGACCAAGGAAACCGTGGCTGTGGAAACACCCGCCCGCGCGGCCACCATGGCAGCCGTTACCCGGGGCGAGCGATGTGCGCGGCCACTGCGCCTCTCCAGGGATTCCATGTATCGATCGTAGCGTTGTTATACGACCCTGACCTGCGAGAAGGCATCAAGCGCTTGACGCTCTCAACGTTAAGCGTTTGACGCAGCCGCCGAAGCAATGCCAAAATCACCCTGAATGCTTATCGCCCTGCCCCGGGCAAGTTCGTGGCAGGCCCCAATGACGTGGAGAGAAACGTGGAAACCAACCCCCGCAAAAAGATCATTCTTGATTGCGATCCTGGCCATGACGACGCAGTGGCATTGCTGCTGGCGCACGGAAACCCGGACATCGAGCTGCTCGCCGTGACCACCGTGGTTGGCAACCAGACCCTGGAAAAGGTCACGCGCAACGCGCTTTCCGTAGCCACCATTGCCGGCATCACGGGCGTCCCCTTCGCCGCAGGCTGCGACCGCCCGCTGGTCCGCACCATCGAAACGGCCCCCAGCATCCACGGCGACTCCGGCATGGATGGGCCGGAGCAGCCCGAGTCCGCCATCGAGCTCGACCAGCGCCACGCCGTCGACCTCATCATCGAAACCGTCATGGCGCATGAGCCGGGCACGGTCACCCTGGTTCCCACCGCGGGCCTGACCAACATTGCAATGGCTGCCCGCAAGGAGCCGCGCATCGTGGAACGCGTCAAGGAAGTTGTCCTGATGGGCGGCGGCTACCACGTGGGCAACTGGAGTGCCGTGGCTGAGTTCAACATCATCATCGACCCCGAGGCCGCACACATCGTGTTCAACGAGAAGTGGCCGGTTGTCATGGTGGGCCTGGACCTGACGCACCAGGCGCTGGCGACCGACGAGGTAGTGGAGCGCATCGCGGCCATCGGCACCAAGCCGGCCAAGTTCGTCCTGGAGCTCATGGAGTTCTTCAAGAAAACCTACAAGGACGCCCAGGGCTTCGACTTCCCGCCGGTGCACGACCCCTGCGCCGTCGCCTACGTCATCGACCCCACCGTCATGACCACCCGCAAGGTTCCCGTCGACATTGAACTTCAGGGCAAGCTCACCCTCGGCATGACCGTGGCCGACTTCCGCGCACCCGCCCCGGAGGACTGCCACACCTCGGTCGCCGTCGAGCTGGACCACAAGAAGTTCTGGGATTTGGTCACCGACGCGATTGAACGGATCGGCGAGCCCGACGGCGGCGCCCCCTCGGGCGCGCAGCTCGCGGACTCAGTTCTGGCAGGAGAGGCGAAGTAATGAGCACCCTTGCCGAAACCAAGTCCACCCGCAACAACGTGACAGCCCTCATGGTCGCCCTGCTGGCGGCGTGCGTGGCTTTCCAGCTCAACGCTTCCATGCTCAGCCCTGCCTTGGTGACCATGGGCAACGAACTCCAGACTGACCAAGCCACTATCGGCCTCTCGCAGACCTGGTTCTTCACGGCGGCAGCGCTGTTCTCCCTGTTCCTACCCCGCCTCAGCGACATCGTCGGCCGCAAGAAGATCCTTGTGGGCATGATGCTCCTCATGGCCGTCGGCTCGGTTATCGCAGCCGTGGCTCCGGACGTGACATGGCTGTTCGTGGGCCGCATCATCCAGGGAGTCAGCGGCCCGACCGTTCCGCTCTGCCTCATCATGCTCCGCTCCGCCGTGAGCAACCCGCGCAAGTACGGCGCACTCATGGGCCTCATCACGGCCGTCAACGGTGGCGTGGCCGGCGTCGACTCCTTCGTGGGCGGCTACTTCGCAGAAAACTTCGGCTTCCGCAGCATCTTCTGGCTCATGGTTGCCCTGGCTGTGGTCGCCACGCTGCTGATTGCGTTCCTGGCCAGCGAAAGCAAGCCGGCCGCCGGGACCACCATGGACTGGCTTGGCGTGTTCTTCATCGTCATTGCTGTCGGTGCCCTGCTCACCGCACTGAACGAAGGCTCCAAGCTCGCGTCGGCATTCGACGGCGGCACGCTGGCCCTCGCCGTCGGCCTCACGGTAGTTGCCGTGGTGGCGTTCGCTGCCTTCTGGACTGTGGAGAAGCGCGCCAAGCAGCCGATGGTGGAAACCGTGCACCTGCGCCAGCGCTCCACGTGGGCTCCCCTGCTGACCACGACGCTCACCATGACCGGTATCTTCGCGGTGATCAACGGCATCGTCCCCGCGTTCGTCCAGGCCGCGGACCCGGGCTTCGGCGTGGGACCCACTGAAATGTCGCTCATGATCCTCACCCCGTACGCCCTCCTTGGCTGGGTCTTCGGACCGATCAGCGGCCGACTCGCTCCGGTCCTGGGCTACACCAAGGTGCTCCGCATCGGCCTTATCGGCAGCCTCGTGGCCCTGGCCATCATTGCCCTCTTCGGCCTCAACAACCTGCCCATGATGATCGTGGGAACGGCCTTACTGGGCATCATGTACGCCGGTACCGTCAACATCATGCTGAACGGACTCGGCGTGGTGCTCTCGCCCAAGGGCAACCCCGGATTCCTCCCCGGTATGAACGCCGGTGCCTTCAACCTCGGTGCAGGACTGAGCTTCCTGGTCCTGCCCGCCGTCCTGGTGGCTACATCAGCGCTCGGTGACGCGAAAGCGTCCTACCTGACCGTCGTCGTCGTTGGTTTTGCCATCACGTTCGCTGCGTTCGCGGCCTCGCTGCTGATTCCCAAGCCGGTTGACGCCGAGGTCCACGAAGACGAAGAGGTGGCCGCGTGAGCACGTCCGGAATTGTCGTCGTCGGCTCGCTCAATGCGGACCTGACCATCTACACCGAGCGACTCCCCCAGCCCGGCGAGACCGTCCATGGCAACGGCTTCGCCGTGAATCCCGGCGGCAAGAGCGCCAACCAGGCCGTCGCGGCCAGCAAGCTGGGCGGCAAGGTGACCCTGATCGGCGCAGTGGGCGAGGACTCCAACGGGACCATGCTCCTTGAGTCCACCGCCAACGCCGGGGTGGACGTCTCGCGGGTCCGACGCTCAGATACCGCGACCGGCGTCGCAGTGATCTCGGTGGACGCCAACGGTGAGAACAGCATCATCATCTCCGCCGGTGCCAACGGCACGCTGACCCCCGCCGACGTCGACTTCGCCGCGTTCCGGGACGCCGCCGTCGTGTGCCTCTGCCTGGAGGTTGGCATCGATACGGTGGTGGCCGCCGCACAGGCCGGGCACGACGCCGGGGCGACCGTTCTATTGAACCTCTCGCCGTACGCTGAGGTGCCTGAGTTGTTGGCGGGCTTGAGCGACGTGCTGCTGGTGAACGCGCACGAGGCCGCCCTGTTCCTTGGCAGCGAAGCGGACATCCCTTCCGCCGATGCGAACGCGGAAGCGTGGGAGCCCGTCCGCAGCCAGTTCGCCGACCGCGGCCTGCAGCGGGTGCTCGTGACCCTTGGTTCGCAGGGATCCGTGGTGCTGGATTCCTTGGCTCGCGGGGAGCAGCTGACCCGGATCGCTCCGACGCGGGTTTCCGCCGTCGACACAACGGGTGCCGGCGATGCGTTCACCGGTGCCGTGGCCGCGCGCTTGGCCGCCGGCGATTCGCTCGTTGATGCGGCGTCGTTCGCTTCGGTGGCCGCCGCGTTGGCCGCAACGAAGAAGGGTACCCAGGCCGCCTACGCAACCCTTGAGGAAGTCGAAGCCGCCCGCGCCTCCTAACCCCCGAGTACCCAACTGGGGCACAGCTCCTGCTCCATTGAGTGCTCAGTGGAGCAGGAGCTGTCCCCCAATTGGGTTAAGCGGACTTGCGGGCTGCGCGCTGGGCTGAACGCTCGACCGCCCTGCGGCTCAGCGCACCGTGTCCGGCCATGAGGCGGGGCACAACCACATACACAGCAGTGGGAACCACGAACGCGGTCAATACCAGGGCACGAAGGACCGGGTGCCACGGTTCCATGATGGGGCCAAGCAACAGCATGCCCACCGAGACGAGCGGGAAGATCGCGATCCAGGTGATGAGTGCACGCATGTGCACCGAGGGTCCCAGAGGCCGGACGACGGCGGCGCTTGAGTTGGGCGCGACAGCCAGGGCTTCGGGGGCAGTTGTTTCGGCGGCGACGGGGGTCGTCATCAGATTCTCCAACCAGATAGTTGTAATTGATGTGAGATCACCATAACCCTGACGGCAGTCAATTACAACTACTTAGTTGGAAACTGCTAATATGACCCTATGGCATGGGACACAGAGCGGACCAAGGCCCTGCTGCTCGAGGCCGCCACTACCGAGTTCTGCACCCGCGGATTGGCGGGCGCCCGCATCGACAGGATCGCGTCCGAGGCCGGGGTCAACAAAGAGCGGATCTACCAGTACTTCGGCAACAAGAACGGATTGTTCGACGCCGTCATCGTCACCGCCCTCAGCTCCCTCATGGACGAGGTACCCATCGAAGGAACTGGTCCCGAGGCCATGGCGGACTATGCCGGGCGACTCTTTGACCACCATCAAAAAGACGCCACCGCACCCCGGCTTCTGTTCTGGGAGGGCCTGGAGCGCGGTACCGAAGTTGTGGGCTTGCCCAAACGCATGGCCAACTGCGCCTCCAAGGTCAACAGCACCATCGCAGCCCTGCCCGGAATCTCCAGGGAGGATGCCGGAGATCTCCTCATTACCATCGTGAGCCTCTGCGATTCCGCTCCCGTCCTGCCCGCTTTGGACGGTCTCATGGCAGGCAATGACCCCGGCCGCATCCACAGGCGACGGGCCGCCGTCGTCCGTACTGTTCACTTGGCCGCAGCCGCGCTGGCGGCTGAAGCAGCGGAAGCCGCCACGGCCTGACGCAGGCGCCCTGCGCCCACGCTGTGACAACTTTGACACCAAAAGTGACTCAGCTGTGAAGTTGCCCCTAGCCAAGAGGGGGTGACATCGACCATGCTTGCTGAATGTACTCAACGACGAGCCCATACCGCATCATCACGGTCTGCACTGGAAACATCTGCCGCTCGCCCATGGCCGCGCTCATGCTGACCGAAGCCTTCGCAGCGGAAGGGCTCGGCGGACTCGTAGTTGTCGACTCTGCAGGCACCACGGGGTACGAGGTCGGCCATCCCATCGACCCCCGCGCCGCCAGGGTCCTGACTGCCCAGCACATCGCGTCGGAAGACCACATCGCCCGCGAGTGGAGGCACGAATGGTTCGCAGGCCGTGACCTGATCCTCGCCCTCGACGTCGACCATTTCGGCTGGCTCCAGGAAGGGGCTCCGGACCGCGGATCCCTGGAAAAAGTCCGCATGCTGAGGAGCTTCGACCCGAAGGTGGCAGGGCGAAACACCCTTGATCTCGGCATCGAAGACCCTTGGTACGGCGGGCACACAGATTTTGACAACACCTGGACGCTGATAAAGGCTGCCATTCCGGGCATCGTGGAGCACGTCAAGTCAGCGATCGCCAAGGCGGACACCGAAGCAGGGCACGAGCACCAGCAGGTAACCTCTATGACATGACCCCCGCACCCGTGATCATCGCTGTTGACGGCAGGTCCGGCGCAGGCAAAACCACTCTGGCCGTGGAACTGGCGGCCCGGTTGCGGCAACACCACAAAGTCTCGCTCTTCCACCTTGAGGACATCTATCCCGGGTGGAACGGGCTGCGCACCGGCATTGAGCGCTACGTGGGCACCGTCCTGGCGCCGCTTCGCGAGGGCAAGGCCGCCGAATGGGTCAGCTGGGATTGGGAACGGCATTACGACGGCGGCCTGAACGTCACGCTGCCCGCCGAAATCGTCATCGTCGAGGGTGTTGGGGCTGGAGCGGAAGCGGCCCGTTCCATGCTGGACGCGGTGGTGTGGGTGGAAGCGCCAGGTGACGATCGCCGTCGTCGTGCCCTGACGCGCGACGGAAGCACCTACGAACCGTACTGGGACAGCTGGGCCGCACAAGAGGAAGAATGGCTCTCGGCGGATTCGGTCATGGAGGACGCTGACATCCACGTCCAGAATCAGGCCGACGGCACCGCACCAGAGGATGTCCTGCGGGCGCTGATGTATCTGCCGTCGCTGGCCGCGATCCTCTCCCCCGAACTCAGTGCCCGCCGGGGCTTGCAGCTGCGGTCCGAGCGCCTCGAAGCAACCCCGGACGCCGCACGGCTCTTCGAAACCCTCTACGGCCGCTCACCGAACGCCGTGTGGCTCGATTCCTCCAACGCCGCGGCCGTACCGGCCCGCTCCCAGGCAGCCGCACGCAGCCGCTTCAGCATCCTGGCCGACGACGGAGGCACCTTTGGCCAATCAGTACAGCACCGTTCCGGAGTCACCAAAGTAACCGCAGGTTCGGCCACGGTGACCACGCCCGGCCCCTTCTTCCGCTGGCTCGACTCCGTCTGGGGCCGGCGGGCCGTCCGCGCACCCCGCGGATACGACGCCCAATTCACGCTCGGCTGGCTTGGATATCTGGGCTACGAACTCAAGCGCGAAACCGGCGGGAACGATGTCCAGTCGGACACCCCTGACGCCGCGCTCCTCTTCGCCGGCCGGGCCGTGGTGCTCGACCATCGCGAACACACTGCCTGGCTGCTCGCTTTGGAAGCCCCCGACGCCGGCGACTGGCTGCGGGAGGCGCGAGCCGCCGTCGTCAGCGCTTCCGACGGCGGTGCTGCCGCTGCTTCCGAACACTCCGCCGGGACGATTCCCGAGTTCGCCAGCCGGGATTCCGCCACCGACTACAAGCGCAAGATCGCCGACTCCCAGCACCAGATCAGCGAAGGCAACTCGTACGAAATCTGCCTGACCACCACACTCGAGGCGCCCGCCGGAGAGCTGGACGCGTGGGGCAGCTACCTTGCCTTGCGACGCCGAAACCCGGCGCCGTTTGCCAGCTACCTCCGGTTCGGCGGACTGGAGATTGCCAGCACGTCGCCTGAGCGGTTCCTGCGGATACTGTCCGACGGCGGCATGCGCGCCGAGCCGATCAAGGGCACCCGGGGCCGTTCTGCCGACCCGGCCGAGGACGCCGCGTTGCGGCAGGATCTTGAGACGTCGTTGAAGGATCGCGCCGAGAACATCATGATCGTTGACCTCCTGCGCAATGATCTCAGCCACTTCGCAATCCCCGGCTCGGTAACGGTGAGCAGGCTTTGCGCCATCGAAAGCTACGCCACCGTCCACCAGATGGTGAGCACTATCGATGCCCACCTCCGGCCGGGTGCTCCCCGGGCTGAAGCAGTCGCCGCAGCGTTTCCCGCAGGGTCCATGACAGGCGCGCCAAAAATCAGCACCATGGACATCCTCGACCAGCTCGAATCAGGGCCGCGAGGTATCTACTCCGGCGCCATTGGCTACTTTTCCCTGAACGCCGCCACCGACCTCGCTGTGGTCATCCGCACCCTGGTGGTGAACCCCGACGCTGACGGCGGCCGGACGTTGTCCCTGGGCGTGGGCGGGGCCATTACCGCGGATTCCGTCGCGGATGACGAATACGAGGAAATCCGGACCAAGGCGTTCGGAGTGCTCTCAACCCTTGGCTCCGGCTTCCCCCACTGAGTTTTTACTGCAGCGTCGCGGTCAATCTGGCGACGTTATCCACATACTTGGCCAGAGGGGGTCTGTCCATCCAGTCGTCCAACGTAAGCTCACGGGATACCTCGCGATACGTGGACTCCACGGCCCGCATGAGGTTCACGGTTTCGGCGCCCAACAGCATCACCGAGACCTCCATGTTAAGGGAGAAGGAGCGCATGTCCATGTTGCTGGAACCAAGAACCGCTACCTCGTCATCAATAGTGAAGTGCTTGGCGTGGAGGACGTACGGCGCCCGGTACAGGTAGATCCGCACGCCAGCATCCAGCAAGGCCTCGTAGTAGGAGCGCTGCGCGTGGTGCACCAGGAACTGGTCGCCTTTCTCCGAGACGAACAGTTCCACATCCACGCCGCGCTGGGCCGCTGTGGTGATGGCGTAGAGCAGTGAATCATCGGGGACGAAGTACGGGCTGCAAATCGAGATCCTGTGCTGCGCCGAGTAGATCAGCGTGTTGAAAAGGCGCAGGTTGTTTTCCGTGGCAAACCCCGGGCCGCTCGGCACTACCTGGGCTGTCACCTGTCCGGGAGGAGGGAGAGCCGGAAGACGCAACTGGTCCTCCAGGGATTCGTCCGTTTCACTGAGCCAGTCCGTCGCGAACACCACGTTGAGGGTGGGCACGATCGGTCCTTCAAGCCTGGACATCAGCTCGACCCACTTGCGGCCGACCTTGCGATGCTTGGGATTGTTGTAGGAGGGTTCGATCAGGTTCTGTGAGCCCGTGAAAGCGACGTGCCCGTCGATCACCATGATCTTGCGGTGGTTCCTCAGGTCCGGACGCCGCCATTGGCCATGGATGGGCAGCAGCGGGAGCATCCTCTTCCACTGGATCTTGCCTGCCTTGAGCCTGCGGATCAGGCGTCGGTAGCCCTTGACCCGCAAGGTTCCGATGTGGTCGAAGAGGAGCCTTACGGTGACGCCACGTTCAGCGGCTTTCTCCAACTCGGTCAGAAGCTCGTCCGTCACGGAGTCACTGCTCATGATGTAGAACTCTGCGTTGATGTAGTTCGTGGCGCCCCTGACCGCCTCGGCCATGGCCTTGATGGATTCCTCGTACCCAGGAATCAGTTCCACCTTGTTGCCATCCACCATGGGCAGGGAACCCAGCCGGTGATTGAGCTCGCTGGCCGACTTCACCCACTCGGGGCCGGAGTAGATACTCACCGGATCGGAGAGGTCGGAGGTGACTGCGCGTACACGGCGGTTAACCTCTTCCTGCTGCTCCCGCCTGCGCCTGGAGAGTTTAAAGTTGCCAAAAAGGACGAACAGGACGAAGCCCACGGAAGGGATGAGGAACACAGCCAAGAGCCACGCCATGGCGGTGGTGGGACGGCGGTTGCCGGGAATGATTCCCAGCAGGACGATCCGCATGACGACTTCTGCGATGGCCCACGCGCCCAGCAACCAGGTCCATTCCTGGCCAAACGGAAAAGGAAAGAGCACGTGACAAACCCCCACGGTTCATGAACAACAGTGACCACAGCCTATCCGGCAAAGCCACCAGCAGTGGCCCGCACTAAGCTGGGACCATGACTTCAGTAGCTCCCACGGTCCTCGTTTTCCTGGACCCCGCCTTCGAAAACGGCCGTATTGCCGACTCCAGCCAGCCGCAGCTCATGGCCACGGACTTGGGAGCTACCCGGGGTGATGGCGTGTTCGAGTCGCTCCTGGCCGTTCAGGGCCGCCCCCGGAAGGTCCAGGCGCACCTCAACCGCCTGGCCGGTTCCGCGGCAGCACTGGACCTGACCCTGCCGTCACAGGACGCGTGGCGAAGGGCAATCGACACCGCCATCACGGAATTCCGCGAAGTCTACCCCGCGCCTACACCCGAGGAAGACGAAGTGGTGGTCAAGCTGCTCGTCACCCGAGGTGTTGAAGGTGCTGCGAGCCCAACCTGCTGGGTGCAGGCGTCGCCCTCACCCGCGGGCAGCCGCCGGCAGCGGGAGACGGGTATCGATGTCGTGCTTTTGGACCGCGGTTTCGATACCGAAGCCGGCGAGCGCGCGCCCTGGCTCTTGCTTGGCGCCAAGACGCTGTCCTACGCCGTCAACATGGCGGCGCTGCGCTACGCGCACAAACAGGGCGCGGATGACGCGATCTTCACGTCGACCGACGGCCGCGTCCTGGAGGGGCCCACGTCCACTGTGTTGCTGGCGCACCTTGAAACAGTCGACGACGGCGACGGTTCCGTCAGGACTGTTCGTCGCCTCATCACGCCGCAGCTCGACAGCGGGATCCTCCCGGGCACCTCGCAGGGTGCCCTGTTCGCCGCGGCCAAGGCGGCGGGCTGGGAATTGGGCTACGGGCCGCTGGAGCCACAGGACCTGTTCGATGCCGACGCTGTCTGGCTCATTTCGAGCATCCGCTTGATCGCGCCCGTGAACCACATCAACGGCCAGGAAGTGGGCACGCCCGCTATCCGAAAGCAGCTCACGGCCGAACTGAACGAACTGTTCGCGGGTATCGAATAGAGTCCCGCCCCAGGCGCTTGGCACGTTTGCTCCGCTTGGAACCTAGCAGGTCACAAGTAGAGTAATTGCTCGCATGACTCAACGATAAGAAACTCTTGGCCTCGGCCATGACCTTGTTGTGCGTTGAATCGCATTTCTTATCCTCCTTGAAATGGTCATTCGTCATGTGATGAATCTTGTTCTCGTGTTAGTTGGATCACGTCCGGCTGGCACTTCCTTCAGACTTTGCTGGCTAACTTCCCGGAGGGAATATGGGACTCAGCTCCCCCACAAAAGCCGATGCATCGGCAACCGAAGCGCAGTCCGCGACTGCCGCTTCATCATCAGGACTTCGCCGGTCCATGGAGGCCCGGCACCTGGTCATGATCGCCATGGGCGGCGTCATTGGTTCAGGCCTTTTCGTCAGTTCCGGCTACACCATCGCCACCGCCGGCCCCTTGGGTGCGGTACTCGCCTTCCTTATTGGCGCCGTCGTGGTTTATCTCGTCATGGCTTGCCTCGGGGAACTCGCTGTTGCGTTCCCCGTCTCAGGCGCATTCCACATCTATGCGGCCCGGACCATTGGACCGGCCACGGGCTTTGCCACCGCCTGGCTTTACTGGCTCTGCTGGGCCGTGGCCTTGGGTTCGGAATTCACGGCAGCAGGCCTCCTGATGCAGCGGTGGTTCCCCGGCGTCGACGTCTGGATCTGGTGCTTCGTGTTCGCCACCGTCCTCTTCACGTTGAACGCCATCTCATCGCGTGTCTTTGGCGAATCGGAGTTCTGGTTCGCGCTCATCAAGGTCGCCGCCGTCGTCGGCCTGATCATCCTGGGCGGCGCCGCGCTTGCCGGCTTCCACCCCCTCGCCGCGGGCGACTATCCCTCCTTCGGATCGAACTTCAGCACCCCTGACGGGCTCTTCCCGAACGGCTTCACCGGGGTTTTTGTCACCTGCCTGGCCGTGTTCTACGCCTTCTCCGGTTCCGAGCTGATCGGCGTTGCAGCGGGTGAGACCGCCAACCCCGGCGCCACCATCCCGAAGGCCATGCGCACCACGGTGATCCGCCTCATGATCTTCTTCGTCGGTGCCATCACGGTCATCGCGGCCACCATCCCGTATGAAAAGGTCAGCGTGGATGAGAGCCCGTTCGTCACTGTGTTCTCCATGCTTGGCATCCCCTATGCGGCTGACATCATGAACTTCGTGATCATCACGGCCCTGCTCTCTGCCGGAAACTGCGGCCTGTTCTCCTGTGCCCGCATGCTGTTTTCGCTGGCCGACGAAGGCCACGCACCGCAGGTCTTCAAGAAGCTCACCAAGCGCGGCATTCCCTTGGTTGCCCTCTGCGTGAGCATGCTCGGAGGGCTGGCTTCACTCATCAGCAGCGTTGTGGCGCCGGCTACGGTCTACCTGGTGCTGGTCTCGGTGGCTGGCTTCGCAACGGTTGGCGTATGGATGTCGATTGTGGCTTCACACTTCATTTACCGGCGGACGTTCGTCAGGAACGGCGGCGACGTCAACACGCTGCCGTACAAGGCGCCACTTTTCCCGCTGGTGCCGATCCTCGCGTTCGCACTGTGCGTGGTGTCCCTCATCGGCATTGCCTTCGATCCAAACCAAGTAGCCGCCCTTTTGTTTGGAATTCCATTTGTGGGCGCCTGCTACGCGTTCTTCTACTTCAAGTACGGACGCCGACGCTCACTCAAGAAGGCCCTGGGCGCCTAGCCCTGGCCTCCTGACCCTCTTTGGAGACAGATCAGCCCTTGGCCAACCTATTCCGGTTGACCAAGGGCTGATTGGCTCTGGAAGCGGGTCGTGGCGGCCCGCTTGGGGCTCGCCGTTGCGCTGAAAGCACGACGCCGGCCCTTACCTCGCCTGCGCAGGCTCACCTGCGCGGCCTCCCGGTTTGGTAGGCGGGCAAGGTGGCTCTGGCTACTTCTTGCCCGCCCTGACCGGGTGCTCGCTCAGAATCGACAGGCGGTTGAAGGCGTTGATGCCGATCGCGGCCATGCAGATGACACTGATCTGCTCGTCGCTGTAGTGCTGACGGGCTTGGGCAAAGAGTTCAGGACTGGGCCGGGACGTACTCATCCGGGTAATCTGCTCGGCAATCTGCATGGCTACGACTTCGGCGGGCTCGAAGAGCTGCACTTCCTTGTAGACGGCAACCAAGGACAACCGTTGTTCAGTTTCCCCGTACTTCAGCGCCCGCCGATGATGCAGGTCCAGGCAAAACGCGCAGCCGTTGATCTGTGAGCACAGGTAATTGATGAGTTCCAGGGTCTGGCGTGAGATTCCAAGCCGGTCAGCCTCGTCAACCAGTTGCTGTGAATAGTGACTGAGCGTTGCGTAAAGGTCGGGTTGCTGCTTATCGAGGTAACCGGCGAGCCGGGGTTTCGTTTCCTGTTCGGGCATGGTTGGAGCCTAACCCACCCTGCAGTGGGGCCACCAAGTGAGCGAGGGACCGCCCCAAACGGGAGGGATGTGAGCGAGGGACCGCCCCAAACGGGAGGGATGTGAGCGAGGGTTGCTAGTCCCGGGCGTCCGGGATGTCGCCGGAGAGGCGGATGCCGTTCTCAGCCAGCCACACGGGGTTGAAAGCCTTGCTCATGTAGTTCGTGCCGGCGTCGGGGGCTATTGCCACCACAACCGAGCCGTGAGGCGCTGCGCGGGCCACCCGTATCGCCGCCGCCACGGCGAGCCCGGACGAGGGCCCCAGGGCCAGCCCTTCCTCATCGAGGAGCCGGTGGACGGTGGAGTAGACCTCGTCGTTGGGAATCCGGAGGAAGCGATCGACTATGGAGCGGTCGAAGATCTTGGGCCACTCTGCCTGCGGCCACGAGTTCCCCACCCCATCGACCAGGATCTTCCCGGGGTGCCCGCCGCTGTAGGCGGAACCGTAGGGGTCCGCGCCCACGACTTCCAGGTGAGCGCCAGGCCGTGCAGCCGCAACCTGTTCCTTCAAGTACCGCCCGTTTCCGCTGATGGTCCCGCCCGTACCGATCCCGGCCACAAAGTGCGTCACGAGGCCGCCGGTCTGTTCCCAGATCTCCGGCCCGGTCGTCTCATAATGGGCCAGCGGATTGGCCGGGTTGTCGAACTGCATGGGCCGCCATGCTCCCGGAGTCTCCTCGGTAATCCGGGCCGCCACGGCTCGGGCGTTCTCCGGGGACTCGGAGGGGGCGTTCCAATCCGTCAGGATCACCCGGGCGCCGTAGTTGTGGAGGGCGGCAAGTTTCTCCTGGGAAATCGTGTCTCCCGTGACCACCACAACCGGATGGCCCGTGAGGTGTCCGATCAGTGCCAGCCCAATACCGGTATTGCCGGACGTACTCTCAACGATCGTGGCACCGGGCTGCAGCTCCCCCGAACGCTCAGCCGCCCGCACCATGCTCAATGCCGTGCGGTCCTTGATGGAGCCTCCGGGGTTCTCGGACTCCAGCTTGATATGAATGGAACTGCCCAGCCCGCGGCTTAGCGCCTCCAACTTCACCAGCGGAGTGTTGCCAACCTTGTCCAAAACCGACGCATCGAGCCCATCAAGAGCCGCGGGCCTGGCGTGCAGCCCATGTTTGCGGGTAGCCGTACTCATGACGTCTCCTCCTCAGTTTCAGGAAATAGTTGGTCCACGGCTTCCCGCAGGATTGTCCGTGCCCGCTCCACCAGCTCCGGCGCCGACGGCCGGTCCGACAACACGTCGGCCAGCCGGCCAACCACCAGCCCTGTCCCGTTTCCAAGAGGTTGCGCCGCTTCCGCTTCGAGCAAAAGGTACGACGCCGTCAGGGCCTCGATGGCGAGGAGCTTCTCCGCCGCATCAATGGACTTCTCCAGTTGCTGCAGGGCCAGTGGCGCCAACGTGGAGTGGTCCTCGACGTCGGCCGAGAGGGTGGGAGCACCCAGGGTCGCCGGGGCCGCCAGGAATTTGAGCTCGGCCAACAGTCCCGCCGCGGAATACCAGAGGAGCCCGGGCAGCTCCTCCTGGATCAATGCCGACGCCGATCCCGGCTCGGAGGATGCCGCTGCCAGGTGTCGGGCCCGGATGGCCCGCTGCGGTGGATACAGCTTGGCGATGCGTCGTTCGCTGGAAATGCCCACATGCGCCAAGGCCAGCCGAAGCCCCTCAAAAGACAAGGCCAGCTGCATCGGTTGGAAGTTCCCGCCGGACACCATCGCACCGGACGCCACATCAACCAACGGGTTATCTCCCCGGCCATTCAGTTCCACTTCGAGGGCCCACCGCAGTTGCGACACCAGAGACCGGAACGCACCGTGGGTTTGCGGCGCGGCACGGAACGACAACGCGTCCTGCACCGACACTTCCGGCCGGACATCCTCCAGCCATCCCCCGCTCAACAGGCCGCGGACAGCGGCCGCCGAGTCGCCCTGCCCGTCCACTGCCTTGGCCGCCTGGATGGCCGGCGAAAAGGGACTGAGGTTCCCGCCGCCGTCGTACCTTGCGATGGTCTCCAGCGAAAGTGAAAGCGCGACGTCGGCCAACCGGGCCAGGTGCTGCAGGCGCACCAAGGCGAGGGTTCCCGCGCCAACGGAGAACGCGTTCGCGCTCACCAGGGCCAGGGCCTCACCGGCAGCGGGCTGGAGGGGTTGAAGGCCTGCGTCGGCGAGCGCTTTGGCGCCAGGAACCAGCAAGCCGGAGGCGTCGAACGCTTCGCCTTCGCCCAAAGCAACGGCGGCGACGGCGGCCAGCTGCGTCAGGTCGGACGAACCCACCGAGCCCTCGCCCGGGATGGCAGGAAAGACGCCGCGGTTGAGCAGTTCAGCATAGAAGGCGGCGGTTTCCGGACGGACGCCGGAGCCGCCCCGACTGAAGCCTATGACGCGGGCAAGGATCACTGAGCGGGCGGCAGTCCGGTCCAAGTACGGGCCAACCCCACTGTTGTGATACCGGACCACCTGGACTTGGTACGCCAGGAGCGACTTCTCTTCCACAGCGGTGTCGCGGCCGGATCCGAGGAGAGTATTGAGGCCGTAAACCCGCTGGCCGGACGCGGCAGTCCTTTCCACGACTTCGCGGGATTGTCGGAGCAAATTCAACGCATCTTGGTTGAGTTCCACGTGAAACGCCGGGTCAGCGGCCACCTTCGCGGCAAGGAACGCGGAAACGGGGCCCGTCCCGATGCTGAAGGTTGCCACTAGAAATCCAAGAGCTTCTGCCGGAAACCACCGTTGCCGTAACTCTTCCTCAACAGGCCGCGGCGCCGCAGCTCAGGTGTGAGTTTGTCCAGAACTCCATGAACTGTAACCGGATCTACGAAACCGGAGAACAGGAACCCGTCGCCGCCCACAGCCGAGCCTGTTTCCTCGAGGTAGTCCGCAATTTCTCCCACTGTGCCGATGATCGAGTCACCCGCACCGCCGCTGCGTGCCTGCAGGATCTCACGCAAGGTGGATCCGGGAGGGGCGGCCTTGGCGAAATGCTCCAGCGTGCCTTGGTTGCTGTTGGTGCTGAGCTCGGGAAGGGGCTGATCCAGGTCGAACTGCTTGAAGTCGATAACGGAGAGGTAGGAGATGGAATTGAGCTGGCTGTCGATGTCGCGCTGGGTCAGCTCCCGACGCTGGGCACGCAGCTCCTCTGCCTCCGCGGTGGAGCCCACCACGGTGGGCTTCAGCACGAAAAGTACCTTCACGTCGTCGGGGTTCCTGCCGGCCTTCGCGGCCTCGGCGCGGATGGAATCGCGGTATGACTTCATACCGTCAACCCCGCGGGCCAACGCAATGGCAACATCCGCGTGGCCGCCGGCGAACGCCTTGCCTCGCGGTGAAGCCCCAGCCTGAACCAGGACAGGTTCCTCCGGCAAAGGCGCTGTGTTCAACGGACCCCGGACTTTGAAGAACTCGCCTTCATGGTTGATGGGGTGGACCTTGGTGTGGTCGGCGAACCTCCCGGCGTCCACATCCTCAAGTACGGCGCCAGGTTCCCAACTCCGCCAAAGCCGCCTGACGACGTCGACGAATTCCTCCGCCTTCTCATACCGGAGGTCGTGTTCGATTTGCTGGTCCAGGCCGTAGTTCTGTGCAGCGAGGTCGCTGCCCGAGGTGACCACGTTCCAGCCGAGTTGGCCCTCCGAAAAATGCTGCAGCGTCGCCAGCAGCCGGGCCGCGGTGAACGGTGGGTAGAAGGAGGCGCTGACGGTCGGCACAATTCCAAGGTGTTCGGTGGCGGAGAGCAAGTAGGGCACCAGCGCCAGGGGATCGTGCTTGGGCGCAAAGGAGGCATGGGCCAGGGAGACCTCGGCTGTGCCACCGTAGGTATCCGGGACAGTCAGGGAATCCTCGATAATGAACAGGTCCAGCCCGGATCGCTCAAAGGCCCGGACAGCCTCCTGGTAGAGGGCGGGTTTCTTCCAGTCATAGCCCAGGCTGTAGCCGGGAGTCCCCCAACCTTGGACCCCGAAACCGTGGCCCACGAACCATCCAAAATGAAGCATGGGCTTGAGTGTAGAACTGCTCTGTCCGCTCACCGCGACCTGATTTCACACGAAGTTACAGGGGGTCGTACTGCGTCAATTATGCTCCCGGGAGGTCACATTTGGGGCCTGACTTCAGCGGCCCGCCCAGGGACCGGTTACGCAACATGACGACGGCGGCGCTGTCCCCAAATGCGGCGACGGCGCCTTGGATGTTACGTTTTTCTTGAGTAATGAGCACCAGCGTTAAGCCCTGACTTGCTGGTCGGCAACCCTCTCCCGCGGCGGGGTGCCTCAGGTGACTACTCGGCTTATTCGACATTCGAACTGCAAGCGTGACTGAGGAGCACCACGAATGCCTGAACCCACTGAAGAAAAACTCGCGTATCGCCTGATCACCGGTCCCGACACCCGTGAATTCTGCGAACGCATCAGCAATGCCTTGGCCGAGGGCTACGTCCTGCACGGCAATCCCGCAGCAACCTTCAACGGCACCGACGTGATCGTCGCCCAGGCCGTGATCCTGCCTGCCGCCGTCGCCAGTTCCGACGCCGCAGTAGCAAGCGCCGTGGACGAGTTGGAAAACTACGAAGAATCATACGAGGGCCACGCATGAGCTACGCAGGTGACCTGACCCCGCACGACGCGTGGGCCAAACTTGAACAAGGCGCCATCCTGGTGGACGTCCGCACTGAGGGCGAATGGGCCCACATCGGCATCCCCGACACCAAAGCCACCGAGAACGATCCCCTGTTCATCCAGTGGAACCTCGCCGGTGGCATCCCGAACTCCCGTTTCATCGAGGAGCTGCAGCAGCAGGCTCCCGAAGCCGACGGCGTGGAGCTGGTGTTCCTCTGCCGCTCGGGCCAGCGCTCAATCGCCGCCGCCATCGCCGCCACGCAGGCCGGATTCACCGCCTACAACGTGCTGGAAGGCTTTGAGGGTGAGCCGGACCGTTACGGCGAACGCACTGTAAACGGCTGGAAGAACCGCGGCCTGCCTACCAACTTGGGGAACGACTAAAAGTGACTTTCAATCCTGACGCCGCCGGCTGGAGCCCTGACACTCAGGCCGTCCGCGGTGGACTTGACCGTACCAACTTCCAGGAAACGGCCGAGCCCGTTTTCCTCAACTCCGGCTTCGTGTACGAATCCGCTGCCGCTGCGGAACGCGCCTTCACCGGCGAGGACGAACGCTTCGTCTACTCCCGCTACGGCAACCCGAGCGTGGCCACCTTCCAGGAGCGGCTCCGTCTGCTTGAAGGAACCGAGGCGTGCTTTGCGACGGCGTCCGGCATGTCCGCAGTGTTCACCGCCTTGGGTGCCCTGCTGGCTGCCGGCGACCGCGTGGTTGCCGCCCGTTCCCTCTTTGGTTCGTGCTTCGTGATCCTCAATGAGATCCTGCCGCGGTGGGGCGTGGAGACCGTCTTTGTCGACGGACCGGACTTGGAGCAGTGGCGCGAGGCCCTCTCGGAGCCGACCACCGCCGTCTTCTTCGAATCCCCGTCCAACCCGATGCAGGAGATCGTCGACATCGCGGCCGTGAGCGAACTGGCGCATGCCGCCGGGGCGACCGTCGTCGTCGACAATGTCTTTGCCACTCCCCTGCTGCAGCGCTGCGGTGACCTGGGCGCCGACGTCATTGTCTACTCGGGCACCAAGCACATCGATGGCCAGGGACGCGTCATGGGTGGCGCCATCCTGGGCACCAAGGAATACATCGACGGCCCGGTCAAGCAACTCATGCGCCACACCGGCCCCTCGCTGTCCTCCTTCAATGCCTGGGTGCTCACCAAGGGCCTTGAGACCATCGGGCTGCGCGTGAACCACAGCTCGGCGTCGGCCCTGAAGATCGCCGAATGGCTCGAACAGCAGCCGGCCATCAGCTGGGTCAAATACCCGCTTCTGAAGTCGCACCCACAGTACGAGCTCGCCACCAAGCAGATGAAGGCCGGCGGCACCGTGCTGACGTTCGAGCTCTCCCCCTCCGGTGGGCGCAGCGCCAAGGAAGCTGCGTTCGCGCTGCTCGATGGCCTGGGCGTCATCGACATCTCCAACAACCTGGGCGACTCCAAGTCCCTCATCACCCACCCGGCCACCACCACGCACCGGGCCATGGGTCCGGAGGGGCGTGCGGCCATCGGATTGTCCGACGGCGTGGTCCGTTTGTCTGTGGGTCTCGAGGACGTGGACGACCTCATCCTGGATCTGGAGAAGGCCCTCAAACAGGTCTAACCTTGCTGGCATGAGGCATCCATACCGCCGGGCGGGGGCTGTCATCGTTGCGGGTTCGGTCGTTTGGCTTGTGGGGATTTCTCCGGTGCCACGCGTGTACACCACGCTGGATCCGGCCGAGCGTTTGCGGCTGCTCGTCCATGGTGAACGGGGCTGGATCATCGGACATCATTTGGCCGCTGCGGGAACAGCCGCGGTGCCGCTCGGCATCGCGGCCTTTGCCGGCGCGCAACGTCCCGGCGCCTCCAAAACATGGGCTTCCACGGCTGCTACGGCCTTGCTCGCAGGAGCTCCGCTTTTCATCTACAGCCTGAGCCGCCGCGCGTCGGACCTTGAGCGCTTCGCTTCATTCCGGGGATCCAACGTACCGTTCCTCGGTTACTCCTGGCTGCACGTGGCGGGTCTCGCGGCACTGGGAGGCAGCCTCCTGAAGTCCCCCGCCAAACGATGGGTGGGCATCACGGCGGCCGGGGTGGCCGCTGTTTCCGGGGTGGTCCTTGCAACGGCCAAAGACATTCCGCCCTTCGTCTTCTATCTCACTGAAGGGGCCGTGGGCACATATCTGATGACCTGGGCTGAAGACCCTGCGGACGCTGAACAGAAGGACGACTAGGGCCGCCGCACCCTTGTCATCATGGGTGGGGCGTCCTTGGACCCGGCCGGCGCGCTGCCACGAACAGTCACTTTCGCAGCATGCGCTACGACGGCCGCAAGGGTTTCTTCGTCAGGAGGACTTCCGGGCGGAGTGGCCCCGTCGCGGTGCCTCCCGCTGTATCGTGCCGCAGCATCCCGCTGCTCGAGTGCGCCGTTGCCGCGCTCTAGAATCTCCGCAACACCGGACTTGACGAGCGTCAATTCACCTTGGTCATCCAAGACAGGGCTTAGGTAATCGACCAAAGCCCACACCACGTCCGCCGCAGGCTGGGGCCGGAAATCGCCGAAGTCCAGGAGGTCTCCGCGCAGCCCGGAATTACTGGCCCGCCAACCCGCCATCCGCAGCAAGGCGGTCGGAACCGGGGTGGGGTCAACGCCGTCGAGCATTTCCAACGACGCCGTCTCCACCAGCGCTCGCACCAGCACAGCGATCAGTGCCGCGTCCTCGGCCCGGAGGCAGACGTCGGCCACCCGGACCTCCACCGTTGGGTGGTTTCTGGAAATCCTGGCGTCGAAGTAGACCATGCCCTCATCCAGGATGACCCCGGTATCAAGCAAGCGCTGCACCACGCGTCGATAGGCGGTCAGCGATCCGAAAAGGGAGGACGGACCAGACGTCGGCCACCGGTTCCACGCCTGCGTGCGGTAGCTGTCAAAGCCCGTGGGAACTCCGCGCCAGTAGGGGGAATTCGCGGAGAGCGCCGTGAGGACGGCTAGCTTGTCCCGGATATGGTCCAGCACCACTACGCCTTCTTCGGGTGACTCCACGGAGGTGTGCACGTGGAACCCGCACGTCAGCTGCTCGGTAGCGATGATTCCGAAGTGGTCCAGCATGGCGGCGTAGCGCGGGTCCGGAGTGGTGTGGGTGTTCGAGGCCAGCGGAGAGGTCGCGATCGCAGCAACCCTTGCGCCGTGCTGCCGTGCGGCTTGGTCGGCCATCGCACGGCCGCGGCGGATCTGCTGGAGGATGTCGGCGTAACTGTGACACGGGCGTGTTTGGGTTTCGATCTGCTCCAGCTTGAGCTCCGGGCTGAGGCCGGTCGCCGTCGCGGGCTCGTCATGGCCAGCCAGAAGCGCATCCGCGAGGGCAAGGGGCGCGCCCGTCACCGGATCCACAATGAGCAGTTCTTCCTCCACCCCGAAAGTCCGCATGCTCCATTCTGCGTCACGAGTGGCTTTCCAGAACACAGGGTGGAGCGTGTGGTGCGGGCTGCGGCAATAGATTCTGCTGGATCATCGCCACTGGAAGCGGAGCCGACCCGCGGATTAGCGGGGTCACGCAAGCGGGCCAAGGCCGATGATCCAGCAGAATTGTCCACATACGCGAAGTTTCCGGATCGGGAAGGCACCAGCCCGTGGCTGACTGAATGCATGAACGCGTTCGAATTCCTGTCATCAGTAGGTGGCGTGGCCAAAGTGGGTCTTCTCAGGGCCCACGGGCACACCCCGGCGGACCTGAAGAAGCTCGAGGGAGCCTATCAACCACGGCACGGCATATGGGCTTTGCCATCCGCAGATTCGGAGTTTGTCTTCGCCCTCGTGAACAACGGACTTATCACGTGCGCCAGCGCTGCCGTCCGTTATGGCCTCTGGCTCAAGGACAAACCGGGAAGACTTCACTTGGCAACCAGGCACAACCGAGGCCGGGGGTTTATCCGGCACGGCGGTTCAAGGCTGGGCTCGGAGTCCCACATGCCGGTTGCATCCTTGGAAGACACTGTCATTCACGCTCTCACGTGCCTGCCAGAGGTCGACGCTATTGCCGTGGCCCAGTCCGCGATGAAGAACCGTGGAGTTTCGCGGGACGTCCTGGAGGGCGAGTTGCGGGCCAAGTACTTCGGGAATGCGAGGAAACGACTTCGGATGGCCGATGGTCTGTCCGAGTCCGTTCCGGAGATCAGTGCCCGTCTGCTTTTCGAGTCAGAGGGTCTTTCATTCAGACGCCAGGTCCGTATCCCCGGAGTGGGCCGGGTGGACACCTTGATTGATGGCTGGCTGATTGTGGAGGTCAATGGCTATCAGTTCCACAGCTCAAGGGACGCGTGGCGTAAGGACATGGGCAGGCTGAACGCAGCACAGGAACGGGGTTTCACCATCCTGAGCTTTGCTCCTGAGCAGATCTGGCGTTCTCCGGACGATGTCATGGCGCAGATTCATGGGTTTCTTGCACGGGGACGGCCGCACACCCGGCCCTGCCCTTGAGTTTTCTGCTGGATCATTGCGGACAGAAGGAGGAGGCAAGCCCGTCATTCCGGGCTTGCCTCCTCCTTCTCATGCGGATGATCCAACAAATTTGCCGGCCATCAGTCCTGGAAGTACTCGACCTTCGCGCCAATGGTGTTCAGGCGCTCGGCCAAGTCCTCGTAGCCGCGCTCGATCACGTAAATGTTGCGCAGCTCCGAGGTGCCCCGGGCGGCCAGCATGGCCAGGAGCAGGCAGGCGGCGGGGCGCAGGGCGGGCGGGCAACCGACCTCGGCGGCACGCCATTTGGTGGGTCCGTTGACGTAGATCCTGTGCGGGTCCAACAGCTGTACCTGGGCGCCGAGCTTGTTCAGCTCCGTCAGGTAGATCGCACGGTTCTCGTAGACCCAGTCGTGGATCATGGTCTGGCCCTCGGCATTGCCGGCGATGACGGCGAAGAAGGGCAGGTTGTCGATGTTCAGGCCCGGGAACGGCATCGGGTGGATCTTGTCCTGCGGGGCATGGAGTTCTGAAGGCTTGGTGGTCACGTCCACCAACCGGGTGCGGCCGTTGCGGGCCATGTATTCACCGGAGACCTCCAGCTTCTGGCCCATCTGCTCCAGGGTGGCCAGTTCGATCTCCATGAACTCGATGGGAACGCGGCGGATGGTTACCTCGGAGTTGGTCACGATGCCGGCGGTGATCAGGCTCATGGCCTCGATGGGGTCCTCGGACGGGAAGTACTCGATGTCCACGTCGATTGCCGGCCGGCCGGTGATCTTCAGAGTGGTGGTCCCGACGCCCTGGATATCAACACCCAAGCCCTCCAGGTAGAAGCAGAGGTCCTGGACCATGTAGTTCGGGCTGGCGTTGCGGATCACCGTGGTGCCTTCACGGTGGGCAGCGGCCATGATGGCGTTTTCCGTGACCGTGTCGCCGCGTTCGGTCAGGACGAAGGAGCGGTGGTGTCCGTCGGCCGGAGGAGCTGCCACCGAATAGAATCCGGATTTTGCTTCAACGGTCAGGCCGAACTCGCGCAGCGCCTGCATGTGGGGTTCAACTGTTCGGGTGCCGAGGTCGCATCCACCGGCGTACGGCAGCAGGTATTCGCTGGTCTCATCCAGGAGCGGTCCGAGCAGCATGATGACGCTGCGGGTACGGCGGGCGGCGTCGACATCCATCGATTCGAGATCCAGGACCTCAGGCCGGCGAATGCGCAGATCGCTGCCATTGAGCCAAGTGCACTCCACGCCGATGGATGTCAGGACTTCAACAATCCGGTTTACCTCTTCGATCCGTGCCAAACGGCGCAGGGTGGTGGTGCCGCGGTTGATGAGGCTGGCGCACAGCAGGGCCACACCGGCGTTCTTGCTGCTGTTGACATCCACTTCGCCCGAAAGCGTCCGGCCGCCTTCCACCCGCAGGTGGGTCATCTGCGGCTTGCCTACTTTAACGATGGAACGGCCGAAGATCGCCTCGAGGCGTTCGATCATCCGGAGGCTCAGGTTCTGTTTACCTTGCTCCATCCGGGCGATTGCGCTTTGGCTGGTTCCCAGCTCAGTAGCCAACTGCCCCTGCGTCCAGCCCTTTTCTCCACGTGCATTGCGGAGCAGGAGGCCGACGTGTTCTGGCGTAGCTTGAGTCATACCCAAGAAATATCACAAATGAGTTAGAACTGGCTACTGAAACGCGGTTCTCGCGGCAAACGTCACACCCTACCCGTTTTATGCGATAACGAACGAAGGCGGCGCGCAGCAAACGGCGGCTCGCAGCACCGGACGGAGATTTCCACATGGGCACCGCTGCCCATTGTTTCCGTGGGAAGAAATGGCTGACCATGAAGTGGAAACCACAGGGGGAAACATGCCTTTCTACGGCGCCGACGTCGACCAACTCAAAGCACTCTCAAAGTCCCTGGCCAGCGGCGCCCTGGCGCTGTCCGGCCGGGCCCGGGAGCTTGACTCTCTCATCACCCGGAATGGTCATTGGCGCGGCAATGATTCAGAGCGTTTCGCGGCTGAATGGCAGGGCAGCCTTCGACCACTGCTGGAGAGGACCTCGCGGCAGATGGACGAGGCCTCCCGGTCAGTGCTGGCCAATGCAGACGAGCAATCTGCCGCATCCACGGAGGGCGCACCTGGCTCCGCCGGCAAGGGTCCTGGGACTTTACCGACCGTCAAGGCGGGAACCGTAGCTGCCACGGATGACGATCGTCCGTCGCCCCAGGAAATACTGGAGCAGTACCAGGTCAGTGACGCCAAGACCACCAATTGGCCCGGCGACTGGGACCCGCTGCGCTTTGTGGTTGACCAAAGGGTGGTCACCGAAAAGGAAGCAGAACTGCTGAACGGCCTCGGGCCATTCGAGATGAACGCTTTCAAGGGCATCCACGACGACGCGTTCAGTGTTGCCGATGAGCGCTTCCCCAGCGCCGACCAGAACGATGACCAGAATGACGCCTTCCGGCACGCGTACTGGAACGCCCTGATGGTCAAGGAGTTCGGCGCCGACTGGGCTGAGGACTACGCCACGGCACACGAACAGCTGCCCGGAAACCCGGCTCCCCGCGAAGCCATGGATTTGTACAACAATGAAGTAGGCCGCAACGTGGCTATCGCCCACCCGGACGCCAGCGCTGAGGAGCTTGCCGATTTGATTGAGAAAGCCGTGAACAACGGCGATACCGTGGTGGTGGGGCCGGACCTCTTGCCGCACCCGTCCAACGAAGTTCCCATGGACCAAACGGGCGACGCGAACAACGCCGAACCGGCCCCAGGCAAGGAACCGGACTTCAACGACGAGTCGAGGACAACCTCGTGAGCGTCCCGCACCAACAACAAGCCCGACGGCGGATGCAGACTACCGCAGGCCGCGCGACTCTTGCCTGCCTGCTCACCTTGGCCTTGGCCTTCACTCTTGCCGCTTGTTCCCTGGGAGGAACCGTTATGCCCGAATCGAACGAGTCACTCAACAGCAAAGTGCTCGATTCCGCCGCAAATGGCACTGCCTTGAAGCTGGCCGATGCCACGGACTTCGAGTGGGACCAGGCCGGGTTTGTCCTGTCGGGAACGCCGGCGAAGGACATCGAGGACGTCTTCGGCGAACCCCTCACCAAGGAGAACCGGTACACCGCATCACCGGCGCTGTTCGTGTTCCTGAAGGACGGTAAAGTGGCCAAGGCAGTCCGCATAGTCCCGGATGCGTTCTTCGGAGCCGACGCGAAGAAGAAGTATGGCCGGGACGTGGTGCTCACCCCTCCGGAAGGCAAAAAGGGCTTCCTGAACTGGCGCGAGTAAGGACCTATGCCCGCCAGTAGCCCAACGCATCAATCCGGTTCTTGTCCACGCCCAAGCCCTTCCGCAAATGCTTGACGATTGCCCGGGTACTTGACGCTTCGCACGCGATCCAGAAGAAGTCCTCCGCCACGGCCACGGAACCGGACGTCAGCGAACCACACACCTCCTCAACCAGGGCTGCCCCGTCGCGTTTGCGCGGTATCCAGGTGACCACATCGGAAGCCGACGCCCGTACCTCAAGGGAGGGGTCGGCGTCGTGCTGGTATTCAAGCCAGGCGGTGACAGGTGCCTCTCCCCGCGAGTCCAGCAGCGAGTTGATGGCGGGAATGGACGCAGGGTCACCCACTACCCAAATGCGGCGCGGCGCGGGCTGCGGGAAGCTGAACGAGCTGCCTTGGACGGTGGCGTCGATGGTGTCGCCGGCTTGGGCAGTGCGTGCCCAGTCAGCCGCCACCCCGCCGTGCATTGCGAAGTCCATGCTGAACGTGCCGGCGGCCGGATCCGCGTCCACCAGGGTGTAGGCGCGCTGATGGGCCTTGCCGGAGTCGTCGAACCACAGCCGGATCCACATGGTGGGGTGCAGGTCACTGGCTTTCAGGAGTCCGCCGTCGCGGACGTGCACACGGAGGAAATCCGGCGTGATCTCTTCCTGGCCGGTGACCTCCAAGGTGAAATCCTTGGCACCCATGACCTTGAGCACTACGCCTTCCCAATTGCGCTTCAACCAGCACCCCTTCACGAACGGCCACAATTTGTGCGTGCAGCCGATGCCACCTATCTTGAACTTAAGTAAGCCTAACCTAAGCCAGAGAGCAGCCAGAGAACATGACGCCACCTTCCGCCCCGGCAGGTGGTCCCGGGAGCTACCGGGACAACTGGGGCATTCCGCACCTCTGGGCTGACTCGGCGGATGAACTCGCTTTCCTCCAAGGCCGTAACGCGGCGGCGGACCGCTCATGGCAGATCGAGCTGGAACGCTGGCGGTCGGAAGGCCGGACAGCAGAAGTACTCGGCCCTGAAGCAGTAGTCTGGGACCGTTTTGCCCGGCAGGCCCGGCTCAATGACACAGCACGCCGCTGCTTCGACGAGCTCCCGCACCAGATCCAGCGCTGGTGTGCCCAGTACGTGGCCGGCATCAACCAGGCCCTGGACGACGGGCTCCGCGGCGGCCCGGAGTTCGATGAAGCCGGCTGCACCCCGGAACCCTGGCTACCGTGGACCCCACTGGGCGTCTTCCTGGTGCACCATATCCTCTTCTCGACGTTCCCCAACAAGATGTTCCGCGCCCACGTCGCGCGGACCCTCGGTGAAAATGCCGTGGACCTGTTCAGCATCGAAGCCCCGGTCTGGTCCGGAAGCAACGCCTGGGCCGCCCACGGTTCCACGACGGCGAGCGGGCAGCCGTTGATCGCCGGAGACCCCCACCGCCTCATGGAACTGCCCGGCGTGTACCAGCAGGTGCGGCTCGCGTGCCCGGAATTCGACGTAGTGGGCTTCGCGTTCCCCGGCGTCCCGGGCTTGCCGCACTTCGCCCACACCGGCCACGCTGCTTGGGCCGTCACCAACGCCATGGCAGATTACCAGGACCTCTTCGTGGAGGAACTCCGCCGGATCCGGGACGCCGACGGCGAACACGTCGAGGCCCGCGGCCCGGAAGGCTGGGAAACCGCCGTCGTGGGTTCCGAGACCATCAGGGTCCGCGGCGGCGACGCCGTCATTGTCGAGATCATCGAGACTGCCCGAGGCCCGGTGATCTCTGAAACGCCCGACGGCGGCGCACTGAGTTTGCGCTTTCCGGCGCGCGTTGAGGGGCGGTTGGGGTTCGAGGCCCTCCTGCCGCTGCTGCGGAGCCGGAGCGTCGCCGACGTTGAAGCTGCCCTTGATGGCTGGGTGGAGCCCGTCAACAGCGTGGTGACCGCGGATTCCTCCGGTGCGGTGAGGCATTTCGTTGCCGGACTGGTCCCACAGCGCAATCCCGCAAACCGCCGTTTGCCCGCACCGGCGCCTTCAGCGCGTCACGCCTGGGACGGGCACTACGCAGCGTTGCCCCGCACCGAGGTCCAGCGGTTCGCCGTGAGCGCCAACGACCGGGCAGCCGGCGGCGGGGAAGCCACCGCGATGGAGTTCGCGCCTGCCCACCGTGCCAGGCGCATCCGGCACTTGTTGGAGTCCGCGCCCGCGGGGACGTTGACAGTGGACGATATGCAGGCCATCCACACTGACACGCTGCTGGGCCCTTGGCCAGTATTCCGGAAGATTCTCAGCGGGCTGCACCCCGGCGCGCTCTCCCCGAAGGCAAAGGACGCGAGATCCCAGCTGATGGCCTGGGATGGCCGGATGGACGCGGACAGCCACGAAGCGGCGCTCTTCGCAGCCTGGCGTGGTTCTTTGGTCCGTCGCTTCCACGGGCATGCGGCCCTGGCTCCGTTGAACACGCCCAGCGGATACTCACCATTGTTCGGGCCGTGGTTGTCGGTGGCATCGCGCATCGGCTTCGCGCTGGAGACACTGCTGGCCCGGGCCCCCGAACTGGGTATCGACGTGAACACGGAAGCTGTGGCGGCGTTGGAGGACACGGCACTGGAAGTCGTTTCGCTGGACCGGGCATCCTGGGGTGACCGGCACAAGCTGTTGGCAGTTCATGTCCTCCCCGAGGCTCTCGCGGCAAGCGTGCCCACGTCCGGCCTGGGCGGAGATACCGGTTGCGTGCTGAGCACAGAAAGCCTCCCTGGCGTGGAGGACCGAAGTTTCAGGGGTCCTGTGGCCCGCTACGTCTGGGACCTGGGCGATCGGGCCGGCAGCCGCTGGGTCGTTCCTTTTGGAGCCGCAGGCACCCCCGGCCACAGGCACTTCGCAGACCAACTCCCGCTGTGGACTGACGGCCGGCTGGTCCCCGTGGCCACCGACTGGTCCGCCCTGGCCAAAGACACCCACTGACAGCGGCACCGGCCGCATCTACCGAAGGAAACCATGATCACCACCGCACAGGATTTCTCTGCCCGCACCACCGTCTACGCCGAGGAGCTCGACGGCTGGGGCCCGCTCCGGATCGTTCCCCTGATCCCGGCCGAGGACATCGGACTTATCCACGAGTGGGTTTCACAGCCCAGGGCCAGGTTCTGGGGCATGACGGAGAAGCCGCGTGAGGAAGTACTGGGCATCTACGAGTTCCTTGACTCACTGGACACCCACCACGCGTTCCTGGTGATCCTCGACGGCGAACCGCTGGCTTTGTTCCAGACCTATGAGCCGTTGCACGACCCCGTGGGAGAGGCCTATCCGGCCCGGGCCGAGGACATCGGAATGCACCTCCTGCTCGCCCCGGCAACGCGGCCCATCCCGCACTTCACGCCCCGCCTGGCAACCTCGCTCATCAAGTACATGTTCTCCGTACCGGGCAAGGACAGGATCGTCGTGGAACCGGATGCCCGCAACGCCAAAGCCCTTCGCCGGCTGGAAGCCACCTGCTTCGAATTGGGTCCGATCATCCAGCTGGAAGAAAAGGAAGCCCAGCTGGGCTTCCTGACCCGCGCCGGCTTCGAGGAAATCCAGCGCCAGCGCTAGGCAGCTAGCGCCAGACGAAGCTCCACGTCCCGGCACCCACAGCGGTCAGCACAGCGGCCGCGGCAACCAGCACCCCGCCGAGCACCACCCACACGTCCAGGAGTGAGTAGGTGGATTCGCGCGCCCATGTCCGTTGCCCGCCCCCGAAGCCGCGCGCTTCCATGGTCACGGCCAATCTCGAAGCCCGGCGGACAGCCTGGACCAGCAGACCGAAACTCTGCCCCAGCGTCGCCTTGAGCCTCTGCAGCGGGCTGCCCTGCGAGCCGACGCCGCGGGCACGGCGGGCCATTCCAATGGTCTGCCATTCCTCTGCCATGAGGCCCACCAGCCTCATGGCAGCAAGGGACCCGAGGACAAAACGGTGCGGCAGTTTCGCTTTTTGGGCCAAGGCGTCGGCAAGGTCAGTCGGATCAGTGCACGACATCAGCAGGATCGCCGGGAGGGCGATCGCCAAACCGCGCAACATGAAACCCAGCCCCAGCTGAAGGGAACCTTCGCTGATGGACCAGAGTCCGACGTCGAGCAGTACAGCGCCGCTGTCGGCGGCCACAATGGCGGTGCTCCAGCCGCCGATCACTGACGCGATAATCAGCGGCCACGCGCGAAGCCACAACAGCCGCAGCGTGAGGCCGGCCAACGGGAAAAGCGCCAGTTCCGCAATCAGCGCAGTGGATGCCGAAACCCAGTCGATGGACAGGGCCAGCACCAGCGAGATGAAGAAGACGGCCACGAACTTCGCCAGTGGATTCGCCCGGGTCAGGAGTGCGTGGTTTCCGCTCAGGTTCAGGGCGTCCCTCACGCGGCACCCGCTTCCTGATGCGCTGCTTCGCCCTGTGTTGCCGGCCCCAGCCGCAGCTCCGTCCCGCCCAGGACCGCGCTGAACTCCTGATCGTGGGTCACCGACACAACGGCCGTCCCGGCATCGAGCAGCTCCGAAAGGAACGACGCCAGCTCTGCCCACGTGTTGGCGTCCTGGCCGAACGTGGGCTCATCCAGGACCAGCACCTTGGGGTGGGCCGCCAGCACTGTGGCTACTGAGAGCCTCCGCTTCTCCCCGCCGGACAAGGTGTAGGGATTCGCGTCCACCAAATGGCCCAGCCTCAACCGCTCCACGAGTTCGTCAACGCGCTCTTCCCCGTGGCCGAGGTGCCTGGGGCCGAACATGAGCTCGTCCAGGACTTTGCCGGTGACGAATTGGTGCTCCGGCTCCTGGAAGACCGTGCCAATCCGGGAGATCAGCTGATCGGCTTTCCATTTGTACGGGTCAATGCCCGCTCCTTGTGAAAGCTCGACGCCGGCACTCACCGCGCCGTCCACCGGCGCCAGAAGACCAGCCAAGGTGAGTGCGAAGGTGGACTTGCCGGCCCCGTTCGGCCCGGTAATGGTCAGTGCCTGGCCGGCTCTGACCTGGGCCGTGATGTCTTTCTGCGCGGGGACGGGCGGGATGGTCCTGAAGCCCTTCCGCTTGGGCTTTTCCCGGGAAACCGCCAAGTCCTGGGCCACGAGGAGCAGCTCGCTGGGACCGTCCGCCTGGAGCCTTGCCCGGGTCGCGGGAACGTAACCGGGTACCCATACGCCCGCTGCCATCAGCATGGATCGTGCCTCGGAGAGAACCTGGTCCGGCGGCCCGTCCAGGAGTGTTCCCCCACCGGCAGAACCGGGCTGCAGGACCACGATCCGGTCCACCATGTCCTTCCACACGGACACCCTGTGCTCCACGACCACCAGCGTGGCACCGGTCTTGTCCAGGCAGCGGCGCACCGCGTCCCGGACCTCCAGTACGCCTGCGGGGTCAAGGTTGGCCGTGGGCTCGTCGAGCAGGATCAGCCCGGGCCGCATCGCCAGAATGCCCGCCAACGCGAGCCGCTGCTTCTGGCCACCGGAGAGTGCCGCCGTCGGGTGGTCCAACGCCAAACCGCCGCCGGCAGCGGTACGCAAGCCGACGTCGTCGAGCGCTTCATGCACGCGGGACCAGATCTCGTCCCGGGGCACAGCCAAGTTCTCCGCACCGAAGGCGACGTCGTCGCCCACGCGCGAGAGGATCACCTGGGTTTCGGGGTCCTGCTGCATCAGTCCCGCCCGGCCACGGGACTCGCGGGGCGCGACGCCGTCGATCAGCAGCGAGCCGGTCTCGTCCGAGTCGTCTTCCTCATCACCCAGCACCCCGGTCAGGGCGTGCAGGAGCGTGGACTTGCCGGCCCCGGACGGGCCCAAGAGGAGGACCCGCTCCCCCGGTTCGATCCGCAGGTCCAGGCCCTGGATGGCAGGCGTGGAGCGCCCGGCATGCCGCCACCCCCACCCCTCGGCGGAAATGGCGGCAGGCTTGACCGTACCGCTCTGTGTGGCGGGCATCAGCTGAAGACTGGCTCCGAAGCGGCCTTGCGCGAGGCGAAGGAGCTGAGAACGCCCGTCTTCGCCAGACCGCGGGTGGCCACCCAGGAAAGGGCCCCTGCGATGATGGCGCCGGAAAGGGTGCAGAACGCGATGTAGGTGAGCTTGTCGACGGCCTCATAGGCGATGTTCCAGCCCCACGGGAGGAAGGAGTCGTTGAGGCCGCAGAAGAGTCCGGCACCTGCACCCGCGAGAAGCGACGTGGGCAGATTGAACTTCTTGTAGCGGAACGCCGCGAAGATGAGCTCGGCGCCGAGGCCCTGCAGGATGCCGGAGATCAGCACCGTGGTGCCGTACTGCGAGCCCATGATGAGTTCGCCGGTGGCGGCCACAGCCTCGCAGAACAGGGCTGCGCCGGGCTTGCGGATAATGAGCATGCCCAGGACTGCGGGGATCATCCAGCCACCGGCGATGAGGCCGGTCAATGGCGGGTAGGCCGCGTTCATGGGGATGGATACGATCGCGGCGCCCTGGGACCAGGCCCAGAAGATGACGCCGCCGGCGATGGCGATGAGGGCTGCCACTACGATGTCTACAACTCGCCAGCCGTAACTGGTCTTCTTCACGTTTACCGTGGTCATTTTTCTGCCTCCTGAGGTTACAGGAGGGGAAAGTGCTCCCCGGTTTCCGGCCGGCGTGCGCGCCGTCCGGACCCGGACACTCTGAGAAGCTCGACTCCCTTGCGCCGGTACTAACCGGATCAGGTTCGAGGGTCTGCGGCTGTCCGCACTCTCAGCGCCCTCGCGTCTCCTGCGTGGTGCAGGATTCGACGGCGGCGCTCCCCTGTCGTTATCAAATCTGCCCTGATGGGCTGGTTCAGTTTACACCTTGGCGTGCCTGTGAGGCCGGGCCAGGCGGGGTAGGCGGGGTCATATTCCGTCCTTGCCGTTGCGAGGCCCGCTCTGCGCCCCATTCCTCGCTCGTTGCACGCAGAGCAGGCCCCGCAACGCACCTGCGAGAATGACTTCATGACGGATCTTCCCGGTTCCAGCCTTCCCGACACCACGCCAGTGTCCGAGCCACGCCTCGCCGCCAGCGTCATCCTGCTCCGCGATACCCCATCCGGGCTCGAGGCGTTCGTCCAGCACCGGGTCAGCACCATGGACTTCGCTGCGGGAATGGTGGTGTTCCCGGGCGGCCGGGTGGATGCCGCGGATCAGGCCGGATGGGATTACCCGGCGGAACTTCTCCACAGCCACGCTGCCGCCTGGGGGCAGAGTTCGATTTCCTCGGATCCAGCCCAGGCACAGAAGGCCGCTGGGACCGTCCTTGCTGCAGCCATCCGCGAAGTCCAGGAAGAAGCGGGGCTGGCCATAGAGGCCGCAGCCCTGCGTCCGTGGGCCAATTGGATCACTCCCGTGGACATGCCCAAGCGTTTCGACACCTACTTCTACCTCGCCAAGCCCGCCCCGGAAGCACAGCCACGCCACCAGACCACGGAGGCCTGGCAATCACTGTGGATGCCTGTCAGCGGAATCTTGGCTTCCGAAGCGGAAGGCAGACTTAAGTTGATGCCGCCCACGTATTACCTGCTCAAGGAACTCGCGGCTTTCGACTCCGTGGACGCCGTTTGGTCGGCCGAGCACCCAGTGATCCCGGTGCTGGCGCCGGTCGGTTCCTTGACTGCGTTTCTCAAGGAAAGGGAGAGCCGCAGGTAGCCTGCCATACAGCTAGGCTGGGGGCATGAACCTCTTCTTCAAGCTGTTGGGCACCGGGATCAGCCTCGGCGCAGGCTTTGTCGGTACCAAACTCGTCAACAAAGGCTGGGAAAAGGCCACGGGCAACAAGCCGCCCACAGGCCATGACGACATGGAAACGAGCCTTCGTTCGGCCCTGACCTTTGCGTTGGTTTCCGCCTTCGTGAGCACGCTGATCCAAGTCCTCACCAGCCGGGGCACGCAGCGGGCCATTGCCCGTTTCGCGAAGTCGCAGGACATCGTCTAAGCAGGAGAAGCAACGCGGGGTCACTTATGGCCCATAAATCCCCTGGGGATGGGCCATAAGTGACCCCGCGTTGCTTTAGGGCTCCAGGGGCTCTTGGCCGGCGGCAGCCCTTTGGACTACGGCTTCGAGTTCATCTTTGGTGAGCTTCTCGCGGTGTCCGTGCTTGGTCCGGTACGCCGAACGTCCCACCATATGTGCGGAGACCGGCGCCGTGAGGAGCTGGAAGATCCACGCCACCAGCAGGACCGGCCACACCCACCAGGTGCGCATCTGCAAGCCGATTGCCGAGAGCATCAGGAACAGTCCGAGCACCTGCGGCTTGGTGGCGGCGTGCATGCGGCTCATAAGCTCCGGAAACCGCAGCAGGCCGATCGCAGCACCGAGCGACATCATCGCACCGACAATCAGGAACACGACGGTAACGGCGTCGATGACGACGTCCACGCCGGAGGCATCAGGATTCATTGCTGTGTTCCCTCCTCTCGGCCACAAAGCGGGCAACCGTTACCGAGCCGATGAACCCGATGATCGCAAGTGCTACCAGGAGCATCAGGTTGTTCAGGTGCCGGTTCACTGCCATGTCCACGGCGAGGGCTGCACCCACGATGGCCAGCAGGACATCGGAGGCGAGGACGCGGTCCAGCAGGGACGGACCGATCGCGATGCGGATGATTGCACCTGCAGCTGCGAGGCTGAGGATCACCGCCGTAGCCACCAAGACAAATTCCTTCACAGCGCTGCCCCTTCCAGGCCGGCCCGGGGTTCCGCTTTCAGCGCCTCGACCTCTTCCCGGGTGCCCATGATGCGGATCAGCCCGGCCTCGATGTTCTGGGTTTCGTGGCGTATTTTCGCGATGTCCGCTTCCCCGTCAATGTTGAGTGCGTGCAGGTACAGGGTGGACGTCGAACGGTCCACCTCCACCACCAGGGACCCGGGGATCAACGAAATGACGTGGCCGGTCGCAGTCACCATGAGGTCCGAATGGCTCCGCAAGGGAACAGCGACGACGGCGCTGCGCACCTTGGGCCCTTTGACCACCGCCAGGTACAGAACCACGAAGCTCGCTGCCACCACTTTCGCGAGGAAGACCACGGCGAACGGAATGGCGCGCAGGACGTTGAACCTGCCGCTGAGCTCCACGGGCGGGAGGTAAAAGAACTTGGCAACCAGCACGGCGATCAGCGCGCCGAAGAGCAGGTTTCCGGGGCTGAAGTCCCGCCACAGCGCACCCCACACGATGACCAACCAGATGAGCAGAGGCAGTTCCGTGCGGAACGAGGTCGGTTTGCGGCTCATTTGGCACCACTGTTCTGAGGCAGGGGCGGCACCTCAACGGCGTCGCCCAGCACGGAATGGATGTAGGCCGAGCGGTCCAACATGATTTCAGCCGAACCGTCCGCGATCTGGAAGAGAGGGCCGGCGAAGACCGTCAATGCCACACCGAACACCACCAACGCTGCCGTGGAACCCACCATGGTGCGCGGCAGCACTCCGACGTTACCGGGGGTCAGCAGCACGGGGTCCGGGTACTCGGCATCTTCGGGTTTGCGCCAGAAAGCCCTGTTCCAAACCCTTGCGATGGCCAGCAGGGTCAGGAGGCTGGTGACCACGCCGCCCACAACCAGCACGATCGCCAACGGCGTGCCGAGTTCCACGCCCGCCTGCAGGAGGCCAAGCTTTCCAAGGAACCCGGAGAACGGTGGAATACCTGCCAGGTTCATGGCCGGTACGAAGAACAGCAACGCCAGCAAAGGCGAGAGCTTGGCCAGGCCACCCAGCCGGTCAATGGATGAACTGCCGCCACGACGTTCGATCAGGCCCGTCACCAGGAACAGGCTGGTCTGCACGGTGATGTGGTGGGCCACGTAGAACACAGCCGCGCCCAGGCCGGACACCGAGCTGATGGCCAGCCCGAACACCATGTACCCGATATGGCTGACCAGGGTGAAGGACAGCAGACGTTTGATGTCGCTCTGGGCCAAGGCACCCAGAATGCCCACCACCATGGTCAGCAGCGCCACCACCATCAAGGGGACGTTGAGGGTGTCTCCAGGGAACAGGAGGGTTTCAGTCCGGACCATCGCATAGACGCCCACCTTGGTCAGCAAGCCTGCGAACACCGCTGTAACGGGGGCCGGGGCCGTGGGATAGGAGTCGGGAAGCCAGAACGACAACGGGAAGACAGCCGCCTTGATACCGAACGCCACCAGGAGCATCACGTGCAGCAGGTTCTGCGTGCCCGGGTCCAGTTCAGCCAGCTTGACCGCCAGGTCCGCCATCGTAATGGTCCCTGTGGCCCCGTAAATCATGGCAATGGCAATAAGGAACAGGACGGACGACACTACGGAGACCACCACGTACGTGACACCGGCACGGATGCGCGGACCGGTGCCGCCCAGGGTCATGAGCACATAGCTTGCCGTCAGCAGGATCTCGAAGCCGACGTAAAGGTTGAAGAGGTCACCTGTGAGGAAGGCATTGGAGACGCCCGCCACCAGGATGAGGTACGTGGGGTGGAAGATCGAAACGGGTGCTTCCTGGTCGCCGTCGGCCATGCCCTGGCCCGTCGCGTAGATCAAAACCGCCAGGCTGACCACGGACGAAACCACCAGCATGAGCGAAGAGAACTGGTCTACGACCAGCACCACGCCCCAAGGCGGCAGCCAGCCACCCAAAGTGACGGAGGTGGTGCCGCCGCTCCAAACGGAGAACAGCAGGAGGCATTCCAGGAGCAAGGTGCTGCTGAGGATGCCGATGCTGACTACCCGCTGGGCGGTCTGGTGCCGGATCAGCAGGAACGCCAGCGCGGCGCCAAGGATGGGGAGGAGGACGGCCAGCGGTGACAGGTTTGCGAGGTTCACGCGCTGCCCCCTTCCTGCCTTGTCGAAGAACTGGGTGTTTCCGTGGCTTCCGGGTGGAACCGGTCTGACGGACTGGACGGGGTGACCGCGAACTCCGAGGTCTCCAACGGCACGATGGCGTCGTCTTCGGCGTCGAAGCTGGGGGTTTTTGCCACGCGGACGTCTTCGAGGTCGTCCTGGATTTCGTCCTGGCGGGCAAGGACCCAGGTGCGGTAAATGATGCCGAGCATGAATGCTGTCACGGCGAAGGAGATGACGATCGACGTGAGGATCAGCGCTTGCGGGAGGGGGTCGTTGTAGGAATCCGGGCTTGTTTCCTTGCTGAAGAAGGGAGCCAGCCCGGCGTACCCTCCGGTGCTCAAAATGAGGATGTTGGTGGCGTTGGCCAGCAACATCAGCCCGAGCAGCACACGCGTGAGGCTGCGCTCAAGGATGAGGTAGATGCCGCAGGCGTAGAGAACGCCCATGACGATCAGCAGGGTCAGGTTGATGCTCATGCGGTACCTTTCCCGGAGGCGGAAGATTCGGCGGCGGTCTGGGCCCACGCGGCTTGCTCGGCTTGCTCAGCCTGTTCGGCCTGTTCTGCGGCGTCTTCCGCTGTCAGGGGCGCGCCTTGGCCTTCAAAATGCTCGTCGATTTCCGCACCGAGGCTCCGGAGGACATCCAGCGCCAGTCCCACCACCACGATGTACACGCCGATATCGAAAATCGTGGACGTGACGAACTTGACGTCACCGAAGACGGGCAGCCAGAACTCGATGATGGCGCTCTGGAACACCTGTCCGCCAAGGAACAACGGGACGACCCCGGAGGCTGCCGCCGTCGCGAGTCCCGTTCCCAAGAGTGTTCCGGCACTGACTGTCGCTGCCTCGCTCAACTCAAACCGCCCGCCCGCCAGGTAGCGGATGGTCAGGGCAAGCCCCGCGGTGAGACCACCGGCGAACCCTCCGCCGGGCAGGTTGTGACCCGCCAGGAGGAGGTAGATGGAGAAGACGATCAGCGAATGGAAGATGAGCCTGGTGACGACTTCGAAGATGATCGAACGCCGTTCGGGTGCCAACGTCCGGCCCGCTACCAGCCACGCGTCACGGGTGACCGCCGAGAACTTCCGGGCGACGGCCAGCGTGGCGCTCGCCCGGGAATCACGCTCGACGCCGGTGCGGCGCCCCACGCTGCCTTCCGGCACGGCTTCGGACGTTTTGATGCGGTCGCCACGGCTTCGGACGAAGATCAGGCTCGCCACGCCTGTGGCGGCGATCGCCAACACGGAAATCTCGCCGAAAGTGTCCCAGGCGCGAATATCCACGAGGGTCACGTTGACTACGTTCAAGCCGCCGCCGCCTTCATAAGCCAGGCGCGGGAAGTCGAGGGACACCGGGGTGGCCACACGGGCGCCCATCGCGTAGATCGCCACGAAGATCATGGTGATGCCAAACGCTGCCCCGATGATGACGCGGATGACCCTGAGCCGTCCGCCGGTCCTGTCCCGCAGCTCAGCAGGGAGGCTGCGCATGGCAAGGACGAAGGCCACCAGCACAATGGTTTCCACCAGCATCTGTGTCAGGGCCAGGTCCGGCGCGCCCTGCAGCGCGAACATGAGGGCGATGCCGTAACCGGTGACCGACACCATCAGCACGGCGAGGAATCGCTTGTTGGCCCGGACTGCGGCCAGGGCTCCTACCACGATTCCCACGCCCAGCACCATCTGCAGCGGCGAGTTGGGGTCGACGAAGTAGATCCCCTCAGGCAACGGTTTGTTGGCCATCACGATGGCAGCCAGGGGAACGGCGAAAGCGACAGTAAGGATCACTGCCAGGTAGAAGTACAGCGAACCCCGCTGGGTGCGGCCGGTGATCCAGACCGCAACATCATCCAGCGCGCCAATGGTGTTCTGGTACGCACGGTCGCCGTCGACCCAATCGGGGACCAGGCCCTGGAGGCGGGCAACGAGGTTGCGGCCGTAGAACATCGCCGCGCCCAGCACGAACGTTATCGCTGTCAGGCCCAGCGCGGGCGTCAAGCCGTGCCACAACGCCAGGTGTCCGGCGTCGACGGCGTCCGGTCCGGTGGCGAACAACGCAGCGTAAGGCTGGATCCAGGTGTCCACCGGCGCAGGCCAGACCCCGTACACGATGCTGAGCAGGCTGAGGATCGCCGGGGCAGCAAGGAACGAGGGCTTGATGGGTTTGAACGGAGTGGGCTCCACGCCCGGTTTGATTGCGAACGCTCCCCATATGAAACGGGCACTGTAGGCGAACGTGAGGATGGAGCCGATGACCAGGCCCACCAGGATCCAGATCCCCAAAGCGCCCTCGTCGCCTGTTCCGTACTGGACGAAGGCCTCAAAGACCGATTCCTTGGCGACGAACCCGGCCAACGGCGGCACACCGGCCATCGACGCGGCGGCAATCGCCGCAACCACGCCCAGCGCGCGCGACGATCGGAAGACGCCCGAGAGCTTACGGGTATCGCGCGTGCCGGACTGGTGGTCGATGATGCCCACCACCAGGAACAGCGTGGCTTTGAACAAGCCGTGCGCCAGCAGCAAGCCCAGACCGGCCAAGGCGGCGTCGGGCCGGCCGAGCCCCACCACCATGGTGAGGAAGCCGAGCTGGCTCACGGTGCCGTAAGCGAGGATGAGTTTGATGTCCGTCTGCCGCAGCGCACGGTAGCCACCGATGATCATGGTGGCCAGGCCAAGGCCGAGGACCAACGGCAGCCAGAACTCCGAGGACGCGAAGCCTGGCGCCAGGCGGGCCACGATGTAGATGCCCGCCTTCACCATGGCAGCCGCGTGCAAGTAGGCGCTGACCGGCGTCGGGGCCGCCATCGCCCCCGGCAGCCAGAAGTGGAAGGGGACGAGCGCCGATTTGGTGATGGCACCCACAAGGACCAGGACGACGGCGGCGTCCACCGCGCCCTGCATAGGTCCAGTCAGGAGCGACCCGGCTTGGTCGAGGATGGCGGAGACGCGGTAAGTTCCGGCGGCCTGGCCCAGGATGATCAAGCCCACGAGCATCGCCAGACCACCCGCAGTGGTGACCATCAATGCCTGCAGGGCAGACCGTCGCGCCGCCAGACGGGTGCGGGCATAGCCGATCAGGAGGTACGACAGGATGGTGGTGAGCTCCCAGAAGATGAAGAGCATCAGGAGGTCATCGGAGGTAACCAATCCGAACATGGCACCGGCGAAAGCCAGCAGCTGGGCGCCGAAGCCACCCAGACCGGAATCCTTGTTTTTGAAGTACCGGGCGCAGTAGACCAGCACCAGCGAACCCACTCCCAGGATGAGCAGCGACATGACCCAAGCCAAGGGGTCCATGCGGAACGCGAGTTCCAGGTGCAAACTGGGAATCCAAGGCAGGACTTCTTCTATGCCCTCCCCGGAATATGCGGAGTTGTACTGAAGGACCAGCCAAATGAAGGCGGCCGCGGGGACGGCGGCGAGAAGGTAGAACGCATTCCTGCGCAGCGCGCGGAAGATCAAGGGCGCCACAGTTGCCGCTGCAAAGGTGATGGCGAGAACTGTGATCACTGTTTTCTCCGCAAAGTCAGAAAAGAATTGTCAAAAGTTGGAGCAGGCGGTCATACGTTGGGTTCAGTTCATCTAGTTTATCAAGGGGGAAGGACACTTTTAGGCCACTGTCCCCGCCCCAACCGCCCGACGCCTGCCGTTGTCCACATAGCGGTCTGTCATCCACGCGCAGTCCATTCCGCCCGGATAGCATTCACACTATGAACGCGGCCGCAGTTCCCGAAGCCTCCAACCCGACATCCGAGCTTGCCTCTGGTCCGGTCACCTCCAAGAAGGGACAAATCCTTGCGTGGGCGTCCTGGGATTGGGGATCGGCAGCCTTCAACGCCGTCATGACGACGTTCGTCTTCACGGTGTACCTCACCTCCAATGCGTTCGGCGGAGAAGATGCGGCCTCGGCCGCATTGGGCGCCGCCCTTGCCGTCGCAGGCCTGGCCATAGCGCTGCTCGCGCCGGTCACGGGCCAACGTTCCGATGCCGGCGGGAGGCGGAAGCTATGGCTTGGCGTCAACACGGCCGCCACAGCACTGCTCACCGGGCTGTGCTTCTTCGTCTTCCCGCGGCCCGAGTTCCTGCTCCTCGGAGTCTGCCTGATCGCACTGGGCAACGTGTTTTTCGAGTTCGCCGGCGTGAACTACAACGCCATGCTGGCCCAGATCTCCACACCCCGCAACATCGGCAAAATCAGCGGCTTCGGCTGGGGAATGGGCTACCTGGGCGGGATCGTGGCGCTCCTGCTGGTGCTGCAGCTTTTTGTCCAGCCTTCGTTCGACTGGTTTGGGGCGTCCACCCAGGATTCGCTCAACATCCGGCTGGTCGCCGTCTTCTCCGCCCTGTGGTTCTTCATCTTTGCCCTCCCCGTGATGTTTGCCGTCCCTGAGGTCTCCGTGAAGAAGGACACGGCGGCGCTGGGCTTCGTCGACTCCTACAAATTGCTGATCCGCCGCATCGGGGCCATCTACAGGACCAGCCCGCACACCATCTACTTCCTGCTGTCCAGCGCCATCTTCCGTGATGGCCTCGCCGCGGTCTTCACCTTCGGCGGGGTGATTGCCGCAGGGACCTTCGGTTTTGAGCTCAAGGAAGTCATCTTCTTCGCCATCTTCGGCAACGTAGTCGCCGCCGTTGGCGCAATCATCGGCGGCTTCCTGGACGACAGGATCGGACCCAAAGCAGTCATCGTGTTGTCCTTGATCGGCCTGCTGACCGCGGGAACCTTCATCCTGGTCCTGGGCAACGGTGATTACGTCTTCTTCGGCAGCCCCTGGCCGGGCAGTTCCACCTTCTGGGTCTTCGGCCTTCTCCTGTGCTTGTTCGTCGGCCCCGCGCAGTCCTCGTCCCGGGCCTACCTCGCCAGGCTTGCCCCTGCAGGTGAGTCCGGCGAGTTGTTCGGTCTTTACGCCACTACGGGGCGGGCCGTCAGTTTCCTGGCCCCCACCCTGTTCACGCTCTGCATTGCCATCGCCTCTCCCCTCGTCCCGGCCGGGGAAGCCCAGCGCTGGGGCATCCTGGGGATCATGGTGGTGCTCCTGGCGGGCCTGCTGGTGATCCTTCCCGTAAAGCCGCCAGCCAAGGTGGAAATAGCCGTAATACCAGAGCGTTAACTACATAGGACCTGTCGAGCGTCAACAACGTACCGGACCGGTTCAACAGAGTTTAGGGTGGAGCTATGAACGTGGATGAGACCGAACTTCCGGGCCTTGGCATCCGGAAGGACTTCGTGACGGCATCAGGCCGCCGTATTGGGGTGGTGGAACTGCGCGAGGGCGAAACGGAGCTTTTCGTCTCAACGTGGGATGACCCGGATACGTGCCAGGCCTCCATTCCGTTGACAGCTGACGAGGCCTCGACCCTCGGGAACCTGCTGGGCGGGCAGCACATTGCCATGCGCTTGGCCGAAGCACACCGCGAAGTCCCGGGCATCGTCACACGCCAGTTCTCCATCACCGCTGATTCCCCGTTCGTCAACCAGGCCATGGGGAAGGCCCAAATCCGCACACGCAGCGGTGTCTCCATCGTGGCGATCATGCGCGAAGGTGAGGTTGTCCCCTCGCCGGCACCCGACGTCGTTCTTCACACCGGCGATCTGCTCGTAGCGGTCGGCACCCAGGAAGGACTTGACTCGGCAGCCGACATCCTCCGCAACGGCTGACCGGAATGGATCCGCTCGCATTAGCCCTCGTTGAACTGGGGGCCGTCGTGTTCTGCCTCGGCCTCCTGGCTCGATTAGCGGGCCGAATCGGCATGTCGCCCATCCCCCTCTACCTTGTCGGCGGGTTGGCATTCGGTGCCGGCGGGTTCGTCAAGCTTGACGGCATGCACGAGTTCGCGCATCTCTCCGGCGAGATTGGCGTCATTCTCCTTCTGCTTATGCTCGGATTGGAATATACGGCGTCGGAGCTGGTCACAGGGCTTCGCCGCTCGTGGCAGGCGGGCGTTATGGACTTTGTCCTGAACTTCCTGCCCGGCGCGGGATTGGCCGTTCTGCTGGGTTGGGGGCTGGTCGGCGCGATCGTCATGGGTGGCGTTACCTACATCTCGTCATCGGGCATCGCTGCCAAGGTCATCACCGACCTTGGCCGCATCGGCAACCGTGAAACGCCGGTCGTGTTGTCGATCCTGGTATTCGAAGACCTGGCCATGGCTATCTACTTGCCCATCCTGACCGCGATCCTGGCGGGCGTAGGATTCCTGGGCGGGTTGCAGACAGTGGGCATCGCCCTGGCCGTGGTCACGGTGGTGCTGGTGATCGCCCTCAAGTACGGTCAGCGCGTCTCCCAAGCCATCCACAGCGAGAACTCCGAAGTCTTCCTGCTCAATGTTTTGGGCCTTGCGCTGCTGGTGGCAGGCATTGCCTCGGCCCTTCAGGTCTCCGCCGCTGTGGGAGCATTCATGTTGGGCATCGCCATTTCCGGCGCAACAGCCCACACCGCCACCCGCATTCTGGAACCTCTGCGGGACTTGTTTGCGGCGATCTTCTTCGTGGCTTTCGGGCTCAACACCGACCCCACCTCGATTCCGCCGGTCCTGGGCTGGGCCCTCCTGCTCGCCGTACTCACCGCCGCCACCAAGATGCTCACGGGAATCTGGGCGGCCAAGAGGGCCGGCATTGCGATGCCCGGTCGGTTCCGCGCCGGGGCGGCCCTGATTGCCCGTGGTGAGTTCTCGATTGTCATCGCCGGTCTGGCCGTGGCTTCCGGAACAGTTCCACACGAACTCGCGGCGCTGGCCACGGCCTACGTCCTCCTCATGGCCATCCTTGGCCCACTGGCAGCCCGTTTCGTGGAGCCCGCGGTCAAGGCCCTCCGGAGAACCCCCAAAGCCCCGCCCCGGACCCCGGACCGCGCTCCGGCGTAACGCCCCTAAACCGAGGGACGACGCCTCAATCGAAAGAGGCGACGAAATGGCCCACAAAGAAGCGAAAGCCCACCTCTCGCCGCAAATAGCTAAATGGACGTCCGGTGGAAGTTCAGGTGGCTGCGGCTCGCGGTGGGTCCGCGCTGGCCCTGGTAGCGGTTGCCGTATTCGCCGGAACCGTAGGGGTGCTCAGCAGCGGAAGTGAGCCGGAAGAAGCACAGCTGGCCAATCTTCATGCCCGGCCACAGCTTGATGGGCAACGTGGCCACGTTGGAGAGTTCAAGAGTGACGTGTCCGGAAAATCCGGGATCGATAAAGCCGGCGGTCGAGTGTGTGAGCAGCCCCAAACGGCCCAGGGAGGACTTGCCCTCCAGCCGGGCGGCAATGTCATCGGGCAAGCTCACGGTTTCATACGTGGAGCCCAGCACGAATTCCCCGGGGTGCAGGATGAAAGGCTCATCGCCTTCCACTTCCACCAGGCGGGTCAGCTCGGGCTGCTCTTCTGCCGGGTCGATGTGGGCGTATTTGTGGTTGTCAAAAAGCCGGAAGAACCGGTCAATACGTACATCCACCGAAGACGGCTGCACCATCGCGGGATCGTACGGCTCAAGAACAATCCGTTGGGAGTCGATTTCGGCACGTATGTCGCGGTCAGAGATCAGCACGTCATCAAAAATACCCCATCGGCCAAATACCCCACGCATTGTTCCGGCCGCCCCATGGGACTATAGTTCCCGGACATGTAAAGCCGCGCCCGTACTTGGGGGCAACGAGCAACCGCGGGGTAATTGTGAACAAACTGGCAGCGCCTGCCGCTCTTGTGCTGGCTGGCGCACTGGCACTTTGCATGGCCGCGTCCAGCCAGATCCTGCCGGCGACGGAGGCGGCACCTGGCACCAGCGCCACTCCGTCGTCCAGCGTCCCTTCCGGCCTGGCGGTCCCTGAAGAAAGCCCGACGGCGGCTCCCTCACCTTCGGCGGTGGGTCCTGCCGAGGGCGGCTCTTCCAGTACCGAGCCCACAACAGAGCCGCCCGCGCAAACACCCGCGGTGCGCGAAAGCGGTCCGGTCGCAGTCGATCCGGTGTTTGAGACACCTCCGCCTGTGCCGAACATCGGGCCATCATGGGGGCCGGATAATCCGTCAGATCCCACTCCCTCCGCTACGCCCGCCACTCCCCAGCCGACAGAGGCTCAACCCGCTCCCCAGCAGAGCGCCGGTAGTGTTTCCCCCGGCTCGACGCCTACGGCGGAGGCCGCCGGTCCGGCGCCCGCGCAGCCTACACTGACCGCCGAGCCCACATCCACTCAGAACGCGACGCCAACCCCAACCCCAACCCCAACGGCAACAGCAACGGAACCAAGCCAATCGCCGTCACCCAGCCAGACGCCGTCGCCAGTAACCACCCCAACGGGCGCCGCCCCGGAGAACCCAACCGGTCCGGAAAGCCCGGCAGCCCCCAGCACCGACTCCGCCACGCCTTTCCCCGGCAAAGCCCCCCAGCACGATCCGCAGCTCGAGGACGGAGCCCTGGCGCTCCTGCCGGATAACAACAGTGCCGCGATCCTGACGGTGTTCAACGCGATCAACAGTTACCGGGCATCGTTGGGCCTGGCACCGGTGAAGTACCACGCAACAGTGGCAAGCCTGGCCCAGGAGTGGTCCAACAACATTGCAACGCGTGAAGTGATCCAGCACCGCCCCAACTTCTGGACCGACCCCCGCGCGATGAACCCGAACAATGGGGCGGGCGAGGTCATTGCTGTGCGTTGGGACCGCGACGCGGCGCAGCTTGTGGAGTGGTGGAAGGGCTCACCGGGCCACGATGCTTTGTTGCGGGATCCCCGGTTCAACGTCATGGGCATCGGCATCACGTACACGGACGGCAACTGGCAGACGACCCCCAACCGCTACACCCTTTGGGGCGTGGTCAACTTCTTCGGCTACACGACGCTGCCAGCGGGGACCACCACCAGCCCCGGCGGAACGGTCACACCGCCGACTGATCCCGTGGCTGTCTGTGAACCCGGATCGAAGCATCAGCCACCAACGGTCGACTTGGGTGCGGCCTCGATCAGCAGCGCCGCCGATCTTGTGTCCATCGCAGGTGACGGTTCCGTGGTGGCGTATCCATCGTGGGGCAACGGCAGGTTTGGTCCGGGCAAGCGGATCGGGGCCGGATTCGTGGGCCTCAAGGATCTCTTTGTAACGGACTGGGACCGCGACGGTGTCTTCGACCTTCTGTATCAACGCCTTGACGGTGCGCTGCTGGTCTATCCCGGGCTTCAAAGCGGCGGCTTCAAGGATCCTGTGGTGTTGGGCCAGGGGTGGGGAACCCTGAACATTTCCGTAGGGACGTGGTGTGCCAACAACAGGCTGCCCCAGATCGTCGCCATGGACAAGGGCGGCAACTTGTACCTGTACAAGAACACAGGGTTGAGCTACATCCGCAGCCAGGCAGCGATCGGAACCGGCAACCCCTCCGTCCGGGTGACCATGGTGGACTACAACGCCGACGGCTTCGAGGACCTGCTCAGTACCGAGCCCAACGGGACCCTCCGGCTGTACCGGGGCAGCGGTTTGGGCACGCCCAAGCAGGAGTCCCGGCCGGTGGTGGGAAGCGCGTGGACGGATTACATCGGGTTGAGGGCGTTGAGCGGCCTCACGGGTCCCGACTCCGTTGGCGTGGCCGGCCTGGACCGCAACGGCATGGTGGAGTACTGGGACCTCACCTCGGGTCGCCTCACCACTCCCGTGACCATCGGCAACGGCTGGGGTGGCCTGAGGTTCGCCAGCTAGGAGCTGGCCTCGATGGCGGTCTTGAGCCGTTCCAGCTGTCCGACTTCGTCTTCCAGCGCCTTCTGGATCATCCCGTTCATGAGCTTCCGCAGCCCTTTGGGGTGGTACTCCAGCGCGAAGCGGAGCCGGGTAGTGGCGCCTTCGGTACTGAGGTAGTAGCCGCCTGTTGGGCGGGCGGGTCCAGCGACGACGGCGTACCGGACTTCCGCGCCAGGGCGGGCCTCGGTGATGGTGAAGTCCGCTGCGATGGGCCGGCCACCGGGTCCTGCCACCGTCTGCTGGTACAACGCGCCTTTCTGGCCACGGATGCCCGAACGCAGCGCGATGCTGCGCACGTCCGGACGCCAGAGCGAGTTGTTCATGCCGTCCATAAGGAAACCGTAAACGGTCATGGCGTCCCGACTGATCACCACTTCATTGGCTGCGAATGCCACGGAAAACCCACTTTCGGCCTACGGTTCAAATGTCGTAGCCGGGTTCCCCATACACTGCAGCTAACACCTTCAGAATAGTCAGCGCGGCGCCGACCGCGACACACGACCACCGAGCCTTGATCGAATGGTTACCTGATGACTTTTTAGCGCACACTGCTGACACGCGCCGCCGTGCCGGGTAGAGTCCTGCCGCTGGAGAAAACCGACTGGGGGCGACATGCGGGTTCAGGATCAAGCAGGAACACCAAAGAATAGCCGACGCCGGTTGGCGGCTTGCGCTGCCTTCCTCGCCACCGTCCTGGCCGGCGGCCTCGCTGCCGCGGCCCCCGCAACAGCCGGCAACGCAACAGCGGCACCGGCCACCTCAACCACCGCCGCCAGCCCCGCCAAGGCAACTGCCGCCGTCGTGAATGCGCTGGTGCCGTCGGCGGCCAATCCTCTTCCGGCGCTCGACCCCGTGGGCGATCCTGCCAACCAGTCTGTTCTGGTGAACAAGTCCCGACCACTGAACCCGGTGACCTACGCACCGGGTGACCTGGTGAACGCCCGCGGTTCGGGCCAATATCTGCGGGCCCAGGCGGCGGCCTGGCTGAACGGGCTGTTCCAAGGCGCCGCCGATGCCGGGACGGGTGGGCTGGCAGTGGTGAGCGGTTACCGTTCCTACGCGCAGCAGCAACAGGTTTATGCCTATTACGTCAGCCTGTATGGCCAGGCCCAAGCAGACCTGATCTCGGCCCGGCCCGGCTACAGCGAGCACCAAACGGGGTTGGCGGTGGACGTCGGCAACGCCAACGGTTCCTGCGGGCTCAGCACCTGCTTTGGCGACACTGCCGCGGGTATGTGGGTGGCGGCGAATGCGTACAAATATGGCTTCATCATCCGCTACCCCAACGGCTACACGAACATCACGGGGTACAGCTACGAGCCGTGGCACCTGCGCTACGTCGGCGTCGACCTGGCAACCGACATGAAGCGCCGGGGCTTTGCCACTCTGGAGCAGTACTTTGCCGGCAACCCCGCCATCTATTCGAGCATCACTTCCGGGGCGGACCTCGTCGCCGCGGACGGAGCGGGACGGCTGCTCCGCTACCCGGCGCTGGCCAGCGGTGGCTACGGAGCGCCGGTACAGATCGGTTCCAACTGGACAGGGTTGAAGCAGGCGTTCGTGGTCGATTGGGATTCGGACGGCGTCTACGATCTCCTGGCGCAGTGGAACAACGGGACCCTGGGTCTGTTCAAGGGCTGGCCCGGCGGGGCTTTCTCCACGCAGATCGTCGTTGGCACCGGCGACTGGGACGCCATGACCATCACAGTCGGGAAGTGGTCCAGCAACCAGGGCTACCCGGGCGTCGTGGGCTACTTCCCCGACGGCGGCCTGCGCTACTACCCCAACACGTCCGGCAGGGCGCTGACGTACCGGGTCGACATCGGGACGGGGTGGGCCGGCATGGGCCTCACCATGGCCGATTGGGACGCGGACGGCGCCAACGACATCCTCGCCACCACCACCTCCGGAGTCCTGCTCAGCTACCCGGGCAACGGCGTCGGCGGTTTCAAGGGACTGCCGAGCAGCATCGGAACCGGGTGGGGAACCATGAAAGCCCTTGTCCCAAGCTTCGGTTTGTCGGGCCCGGGAACGCGCAGCATCACCGCTCAAACAGTCGACGGGTACCTGGTGGACTACGGATTGGGCAGTGGCGCATGGGGCGCACAACGGCAGGTGGGCATCGGCTGGAACGGCATGAATCTGTTCAAGTAGGCACCCCGCCGCGTACGTTGGGCCCGGCCGGGAGCGCTTGTCAGGAGGAGTCCCACAACTGCGCTAAGCTAGGACTCGCCCGGTGGATTTCCGCCGGCAGCGCGGGCGTAGCTCAATGGTAGAGCGCTAGCTTCCCAAGCTCGATACGCGGGTTCGATTCCCGTCGCCCGCTCACAGCGAACCCCGGATCCTCAAGGATCCGGGGTTCTTTTGTTTCCATGCTTGGAGCCCCGACGGCGGCTTCCGCCACCACGGCAATCAGGCCGTCTGCGGCTCCTGCACGATCCGAAGGACCCGGCGCCGGTCCCGCAGGTCCACCTTGATGTGCAGCGAGGACTTCCGGGCAAGAACGACGGCGACTACCGCAGCAGCGATTGCCGGCACGCCGCCTGCCACGAGGATGGCCAAGTGCGGACCGAGGTGCTCGGCAAGCCAGCCCATCATGGGACCGCCGATGGCCTGGCCGCCGATGAGCACCACCAGGTAAAGGCTCATGACCCGGCCGCGGATGCTCATGTTGGAACTGGTTTGGACCATCTGGTTGGCGGCGGTGAGGAACATCAGGCACCAGAAACCGGAGAGGACCATGGTCGCGCTGAACAACACCATGGACGGCATCACCGACGCCAGGCAGAGCATCAGTCCGTAGAGACCGGCGGAGAGCACCACCGAGCGCAACCGCAGCTGCCTGCGGCGGGTGGACGCAATGGCCCCTGTCAGCGCACCGAGCGCAACCATGGCGTTCAGCAGTCCGTAGCCTCCGGCACCGGCGTCGTACACGTGGTCCGCGAAGGCGGCCAGCAGGACCGGCAGGCTCATGGCGAAAACAGCCACGAATCCGGCCATCAGCCACGGCCAGTAAATGGTGGGCTTGCTGAGCGCGTAGTTGAGGCCTTCGCGCAGCATGCCCTTCTTCCGCGGCGTTGGCTGGCTGAGGTGGAGCTGGTCCTTCCGGAGGATCATCAACATGGCCACGGTCGAGCAGCAGGCCACGGCGTTCCCGGCGAAAGCCCAGCCCGCACCGACGGCGGTCAGCAACCAGCCGGCGAGGGCAGGGCCGATGAGCCCGCCAAGCTGGAACGTGGTGGAGTTGACGCTGATGGCGTTGCGCAGGTACGTGGGTCCGACGAGTTCGTTGACGAACACCTGCCGGGCGGGCTGGTCAAGGACCGTGACGAAGCCCAGAACCAACGCGATCACGTAGACGTGCCAGACCTGCACGGTGTGGGTGAGGGACAGCGCCGCAAGGACGGCCGCCAGCACCGCTGCCGCAGACTGGCAGATGATGAGGATCTTCCGTTTGGCGAAGCGGTCGGCAATCATGCCTCCCCAGGGGCCAAGGAACAGGGACGGCATGAACTGCAGCGCTACGGTAATTCCGACGGCGGTGACGGAACCGGAGAGTTGGAGCACCATCCAGTCCTGGGCGATGCGCTGCATCCAGATGGCGATGACCGCGATGAAGTGGCCGATCGCGAAGATCCTGAAGTTGGGCACCTTCAGGGAAATGAAGGTGTGCCGCCAGGGCAGCTTTTCACTCACGACGGCGAGTGGCTGGGTGACGGTGTCCGGTTGCTTTGTCTCCGGCAGGGGACCAGCGGACAGGGAATCGATGACGGGCTGGCTGACGTGTGCCGCTGAAGGCGGTGGGGGTGCCAAAAGTAGTCCTCGGATGGGAGTTTCGGTGGGATGCGTTTAACGCTAGGGTTGCCAGCAGCAATTGTGGAAGCGTATTGCGCCTATAACTAGCATTGCGGAATGCAATGGGCTCCCGTCCCCCGCGCAGCACCCGTGCCCTGCGCTGACCTGCGCTTTGAGGAGTTCCGTGTTCGAACCTGTCCAGCTCCGCTCCTTCCTCGCCGTTGCGGAAACGCTGAGTTTCACCAAGGCCGCAGAACGGCTTGGACTCGCCCAGCCGACAGTGAGCCAGCACGTCCGGAAGTTGGAAGCAGCCGCCAAGCGGGTTCTCGTGGCCCGCGATACGCGCGAGGTCAGGCTCACCGACAACGGGGACGCCATGGCCGGTTTCGCCCGCAGCATTCTCGCGGCCCACGACTCGGCTGCCCGCTACTTTTCGGGATCGGCCATGCGCGGGCGCCTCCGTTTCGGCACCGCCGACGACCTCGCCATCACGGGCCTGCCCCGGATCCTGCGCGAATTCCGGCAGTTGTACCCCCAGATCAACCTTGAACTCACGGTCAGCCAAAGCGACCAACTCTACAAACGGCTCAACGCGGGCCAGCTGGATCTGGTGTTCGTCAAATGGGTGGCCGGGGCCAAGGAGGGAACCGTGGTCCGGCATGACAACTTCGCGTGGGTGGGTGTTGAGCAGACAGTCCTGGAACCCGGCGCTCCTGTCCCCCTGATCGCCTACCCCGCCCCGAGCCTCAGCAGAAAGCTCGCCATTGACGCCTTGGAAGCCGCGGGCCGCACGTGGCGGATCACCTGCAGCACCAAGCAGATCAGCGGTGTCCTGGCCGCAGTGCGGGCCGGCATTGGGGTTGCCGTCATGCCCGCCTCACTCGTTCCGGAGGACTTGAAGGTGATCACCCAGCGGTTCGGCCTGCCGCCGGTGGGCGACGTCGACTTCACGCTGATCCGCAATCCGCTGGCCAACGCGGAGGTCATTGACGCCTTGACCCAGGCCATCATGGGTCGGACGCTGAGCAAGTCGAATTAGCCTTCGAAGGTGTTCGAATGAACCCGGAGGCTACCCGGGTAAGCGCATTCCCGCTATCCTGTTCCGATGATCGACCTCACCACCTTGGCTGACCTCACCCCCGGCATCTGTTCCGTTACCCTCCGCTCCTACGGGATAGACGACGTCGTCCGGATTTCCGCTGAAGCAGGTCTGGCAGGGATCGAATGGGGTACGGATGTGCACGTCAGTGACGCCGCGTCCGCCCGCCAGGCGAGGCAGGCGACCACGGAAGCCGGCCTCGCGGTACTCTCGCTCGGCTCGTACTACCGGGCTGGGGCCTTCAGCGATTTCGGGCGGAACCTTGACCTGGCGGAGGCTCTTGGCGCGCCGCGCATCCGGATCTGGGCCGGTGAACTGGGGTCGGCGGTGGCCACTGCGGATCATTGGGAAGCCGTGGTCACTGACACCCGGCGCATCGCGGACCTCGCCGCAGGACGCGGGATCGCCGTCGCCTTCGAGTACCACGGCAACACCCTGACAGACTCCTCCGCTACGACGCTCGAACTGCTGGACAGGGTGAATCACCGGAACGTCGGCACCTACTGGCAACCCGCCGTCGGGCTTTCAGACCAGCAGGCGCTGGACTCGCTGCACGAGGTCCTCCCGCATGTGGCAGGCGTCCACTGCTTCTCCTGGGGACCGGCAGGCGAGCGATTTCCGTTGCAGAACCGGGCCGGACTCTGGCAGATGGTCGCCGATGTCCTGCGCGGCAACGGCACGGACCTGGACATCATGCTGGAGTTCGTCCAGGACAACCTGCCGGAGAACGTGCTCAGCGACGCCGTCTTCCTGCACGCGCTCACCCTGGGCGAGGACTAGGGCGGGGGCACGGCATCGAGTTCGCTGCAACGCTGCGGTTTCGTATGGAAGCTTGCGGTGAAATGGCAGGTTTCCAGCGATCTCGGCACAAGCAGGCCTTAGAACTCGGTGCTACGGCGCAGCTGCACAGATCCACTGACCGGAGGAGTGTCCTGATCGCCGGCTGCGAGGCGCCCAATGTCTTCCAAGGGCAGGTGAACCGTGGACAGGGCGGGGCGGAAGTCACGGAGGGTTTCGATGTCATCAAAGCCGGCAACAGTGGCATCGCGGGGAATCCACACACCCTCCGGCCGGAGGGCAGCGGTGACCCCGATGGCCATGACATCGTTGACGGCGAAGATGCAGAGCCGTTCTTTCGAGGACTTGATGCGTTCCGCCAGTGCCCGGCCCGCCTCGAAACCTCCGGCACGATTGAACCCGGTGCGGATGACTTCGGCAGCCGGGCGGCCGGCGTCGGACAAGCCACGCTGGAAGCCGCGGACGCGGTCGTCTGAGGTGAACAGCCCCTCAGGACCGGCGATGATCACGAATCCGCCGTCATGGTGGGCCGAAAGTTGCTCGGCGAGCCCGGAAGCAAGGTCCTCATTGGGAACCTTCACCACGTGGTAGCCCTCCGAAGCGGCAGCTCCCACGACGGGGTGGCCTACAACGCCCACCTGTCCCCCGTTGCGGCAATATCTATCCAACTCAGCAGCCAGTTCCGCGTTGCCCTGCTGGTCTTCTTCCCGTGCGGAGCGGGACCCGGCGATCACGATGGAGTCGGCGCGGCGTGCGGCGAAGGCAGCTACCGCTTCCTTCTCATCCATGGGAGCTCCGGAGGTGCTGGCCAGCAACACCATGCGGTTCTGCTTTCGGGCGGCCTCCTGGACGCCGCGCGCGATGGCTGAGAAGTAGGGATCCGCGATGTCGTGGACTACAAGTCCGATGAGTCCGGAGCTGGATTTCGCAAGAGCCTGGGCCTGGGCGTTGGGAATGTAGCCGAGCTTGTCGGCGGCCTCCCGGACCCGCTCCGCGATGTCCTCGGCGGGCTTCCGGGACGAGCCGTTCAGAACCCGGGAGGCCGTAGCCAGGGAGACCCCGGCCAGGCGGGCAACTTCACTCAGTGTGCTGGCGGCCAAAGGGGAGACTCCTCTTCTTCAAGCGCCGGGGCTGGCGCTAAGAAAATTATGGCAGTTCCTCGTCAATTCCGGGAAAGCGCTTGCCAACGAGCGCGCGATGATGCATCATCAATCTCAGCGGGAATGCGCTTTCCAAGATGGGCGCTCTCCCAAGACAAGACCAACCAAGCACCGGCATCCGCACAGCGACCGGCACATCAGGCACTGGAGAAAACATGGGCTTCGAAACAAAGACGATCCGCATCGCCATGAACGGCATCACCGGCCGGATGGGCTACCGCCAGCATCTGCTGCGGTCCATCCTCCCCATTCGCGACGCCGGCGGCTTCACCCTTGAAGACGGCACCAAGGTCCAGGTGGAACCGATCCTGGTTGGCCGGAACGAAGCCAAGATCCGCGAGCTCGCCGAGCTTCACAAGGTCTCCGAATGGACCACGGACCTGGACGCCGTTATCAACGACCCCACCGTGGACATCGTCTTCGACGCCTCCATGACCAGTCTCCGCGCAGCCACCCTCAAGAAGGCCATGCGCGCCGGCAAGCACATCTTCACCGAGAAGCCCACCGCCGAGACCCTGGATGAGGCCATCGAGCTTGCACAGATCGGCAAGGAAGCCGGCGTAACTGCAGGCGTGGTCCACGACAAGCTGTACCTCCCCGGCCTGGTCAAGCTGCGGCGCCTGGTGGACGAGGGCTTCTTCGGCCGCATCCTCTCCATCCGCGGCGAGTTCGGCTACTGGGTCTTCGAAGGCGACGTACAGGCCGCCCAGCGGCCGTCCTGGAACTACCGCAAGGAAGACGGCGGCGGAATGACCACGGACATGTTCTGCCACTGGAACTACGTCCTGGAAGGCATCATCGGCAAGGTCAAGAGCGTGAACGCCAAGACCGCCACGCACATCCCGGCACGTTGGGACGAGGCCGGTAAGGAATACAAGGCCACTGCCGACGACGCTTCCTACGGCATCTTTGAACTCGAAACGCCGGGCGGCAACGAGGTCATCGGCCAGATCAACTCCTCCTGGGCCGTCCGCGTCTACCGCGACGAACTGGTGGAGTTCCAGATCGACGGCACGCACGGTTCCGCCGTCGCCGGTCTGAACAAGTGCGTTGCGCAGCAGCGCGCCCACACCCCCAAGCCGGTCTGGAACCCGGACCTTCCCGTCACCGAGTCCTTCCGCAGCCAGTGGCAGGAAGTCCCCGCCAACGCTGAACTGGACAACGGGTTCAAGCTGCAGTGGGAAGAGTTCCTGCGCGACGTCGTCGCCGGCCGCGAGCACCGCTTCGGCCTGCTCTCCGCCGCCCGCGGCGTGCAGCTGGCCGAGCTGGGCCTGCAGTCCTCGGCCGAGCGCCGCACCATCGACATCCCGGAGATCACCCTCTAATGACGTCACTGATCCTTCCCACCGACGACGGCGGCACCCGCGAGTACCGCCTCCAGGCCGCCACCACGTGGGCCAAACCAACCGCTCCACTGAGCGCCCGCCGGGCCTACGCCGCGGCCCACGTCATCCCCGAAGTCGCTGCCGACAACACGCCCGGCGCGCCGGCACAGCTCGACTGGGACGCGACGCTGGCCTACCGCCACGAGCTCTGGTCCTACGGCTTGGGCGTCGCCGACGCCATGGACACTGCCCAGCGCGGCATGGGCCTGGACTGGGCAGCAACCCAGCAGCTCATCAAGCGCACCGGCGCGGAGGCCGCTTCGGTTGTTTCAGCAGGAAACGCCGCAATTGCCGGCAAGTCCGTCCGCGACCTTGTGTCCTGCGGCGCGGGCACCGACCAGCTGGACATCACTTCCCTTCCCGACGGCGCAGCCGGCGTCCAGGCGGTGATTGATGCCTACCGCGAGCAGATCGCCGTCGTCAGCGAAGCCGGTCCCAAGGTGATCCTGATGGCGTCCCGCGCCCTGGCCAAAGTTGCGAATGGCGCCGACGACTACCTGCATGTCTACTCCACGCTCCTGCAGGAGGTGGACCAGCCCGTCATCCTGCACTGGCTCGGCACCATGTTCGACCCCGCGCTGGCCGGCTACTGGGGCTCGGACGACGTTTCCGTAGCTACCGAAACGTTCCTCAGCCTGATCCGGGAACACGCGGACAAGGTCGACGGGGTCAAGGTTTCGTTGCTGGACGCCTCGCACGAGGTCGCCCTCCGCGCGACCCTGCCGGAAGGCGTCCGCCTGTACACGGGCGATGACTTCAACTACCCCGAACTGATCGACGGCGACGAGACCCACCACTCGGACGCCCTGCTGGGCATCTTCGCGGCCATCTACCCTGCCGCTTCGGTCGCCCTGCAGAAGTACGACGCCGGCAACGGTGCGGAAGGGCGCGCCATCCTGGACTCCACCCGTGAGCTCGGAAAGCACATCTTCAGCGCCCCGACCTTCTACTACAAGACAGGCATCGCTTTCCTGTCCTGGCTCAACGGCAAACAGCCCGGCTTCCAGATGGTGGGCGGCCTGCATTCGGGCCGTTCGGTCCTGCACCTGGCAAAGACCTTCGAGCTGGCCGACCAAGCGGGCTTGCTGAAGGATCCATCGCTGGCCGCGTTCCGCATGTCCGATTACCTGCGCATCAACGGGGTGGGCGCATGAGCGACTTCTCACGACTCTCCCTCAACAGCGCCACCACCAAGAAGTGGACCCTCGCCGAGGCCGTGGATGGTTGCGCACGGGCAGGCATTCCGGCCATTGGACCGTGGCGTGACCGCGTGGCAGAGGCCGGGCTCGACAAGGCCGCCAAGCTGATCAAGGACGCCGGGCTTCGTGTCTCGTCCTTGTGCCGTGGCGGGTTCCTGACCGCGGCCGACACCGAGGGACAGGCCGCCGCGCTGGCCGACAACTTCGAGGCCATCCGTGAAGCCGTTGCCCTGGACACGCAGGAATTGTTCCTGGTGGTCGGCGGACTGGCTCCCGGAGAGAAGGACGTCGTCGCCGCCCGCCAGCGTGTGGCCGATCGCCTGGAGGAACTGGTCCCGTTCGCCTCGGAGAACGGCGTCCGCCTGGTCCTTGAGCCGCTCCACCCGATGTACGCGGCTGACCGTGCACTCATTTCCACTTTGGGCCAGGCCTTGGATCTTGCCGCGCCGTACGACGCGAAGGCCGTCGGCGTCGCCGTCGACACCTTCCATGTCTGGTGGGATCCGGAGCTGAAGGCGCAGATCGAACGTGCCGGACGCGAAGACCGCATCGCCTCCTATCAGGTGTGCGATTTCAACCTGCCGATCGCCGCCGACGCGTTGCTCTCGCGCGGCATGATGGGCGACGGCGTCATCGACTTCGCGACCATCGGCACCTGGGTCAGGGACGCCGGATACACGGGCGACATCGAGGTTGAAATCTTCAACCAGGACATCTGGGACGCGGACGGCGACTCTGTCCTGGAAACCATGAAGCAGCGCTACGCGGAGCTCGTCCTCCCGTTCGCGTAAAAGCGTGGTCCTCCCGCCGATGCCCTAAGCTCCGCGGGAGGACCACTCCAAGATCCAGCGGGCCCCTGTCACGGTCACGGCAGGGGCCCGCTTTGCGTCCGAAGGGCGTGCGGCCACCACCTACTTTGATTTCGGAGCTGACCGGACGCGCCGGCTTGTGGGCGTGTCCCGTGGTTTTGAGTTTCATAAGGGGTGGTGACCGCACGCTCGACATCGCTTTCGATGCAAGTCTCAGCGCATCACCTGCCCGTCCCAGGACCACGTGGGAATTGGCAGTCCGGCCGGAACATCCTGGGCTGAGTGTTCGTAGCGGGCCATGGTGTTGGTGGTAGTCCAGGCAAAGTAGTCGTGTAGGACGCTACGGAGACGGGCATCCACAGGTCCGACGTCCGCCAGCGCTTGATCAAAACACTCGATGGCCCGGCGATCCATCTCTGAGTGGGGCCCGTTCCCGCTGTGCATCCTTACTACGGACGACTCATCTCCATACACCCCGGAATAGAGCCGGGGACCACCCAGGGCCTCGCACCAGTAGGCGGCCAATCGCTGGACATGTTCAGGATGTACTCCGTGGCGGAACGCGTGGCCCACTACTTCGTCCGCCACAACCCTGGCATGCCACGCCGCGGCCAGCCTCAGGAAAAAGTTGGTACCCCCGGCCGCCTCGTACAACGTCTGCATGCTGAACACCATGACATGGTCGACTCGCGGCGTGAAGAGCAAAACGCAAACCCCGCACACCCTGTCAAGTTTTCGCTGCCAGCTCCACCCGGGTCTTCGGCAGTCCGATCAAGGTGACCAGTCCGCCGTCGTGCCCTTGCAGCTCGAGCCGGATGTTGTGCGTATCAGTCTGCGGCTCAACGGCGCTTACTTCGAAGACTTCACCGCCGATCCGCAGCCGGTCGCCGTTCCTGACCGTCTTGAGCTTCGTATCTTTGCTTGCCGGCATCTATTTGTCTTTCTTGGAGTCTTCGCCGTGGGTTTCGCGGAGTTCCTCGCCACGGCTGACCAACTCTTCTTCCTTCTTCTGCTGCTTCTCGCTGCGCTTGGTGTCCCGGGGAGGCAGCTGAAGGCTTTCCTCAGCCTTGATGCCGCCTTGGAGCTGCCGGCCGCGTTCCATCTCGGCGTCGAACTCGGCACCGAACAGCAGGGACATGTTCAGGATCCACAGCCACAGCAACATGATGATGACGCCCGCCAGCGCACCGTAGGTCTTGTTGTAGTTGCTGAAGTTGGCCACGTAGAAGCCGAAGCCCAGAGAAGCCAGGGCGAAAATCACGAGCGCGATCAGCGAGCCCATGCTCATCCAACGGAATTTGGGCTGCTTGACGTTGGGAGTGAAGTAGTAGAGGACGGCGATGATGGCCACCACGATCACGATGAGGACCGGCCACTTGGCGATGTTCCACACGGTGACGAAAGCTTCGGAGAGGCCGATGGCCCCGCCGATCGCCTCGGCTACGGGCCCGCTGAGGACCAGCATGGCCGCCACCAGGGCAGCACCCACCACGGCCACGACCGTTACGGCGAGCATCGTTCCGCGCAGCTTCACGAGTCCGCGGCCTTCGTCCACTTCGTAGACCCGGTTCATGGCCCGGCTGAAGGCGGTGACATAGCCGGAGGCGGACCAGAGAGCCGCCAGGACACCGAAAACCAAGGCGAAGCCCGCAGAGTTGGATCGGGTGAGCTCCTCGATCGGTTGGCGCATGGCCTCCACACCAGGTCCTGGCGCGAATTGCTGGACGATATCAAGGATGGCTGAAGTGGTCTTGCCCGCATCGCCAAAGAGTCCCAGGACCGACACCAGGGCCAAGAGCGCCGGGAAGAGCGACAAAACAGCGTAGTACGTCAGACCTGCAGCGGCATCGGGGCACTGGTCCTTGCTGAACTCGCTGAGCGTGCGCTTGGCGATGTAGGTCCACGTAGGCTTGACGAGGTCGTTGGGACTGTCCGGCTTACTGGAATCTTCCGGCGAAGGCGCGGTCTGCGCTTTGGTTGTACTTTTGTGGGCTGAGTCTTGTGTAGTCATGAGGCACTCGTCCGTGGGTAGTTTGCGCGAACAGCTGACTCATCAATACTAAGCATACTGATGAAAACTCCGGAAGAACCCCGCCGAAATTGCCTGTGCTTCAGGCCAATTTGCTCGCCAACAGAAACTCGAAAGGCGACTCGATAACAGAGCGGATCACCTGGCCGGCGGCGCCCAGGAGCGTGCCGGAATGCTCCAGCCCGGACACCGTGAGGTTTTCCGGAGCCAGGAGCCCGGGCGCATGCCGTTCCAGGCTGGCCAGGAGGGAGGGCCTGAGCCACTCCCCAAGAACAGCGAAATGCCCGCCGAGGACCACGGCTTCAATATCCATCAACCGCGCGGCCGAGGCGAGCGCAACGCCCAGGTAGCGACCGGCGTCGTGAACTGCCGCAGTGGCCCTGGGCTCGTGGGCGCCCAACGCCGCCAGCAGCATGTCGGTCCGCTCACCCAGCGTGCCCGCGGCAATCCCGGCCGCTTCGAAAATGGCTTCCTGGCCGGCAAAGGTCTCAAGGCAGCCCGCACCGCCGCACGAGCATGCGGGACCCTCGGGGTGCACCACGATATGCCCCAGCTCGCCCGCCGATCCCCCTGGTCCGGTGTACAGCTCGGAGCCAATGATGACTCCACCACCGACACCAACCTCACCCGAGACGTACAGGAAGTCAGTTGGCCCTCCGCCATACCAAAGCTCGCCGAGGGCTGCGCTGTTGGCTTCGTTGGAGAGTTTGACGCCCAGCGGTGCGCCCTCCAGCAGGGATTGAGGACGCAACTTCTCATGCTCCCAATGAAGGTTGGGGGCGGACAGCACGACGTCACCCTTGTCATCCACCAGACCCGGCACCGCCAACCCCCCGCCCAGGATGGCAATGTCCTCGGCCGCTGCCGCAGCTTTGGCTTCAGCGGCCAAAACAGCCAGCTGGTCCATGACCTGTGCGGGCGGCACTGCGCGGTTCCGCGACTCAACGGCAGAATGGAAACGAAGGTTTCCCGCGAGGTCCACCAGGCCCACGGCCAGATAATCGACGTTGATCTCCATGCCGACCACACCCCGGCGGGAGTTCAGTTCCAAGCCCTGCCCCGGCCGTCCCCGCTCGCCATCACGGTAAAGGCCGACCTCGGACACCAGCCCCGACTCGACAAGATCCGCCACAAGGCTGGAGACCGCGGCCTTGGTGAGCCCGGTGCCGGCAGCGAGCTGCGCGCGGCTGGGTTTGGCGTCAGCGGTTTTGGCAATCGAGTCCAACACCAGCGAAAGATTTCGACGGCGGACGTCACCCACGCGTCCGGGCGCTGTTGGCTCATTCATCGGCAGGGACCTCCTCATCGATTGAAAAATTTCTTGCGGACTTCCATTGACCATGATCCATCATCCCCCATATAGTTCAGATTGAAAACTAATTGGAACGCTGTTTTTCATTTCTTTCCCGTTGCCTTGCAAAGGAGCAATCATGACCCCGCAGCCCACCCCTGCAGACAAGTTCACTTTTGGTCTCTGGACGGTCGGTTGGACCGGCGCCGACCCCTTCGGCGTGGCGACGCGCCAGGCACTGGATCCGGTCGAAGCAGTCCACAAGCTGAGCGAACTCGGCGCCTACGGCATCACCTTCCATGACAATGACCTGATTCCCTTCGATGCGAGCGCCTCCGAGCGCGAACTCATCCTGAAGAACTTCAAGGCAGCCCTGGCCGAAACCGGACTGAAGACGCCCATGGTCACCACCAACCTCTTCAGCCACCCGGTCTTCAAGGACGGCGGATTCACCTCCAACGACCGCTCCATCCGCCGCTTCGCACTGAGCAAGATCCTCCGGAACATCGACCTCGCGGCTGAGCTTGGCGCCGAAACCTTCGTCATGTGGGGCGGCCGCGAAGGCAGCGAGTACGACGGATCAAAGGATCTCGCAGCGGCACTGGACCGCATGAAGGAAGGCGTTGACACCGCCGCCGGGTACATCAAGGAGAAGGGCTACGGCCTGCGCATCGCCCTGGAACCCAAGCCGAACGAGCCACGCGGCGACATCTTCCTCCCCACCGTGGGCCACGGCCTTGCGTTCATTGCCCAGCTGGAGCACGGCGACATCGTGGGCCTCAACCCTGAAACGGGCCACGAGCAGATGGCCGGGCTGAACTTCACCCACGGCATCGCCCAGGCACTGTGGGCCGGCAAGCTCTTCCACATTGACCTCAACGGCCAGCGTGGCATCAAGTACGACCAAGACCTCGTCTTCGGCCACGGCGATCTCACCAGCGCCTTCTTCACTGTGGACCTCCTGGAGAACGGCTTCCCCAACGGCGGCCCCAAGTACACGGGCCCGCGCCACTTCGACTACAAGCCCTCCCGTACCGATGGCTACGACGGCGTCTGGGAATCGGCCAAGTCCAACATGTCCATGTACCTCCTGCTGAAGGAACGCGCCCTGGCCTTCCGCGCGGATCCCGAAGTACAGGAAGCCCTGGCAACCTCGGGCGTGTTCGAGCTCGGCGAGAGCACCCTGGGTGCAGGCGAAACCACCGCTGACCTGCTGGCTGACGCCAGCGCCTTCGACACGTTCGACGCCGACAAGGCAGCTGAGCGCTCGTTCGCGTTCATCCGCCTCAACCAGCTGGCTATCGAACACCTCCTCGGCGCCCGCTAAGCCACTCCCACCACCGCAACCCCCGCCAAAGGAACAACGCATGCCTCTCGTAGCCGG
>NZ_JAQZBY010000004.1:0-277235 GCF_028736865.1 Paenarthrobacter sp. AB444 | reverse complement strand
GCCCAAAAAATCCTCAACGACGACTGGGGCGTCGCCGCGACCATCTGGTCCGTGACCTCCTGGAACGAACTCCGACGCGACGGACTCGACGCCGACGACCACGCCTTCCTCAACCCCGGCCAACCCCCACGAACCCCGTTCATCACCGAACAACTCACCGGCCACCACGGACCCGTCATCGCCGTCTCCGACTACATGAAAGCCGTCCCCGACCAAATCCGCCAATACATCCCCAACGACTTCGCCTCCCTCGGAGCAGACGGCTTCGGCTTCTCCGACACCCGCCAAGCCGCCCGCCGCTACTTCAAAAACGACACCCACTCCATCGTCACCAAAACCCTCCAACTCCTCGCCGCCAAGGGCGAAGTTGAAGAAGGTGCCGTGGAAAAGGCGATCGACAAGTACCGGCTCCTCGATGTGAACGCCGGCACCACCGGCGGAGCAGGCGGAGACGCCTAAGTCCCCTTCCGGGACGTCACGCGTCACCAGCACCAACCGCGACGGCGGTCCTCACCAAAGGTGGGGACCGCCGTCGGGCTTTAAGCGCTCTTCGTGACGCCTGGCCGAACGTGACGGGCGACAACGCCAGTTGTAGCCTTCGCACAAATGGAGCTTCCCACCGCGGGGCCGTATGCTCATTCCATGGCAGAGCCCACCAAAACAACTTCAAAGCGCAAGGCAGCGCCCCAGGCATTGTCGCCGGAGAAAGCGGAGACCTTGCGGCAGCTCCGCGCCAACGTCGGGCAACTGTCCACCAGCACGATGCGTCAACTGGAGAAGTCACTCCCCTGGTACAGCCGCCTGAGTTCCGATGAGCGCTCCGCACTGGGCCTGGTCGCGCAGAACGGTATCGCCGCCTTCGTCACCTGGTATGAGCGCCCCAGCTCGCCATCTTGGATCCTTACCGATGTGTTTGGCAACGCTCCCACCGAGCTCACCCGCTCCATCAGCCTGCAGAAGGCCCTGCAACTGATCCGCATCGTGGTTGAAGTGGTCGAAGACCAGGTGCCCGTCATAGCCCCGGAATCCGACCAGCCTTCCCTGCGTGAAGCCGTCCTGCGCTACTCCCGGGAGGTGGCGTTCGCTGCCGCGGACGTCTACGCGCGCGCTGCAGAATCACGCGGCTCCTGGGATACACGCCTGGAAGCGCTGATTGTTGATGCCATCCTCCGTGGCGAGAACACCGATGCCCTGCGGTCCCGGATCGCGGCCCTGGGCTGGAAAGCGCAGGAGCGGTTCACCGTCATGGTGGGCAATTCCCCGTCTGAACCAAGCGCGAGCTACGTCAGCGAACTGCGACGCACTGCAGGACGGTTCGCCGAGGACGCGCTGGTGGGTATCCAGGGTGACCGTCTCATCCTGATCCTGGGTGGGGTGCAGGACCGGGACACGGCCTACGTGAAGCTCAGCGAACTTTTCGCCCCAGGCGCCGTGGTGTATGGCCCCGAAGCCGGATCACTGCTGGAAGCAAGCAGCTCCGCCCAGGCCGCGTTCGCTGGACTCACCGCGGCCCGCGCATGGCCCTCCGCCCCGCGGCCCGTCGCCGCCGACGACCTGCTGCCGGAGCGGGTGGTTTCCGGCGATGACGCTGCCCGGAGATCGCTGATCAAGAACATCTACCGACCCCTTCTGGCGGCCTCGAACGGGCTGGTGGAGACCCTTGGGACATACCTTGAATTGGGACATTCCCTGGAAGCAACAGCCCGGGAACTGTTCGTCCATGCCAACACGGTGCGCTACCGTTTGAAGCGTGTCTGCGACGTCACAGGCTGGGATCCACTGCTCCCAAGGGAGGCGTTTGTGCTCCAAACGGCCCTGGTTGTAGGCCGGCTTTCGGCCCCGCCCAAAGCCGTTCCCGAACGTCATGCGTCACGTTCATAGAACTGAACCGTTGTAGACTTCCTACAAACTGACCCAGTGAGCTTGGTGTACCGAAACACCAGTGGATCACGTGGCAATTTGGAAAGCTGGATACGTGCTTGCAATCGTCTGCCCTGGACAGGGCTCCCAGACCCCCGGATTTTTGGCCCCCTGGCTGGAACTCCCTTCCGTCGAAGGCCAAGTGGCCGCCCTGAGCGAGATCGCAGGCATTGACCTCAAGGCCCATGGCACCACCTCCGACGAAGAAACCATCAAGGACACCGCCGTCGCGCAGCCGCTGATCGTCGCGGCGGGCCTCGTGGCCGCGAAGTCCCTGTTCGACGTCGAGCTGAGCACCCTGCCGGTCATTCTCGCCGGCCACTCCGTGGGTGAAATCACGGCATCCGCCCTTGCCGGCGTCCTCACCGAAGCCGAGGCCATGACCTTCGTCCGCGAACGGGCCAACAGCATGGCCGCGGCAGCCGCAGTGACCCCAACAGGCATGAGTGCTGTGGTGGGCGGCGATCCCGCCGATGTCCTTGCGGCAATCGAAGCCTCCGGCGCCACCCCTGCCAACGTCAACGGCGCCGGCCAGACCGTCGCCGCGGGAACCTTCGAGCAGCTCCAGGCCTTGGCGGACAACCCGCCAGCCAAAGCCCGCGTAATTCCGCTCAAGGTAGCCGGCGCTTTCCATACCTCCCACATGGCACCGGCAGTCAGTGCCCTTGAAGCCCTCAAGCCTTCGTTGTCGCCCAAGAGCCCTTCGGTTCCCCTGCTGTCCAATTACGACGGCAAGGAAGTCACGGCAGGACCTGCCGCCGTCGAAAGCCTTATTGCACAGGTTTCCCGACCGGTCCGCTGGGACCTGTGCATGGAAACGCTGGTGGAACGCGGCGTTACCGGCGTCATTGAACTTGCACCGGCCGGCACCCTGGCCGGACTGGCCAAGCGCGGGATGCCCGGCGTCAAGACCGTCGCAGTCAAAACCCCGGACGACCTGTCCGCGGCTCTCGCACTCTTTGCTGAACTGGAGGGACAGGCATGAGCACGCCGGTACTGAACAAAGCCGCTGTCAATGAGAACTCCCGGATCCTGGGCATCGGCGCATACCGTCCGGATGTCATCGTTACCAACGAGGACGTATGCCAGTGGATCGACTCCTCCGATGAATGGATCCGGCAGCGGACCGGCATCATTACCCGACACCGCGCGGCCGAAGATGTCAGCGTTATCGACATGGCCGAAGGCGCAGCCCGCGAAGCACTTGCCCAGGCAGGCATCGAAGCGTCACAGCTCGGGGCCGTCATCGTCTCCACCGTCACCCACCCCTACGCGACCCCCTCGGCTGCGGCTGCTTTGACCGACCGACTGGGCGCGACGCCGGCACCGGCCTTCGATATCTCTGCCGCCTGTGCCGGGTACTGCTACGGAGTCGCCCAGGCTGATGCCCTGGTCCGCTCCGGCGCGGCCGAGTACGTTCTGGTGGTTGGCGCAGAAAAGCTCTCGGATGTCATCGACAACCACGAGCGCACGATCTCGTTCCTCTTGGGTGACGGAGCCGGCGCCGTTGTGGTTGGCCCCTCCGACACACCCGGCATCGGCCCTTCCGTATGGGGCTCCGACGGCAGCAAGTGGGACGCCATCGGCATGACCCACTCGCTTGAAGACGTCAAGAAGCTCGGCGAGTCCGCCAGGCACTCCGACGAAATTGACGACCCCGCCATCCTTTCGGCAACCCAGGATGTGTGGCCGACCCTGCGCCAGGACGGCCAGACCGTCTTCCGCTGGGCGGTATGGGAGATGGCGAAGGTAGCCCAGCAGGCATTGGACGCTGCAGGCATCGAAGCCAGTGACCTCGCTGCGTTCGTTCCCCACCAGGCGAACATGCGCATCATTGATGAGATGGTGAAGAAGCTGAAGCTTCCCGAGTCTGTGGTAATCGGCCGCGATATCGCGCAAGCCGGAAACACCTCAGCAGCCTCCATCCCCTTGGCAACCCACCGCTTGCTCCAGGAGAACCCTGGCCTCAGTGGCGGCCTTGCCCTGCAGATCGGCTTCGGCGCCGGCTTGGTCTTCGGCGCGCAGGTTGTCGTCCTGCCGTAGAACTGGACCGGCCACTGCGGCCACCAGCCAACTGAATATTCCTGACAAACCCAAACCGTAACCGCGGTTTGCCCCCTTTCCGGCAGCAGCCGGTACAACAAGAAAAGGAGCCAACAATGGCTAGCAACGAAGAGATCCTGGCCGGCCTGGCTGAAATCGTCAACGAAGAGACCGGCCTTGCCACCGAAGCCGTCGAGCTCGACAAGTCCTTCACGGAGGACCTCGACATCGACTCCATCTCCATGATGACGATCGTTGTCAACGCTGAAGAGAAGTTCGGCGTCCGCATCCCCGACGAAGAGGTCAAGAACCTGAAGACCGTCGGCGACGCCGTCAGCTTCATCGCCAACGCACAGGCCTAGTCCTGACACCAGCTGTGCCGGGCCGGGGCGCCAGCCCTTGCGCCCGGCACAGCCGCAATAACGCCCAAAGTTTTCCTGCCGCCCGCGCTCAGAGCGAACGGGACGGCTGATCCGACAGAGAGTGATCGCATGGCACGCAAAGTAGTCATAACCGGTCTGGGGGCCACCACTCCCATCGGCGGCGACGTACCCACAATGTGGCAGAACGCGCTGAAAGGGGTCTCCGGCGCCCGTACCCTCGAAGACGAGTGGGTCGCCAAATACGACCTCCCCGTCCACTTTGCTGCCAGGTGCTCCACGCCTGCCTTGGAGGTCTTGAGCCGGGTTGAGGCCAAGAGGATGGACCCTTCCACGCAGTTTGGCGTCATCGCCGCACGCGAAGCCTGGTCCGACGCGGGAATCGGGGAGATCGACCACGACCGCCTGGCAGTGGCGTTTGCTACCGGGATCGGCGGCGTCTGGACTCTTCTGGATGCATGGGACACCCTCCGGGACAAGGGCCCGCGCCGCGTCCTGCCCATGACTGTGCCCATGCTCATGCCCAACGGCGTAGCGGCTGCCGTCAGCCTCGACCTGGGAGCACGCGCCGGCGCCCACACGCCGGTTTCCGCCTGCGCATCCGGCACAGAGGCTCTCCACCTTGGTTTGGACCTTATCCGGTCCGGCAAAGCTGACGTAGTGGTATGCGGTGGCGCCGAAGCGGCCATCCACCCGATGCCGTTGGCCGCCTTCTCTTCCATGCAGGCTCTCTCCCGCCGCAATGACGAGCCGGAGCGCGCTTCCCGCCCCTACGACCTCGACCGTGACGGCTTCGTCATGGGTGAAGGTGCCGGCGCCCTTGTCCTGGAGGCCGAGGAACACGCCATCGCGCGCGGCGCCCGCATTTACGCAGAACTCGCTGGAACGTCGGTGACGGCGGATGCCTATCACATCACTGCGCCGGACCCCGAGGGCCTTGGTGCCACCCGGGCGCTGAAGGCTGCGATGTTCGATGGCCGGATCCAGGCTGAAGACGTCGTGCACGTCAACGCGCACGCTACCTCCACCCCGGTAGGCGACAAGCCTGAGTACACGGCGCTCAAGGCCGCCCTGGGCTCCCACGTGGACAACATCGCGGTCTCCGCCACGAAGTCCCAGATGGGCCACCTCCTGGGTGCCTCGGGCGCTGTTGAGGCCGTCCTGACCGTGCTGGCCGTCTACGAACGCAAGGCACCGGTCACGATCAACCTCGAGAACCAGGACCCCGAGATCCCCCTCGACGTCGTGACCTCGGTCCGCGACCTGCCGACAGGCGACATCGTCGCGCTGAGCAACTCATTCGGCTTTGGCGGACACAACGCCGTCATTGCGGTGCGAAACGTCTGAAGCTTGCCTTGCCCAAGGACCTCGTCCTTGACATGAAGAGGGCCCCACCATCTGGTGGGGCCCTCTTCATTGCTATGGGGTATCTCGTGGCTGAGCTGTCAGCCCACTTGGTGCTGTCAGCCCACCTGGTGCAGCCAGCGCACGGGGGCGCCTTCGGCTGCGTGCCGGAATGGCTCGAGTTCTTCGTCCCACGCCTCTCCCAGGGCCAACGACAACTCGTGGTAAACAGCGGAAGGATCTCCAGCGCCGGATTCGTACGCGTACCGGATACGGTCTTCGGTCACCATGATGTTGCCGTGCACATCGGTGACGGCATGGAAAATTCCGAGCTCGGGCGTGTGCGACCAGCGGGCACCGTCGACTCCCTGGCTGGGTTCCTCGGTGACCTCGTAGCGGAGATGTGCCCAGCCCCTAAGAGCCGACGCCAATTGTGCCCCCGTTCCCGGAGCGCCGGTCCAGGAAAGCTCCGCTCGGAACATTCCGGGCGCAGCAGGTTGTGGGGTCCACTCAAGATCGGTCCGCTTGTCCACGACCGATCCGATGGCCCACTCGACGTGCGGGCAAAGTGCAGTCGGGGCCGAGTGCACGAACAAGACACCGCGGGTTGTTGCAACAGACATTCCATCCTCCATAGCTGTAGGTACGTCTTCCCCAACGACCTCTGCCTGGATGTTTGCCGATGCTGCCGGATGCCATGAAACTCATGTGGGCCCTGACAGGCTATTCAGTTGTGTAGTCCTGCTGTCGATCTTGGCACAGATCTAACCCTCAAGTGTGAATTGAAGGTTTCCCCGTGGTGCTTTTATTTTGCCGTACGCTGCTGCTTTCCGCCAGTGCGGTGTCTGGTGGGTTCATGTTCAGGCCCTAGGGTGCGCCTGCTGATAGCTGCTCCTGAGCCGGTCAACGGACACGTGCGTGTAAATCTGTGTGGTGGCGAGGCTGCTGTGGCCGAGGATTTCCTGGACGGCACGCAAGTCGGCGCCTCCATCCAGAAGATGCGTCGCCGCACTATGCCTCAGCGCGTGGGGGCCCGTGGCCGAGGTGTCACCGAGGGCCTGGAGCAACTCGCGGACCACGGAGCGGATCTGCCGGGGATCGACCCGGTTGCCCCGTACGCCCAGAAACAGCGCCGGCCCGCTTCCTGCAGCCGCCACAGCCGGTCGGCCCCGCCTTAGCCAGTCATCCACGGCCAGGGCAGCTGGAACGCCATACGGCACAGTGCGCTCTTTGTTTCCCTTGCCCAGCACACGCAAGGTTCGTCGGTCCGGGTCCAGGTCATCAATGTCCAGTCCAGCAAGTTCGCCGACCCGGACACCTGTGGCGTAAAGCAGCTCCACCATGGCCCGGTTACGGAGGGCCATGGGACCACCGTCTTCAGCGGCGATGTTCAGGTCATCAACCATGCGGGTGATCTGTTGCTGCTGCAAAACACCGGGGAGAGACTTGCTGCGCTTGGGCGCCTGCAGCCGTACCGCCGGGTCGGTGGAGATCAGTTCTTCCCGTAGCGCCCAGCCGGTGAAGGACCTGGCGGTTGCCGCACGTCTGGCCAGCGTAGCCCGGGACATTCGCGCCTCACTCTGGGCGCCGAGCCAACGCCGAAGGGACCCGAGCTCGAGTTGGGCCAGGTCTTGGACCCCCTCTTCAACTGCAAAAGCGAGAAGGCTCTCGACATCGGCTGTGTAGGCACGTACGGTGTGGGCCGACCGGGCGCGCTCACCCTCAAGGTATCGACGAAATCCCTCGACTGCGTCGGCCAGGGCTGCAGGTAGTGATCGTCCGTCCACTCTTCCAACTCTGCCAGCAGTCGTCGTCCGGCGCCTGCACCAACATGCCGGCTACCGAAGTCGCTAAGCACTCTTTCTACGCTTCCATGCACCCCGTTCCGAAACGGCCAGGCCCAACAGCCCCAGACGACCAAGGCCGGCACGAACTGCAACGGGACTCAAACCCGCTACGACGGAAAGTTTTTCCACGGAACTGGAAGAGCGGAGGGGCAGTGCATCCAGAAGAATAAGGTCCTCCAGCGACAACCCATCATGGACAGCCGCGGCCTCGTCTTTGTCCTCGGCGTCGGACTCACCTATGGCTCCGGCGAGCTCGGCGATCTCCCCCACGTCCGTCACGCACACGGCTCCCCCTTCCCTGAGAAGGCGGTGGCAGCCGGCCGAGTTGGCGCTGTGGATTGACCCGGGAACAGCCGCCACCACGCGACCTATCGACTCAGCATGATGCGCCGTATTCAGTGCCCCTGAACGCCACCGGGCCTCCACCACCACGGTGACAGAGGCAAGGGCGGCAATGAGCCGGTTCCGTTGACAGAAACTACGATTAGAAGCATGACCCGTTTACACACTATCGCGGCGATTTATGCCCGCCAGTCCGAGGACGTCGCGGAAGGTATCGCCAATCAGAAGAAGCGCTGCACTGCCCTCATCGAGGCTCGTGGCTGGGGCGTGGGAAAGATCTACGAAGACAACGATACGAGCGCTGCTAAAGAGCGAGGCCCCGGCACCGCGTGGCACCAGATGCTCTCGGAACTCGAACCGGGCGACGTAGTCGTTTCCGTCGACATTGATCGGCTCCTGCGTTCTCCGCGCGACATGATCGCCATTGCTGACTCCGGCGCCCGCGTGCTCACCGTCGACGGCGAAATTGACCTCACGACGGCCGACGGCGAATTCCGCGCAACCATGCTCGCCGGAATCGCCCGCTTCGAGGTCCGCCGCAAGAGCGAGCGCCAAAAGCGTGCCAACGAGTCCCGCGCTGCCAGCGGTCGCCCCATTCCGGGCCGTCGGCGTTATGGCTACGAAAGCGATGGGATCACGCCCCGGGAGCCGGAAGCGGTGATCGTCCGCCGCCTTTTCACACACGTAGCGGAAGGAGGGTCTCTCAGATCCGCCGTCAAATGGCTGGAGGCCGAGGGCATCAGTCCGTCGCCTGGCAAGGAATGGAGCGCTCGACGGATCACCGACATACTGAAGAATCCTCACTACACCGGCCGCGTTCGCCATCTGGGCGCGGTGATTGAATCCGACTCAGTAATTCCCATCGTCGAGACAGAATTGGCCGCCGAAGTTGTCGCGATCCTCAACGATCCTGCAAGGAAAACGAGCCCGGGCCCCAAGCCCCGACATCTCCTGTCCGGTTTGATGCACTGCGGAGAGTGTGGAACGCCCATGACCTACATGCGCTCCTACCTATGCAAGGCAGATCTTTCACACGTCTCCATCTTGAAAAAGATCGTCGAACCCCTCGTTCTCGATGAAATCGCCAAAGCCTTCATCACTGGCGGCTCCGGACTTTTCCCGGCGTCGCCTAATGGGTCAAATATTCCCGCACTGATTGCCGCTCATGAGAAGAACGTCGCTCACGTAGCCTCTACCCTTGCGGACCGAGACGAAGGACTCATACCTCAGACCATCGCCCGCGCCCGCCTGATGGAGTTGAAGGCAGCGAGGGAATCGATCGAAAAGGAACTCGATCGAGCAAGGTCTGAGAAAGGCGCGGCTTCCGCTTTGCTAGACATAGCCCACGGCCTTCTAGTGAAATCCGAAGTCAACATGGCCGAGTTCGCGGACATGAAAAAGACAGTCCTGGCTCGCTTCAACGAGCTCGACCTCGACAAGCAACGCGAGATCGTGAGGGCTCTCCTCTATATTGAGGTTCGCTCAGGAAGGGAGATCTCTCGCGTCTGGATCGAGCATAAGCTCGCCACCCATTTGAACCCCGACGCGCCGGATAGGAGCTATGACGATTAGGGACGCAAACCACGCCAGCGACAGGATCTACGGCACTGGTCCTCCCATGGAACTCACATACAAGCCTGACGCCGCCGACTATCGGCGCTGGCTCCTGACTGACGCCGAGAGGACCGTGCGCGCCGAGGAAGAGCGCCTCACGTCAGGCGAAGAAGATAACGAACGCGTGTAAACGCTCTGAAGGCCCTTGCCATTATCGGCGGGGGCCTTCTCGTGCGCCGAGGTGGCCGGTGACGGCGCCGAGGAGGGACAACTTACGAGCGTCATGGCGAAACGATGACGAAATGACGGTTCATTCGTCATTCTCTATCTCCCCTTAAAGACTCTCTCTCTTAAAGCCCTAATAGGAAATGACGCTTCTTCCGTCATTTCGTCATGGTTCCGTCATGAGCCTTCCACGGCGACGCCCGCCACCGGCCACCGGCCCTCCCCGGCGAAACTTTCCAGAAAAGTTCCCTCTCCCGTGAGCAGAAACAGCGTCCCTGGCTCTCTCTATATGTAGGGACACGACTGTCCCGCGTGGCTCCTCGGGGACGAAGAGCAGCCACTCACGACAGGCGTCGAGCCTCCCCGCCATGCTTCCAACGGGTGAGCGCTCCGCCCGTCGCCTCGCTTCCAAGCCGGCTACCCGAGACCGACCGGCCTCTTTTTAGGCCTAAAACCGTGACATTGCCCTGACAACCGACCCGTTGAGAGGAGCGACCCTATGCTCTGCCCAGTCTGCAAAAAACAGCCCCTCACAGGCCGCCGCGAAACATGCTCAGAGCGATGCCGCCAACGCCGCTCCCGCACGAACCGAGCAAGCCGAGTGGCCCGAGCACGAGAAATCCTAGCCCAGCAAAGCGTCGCTCTCGCCAACGGTGCCGACCCAGTGGTGATCGCCCAACTTTCCCGCGACGCGCGCCGACTCCTCGGCGAGTAGCCGCGCGCCTGAGCCTCACCTATGCCCTCCGGCGTCATCCCCCGCGCCGGTAAACCCACCGAAAGGAACACCCTTGACCGTCAGCCGATCCGAGCTTTCCGCCCATATGAACAGTCTCAACGGACTTGCCTCCTTTGACGGCGTCCGCCTCCCTCTACCTGAGGAGCGCGCCCTAATCCCAGGCGCCGACGAGGCCTTTGCAGCCTTCGAGGCCCAGAACGCGGCAGCCGCACCCCTCCAGGCTGAGGCAAGGAAGCTCTCGCGTGAGCTGTACGACTTGCGCGGTTCTAAGCATCCAGCCCGCAAGTACGACCAGGATCGCGAGGACGAAATCGTCCTTCGGCGCGCGCAAGTCGAGGCGGAACTCCGCCGAAATGCTCAGCTGGCCAAGGCTCGCGGGCTCGACTTTCTCATGGCAGTTTTCGCCAACCCCCGCCGAGACGGAACCCGTCGGCAGGCCGCCCGACTCGCCCTTGAAGCCCACGAGGCCGCCCTCGAAGCTCACGCCGCACTGGAAGAAGCCCTCCGGAAACGCGACGCGCTGTATGTCAGCGCGGGCTCACCTTCGGCGCATGAACATCACCAGCACACTCAGCGCCACGCCCACCGCGACGGCCGCGCAAGGCAAGCGCAGTGGCTCGTCACCCAGATGGTTTCCGAATTCCCCGCCGCGTCAGTGCAGGTCGTTGCCGACGGTGGTGAAGTTTTGACGGCCGAACAACTCGAGGCAAAAGCCCTTGAGAGCGCCCGTACCGTCGAGCAGCGGGTCATAGCTGCCAGCCGCGAACGCGGCCGCCGCCAGGACATCATCGACCGCAACTCCGAGAACTGATGGACACTGCCCCCTCAACGAGCTCGCCCTCCCACAGCTCGAAATCACCCCCGTTCGAAAGCCGTAAAGGAATCTGAGCATGGAACGCTACAACATCACTGAAATCGTCAAGGCCGCCAAGCGCCGGACAAAGCTCCCCGAGAACTTCGACGACCTCGACGAAACGACCAAAGAACGCATCCGGCGCCAAGCCCAAGCCGATGAGATGACACCCGAAGCCCTCTACGAAGTGATCAAGGCCCGGCGTGCCCGCGATCTCGACCCCAACGGCAACGGCTTCGACCCGGACGCTATCGCCAAGGCAGCACTCGCCCGGTAAACCCGGGGCAGCCAGACCCCAGACAACCCCCGAGGGGCACCGGGAACACAGCATCCGGCGCCCCTCGGCGTTCCCATCACCTCACAGAAAGAACGTTCATCCCAACGTGGAACCCACCAACACCGCCGCCCCCGTCCCTGCCTCAGTCCTCCGTGAGGTCGAGAAGCGTATAAGCGGACTGGCACGATTCGCTGGCGTCGATCATCGAATCGCGCCGAACGCATTCCGCAAGCCGTTCTCCCATAAGAATTGGCGAGCGCTCCCCCAAGACATTCGCCTAGAGAACATCCGCGCCCGGCTAACCGAGCAAATGGCGCAGCAACACGCGGAGCGCATTAGCCGCCGCCCCGAACCCGAGGCCGCCGAAATCACGGCCAAGGCCCTAGAACAGTCAGCAATCCCGGCGAGCCGATACGTCGTGCCATGCGCCGATGGGTGCGGCAAATTCCACCCAGCGAGGAATGCCAAACCGGTCGTGGTCACGTGCCGCAACCGGGGTGCGGACCGGAAGCCAAGCCCAGCAGACCGAGGCGATAACGCAATCGAACAGAAGCTCGCGCAGTTGCGCCGGAGCCAATCGTCGAAGGAATGACCACTAACAAGCGGCCTAGTCGGCGCCTTGGACCCTGGGGCATACCTCCTCCCCCGCCCCCTCTTCTTCTACCGGTAGGCATAGCGCCTCAGGCCAGGCGTGCGTGCCGTGATTTCCGAGTTGCGAGCGCTGTCCTACCGGCCGTTACACAGTGCGCGTCTACCGGCGCAGGTTCTCCAGTTTGAAGGTCTTTTCACCAAAGTCGTTACGAAAAGTGATCATGTCGTTCCCCAGGGCCCCGTACTCGTCGGACTCGGACTCGCTCCATTTCAAGCACGCATCCAGTAGATAGTCGAGGCAGCTAATGTAAAGCTTCACAGCGCCTTCGGTGTACGGCTCATGGTTCTGGCGGCACCGCCTTACGTAATCATGCGCCAGCCATAGGAAGCCTGGCCAAGCGCCCAACTCTTCACCGAGAACGCCGCTCGTGCCAATTTCAAGACGCCAACGATGGATCCCCTCTGTCACACGATCCAGGTGTGGCCGGTGATCGAAGTCGGGGTGTTTCGCCCCTGCCCGAAGACCAGTCAGCCCACTCACGATGACAGCCATCGCGGCTCTTTCCCGCTCACGGCGCGCTTCCAAACGTTGTTCACGCAGCTGCCGATTCAGGCCTTCCTGTTGCTGACGAAGCTGAGCTTCAAGGCTCGATCGCTGCTCGCTTAATTGCTTCTCCGCCAGCTCAGCTTGCTTCTTCGCGGCGTCCTCGGCCAACGCCCGCTGATGCCTGTTTGTACGCCGAAGCACGAGCAACGCGACCAATGTCGCGGCAATCGCCCCGGTGACAGAGCCGATAAATCCACTCCACAGCTGCAACCAGCCCTCTTGACCAATACCCCACATGAGGAGATCTTATGACTGAACTCATTCCCAGCCATCTCGGCGCGGCTGGCCACGCCCTTTACAAGGCCGCCGTCGAGGAGTTCGAACTATCGCTGCCGGAACAAGCCGCATTGCTCCAGAGTGCGGAAACAATCGACACTCTCCGAATCATCGAGGACGAGATCCGAAAAACTGGGCCCGTCGTTAATGGAAAACCCTCGCCCCTGCTCGCCGAGGCCCGCCAACAGCGGACAATCCTGGTGCGCCTCCTCGGCCTTCTCGACCTTCGACTCGAAGACGACGAAGCGCCAGGCGAGAACGGCGTCCGCCCTTCCGTTTCCCGAGCCGCCCGCAAAGCAGCCCGTGCACGGTGGTCCAAGTAATGGCACGACGCAAGACCGCTCCCACCCCACCCCTCCGCTCCGCGTCGCTCGCTACCGTGGCCCCGCTGATACTCAGCCCCGCCGAGGTCGCCGCCGTAGGAATCGTACGAGCAGCAGTGATCGCCGTCCAGGCGCTCCCGCTTCACCGGGCGAGCTGGGAAGCCGCACGAGCGACTCGCCAGGAATCATCCCTAGCCCTGCACGTCGCAGCAGCGGCAAACCTCATCCGGCGCACCGCCGAAGCCCACGCCCGCGCAACTTCCACCCCTCCAAAGCCCTAGCCGTAAGAGAGGAATCAGATCAATGTAGTCCCTGAAACCAAAGAATGCGCCCAGTGTGGTCCGCGCTTCGTGTCCCAGTTTCGGCGACGAGCTGGAGGGCGACGAAATTCGATTTGCCGCCGCTGCACAAAGCTCAACACCCGCCGCTCTTGTTGGGAATCTCGCCGACAGAACGGCTAGGAGCCCCTGTAACAAAAGGTCTCTCGCCAGCCCAGGATCCTACTTCCCAGGCTGCGTGGGGGGCCTTTTCTCATTTGTCGGCGGGCGCTCCGGAGCCAGCTGCGTTCTGCTGACGAGTAGAGTGACGCATAACACCACCAACCGATCCGGGGGAATCATGAAGAACCTGCTAGCGCCTTTGGCCGTGTCCGTTCTGATGCTGACCGCTTGCGGCGGCACATCGGCGCCGGTGCCGCCAAAGAGCGCTACGGCCACTCCGACAGTCGACGAGCTCGACAAATATACGCAGACCTGGACAAAGTCCTATTCCAAGACCACTTGCTCGGATTGGCTGAAAGTCATGACACCTGCTCAGCAGTTCGCCGCCGCTGCCGATATCCTCACCAGCGGACGGAACAAGGTAGATAAGGGCACAGGTATGCCCCCTGACTCACTGATCAAGGACTTCCAGGCCGCCACTACTGAATACTGCGTCATTCCCACCATGACGCTCACAGACGCAACGTACGCCGTATACATGGACGGGAGAAAGTACCGCCCATGACCAGCAAATTCCTTTCCAGGAGTCTCAATCGCTGTCGCAGCTAAAGAGTAGGGTGGCTGCATGGTTAACGACTTTGAAGATGATGATCACACGCAATTCATACGGCTAGAGGGGACAGGAGGCGCGGACAAAGACGATCATGTGCTTTCCCGCGCTGCCTTCCAACTTCATAGTTTTGGCATGATGAACAGTTTGCGCGGCGGAAACCCCGGCTTCGTATCCGACGACTATCTAAACGACATCTCAGCCGAGACAACACTTACGGCAATGGAGCTTGTCTCCGCTGGGCTCTGGGAACGCTCGAAGGATGGCTACCTCATTACGGATCCCCAGATGCTCGAAATGGCAATGATGGTCAGCGAGCAAATGAAGGACTCCTTCCCGTACGAGCCCGAAGAGTGTCCCGATCACGAATTCGGACCAAACAGCGGCGCCCGGTGCCGCCGTTGCGGAATCGAGCTCGACGACGAGGACGTCCGCTAAGCCCGTTTCAGGCGGGAAGGAACACCATGCTCAGCGCTTCGGGGTCACCTGGCTCTATCGGGCGCAGCGTGCCGAACTCTTTGCGTTGCCACCTCTGGCCCGTTCCATCCGTGAACTGAACCTCCCGTTGCGCTTCAAAGTCCTGTGGATCCTGGTAGATCGAAGTGCGGAACTTCTCGGAGCCACCGGGTTCGATCATGGGCCACGTCTTACAGATCTCTGTTGGAGAGGTATCCGCTCCTGGCGCCCCAGGGCGAAGCCTTTGCACGACCGACACCATTGAGATCGGTTCATCTCCGCCGTTGTGCACCTTCCAATCGACGAATTGCCGGGGTTCCCCCATGGACGGATGGAAGCCTGACTGTGACTTGGTGGAGATAACAGTCACTTTGGCCGCCAGACTCCGCTTTCTTGCCTCAGCCTCTGCTAGTTGTTGTCGCCGGAAAAGTTCCCGGTCGGCCATCGCTTCCTTGCGCTCATCCGCGACTCGTTTGCTGTCCCTGAGTCCAAACCAAAGAGCCACAGAAACGGCGCCTATAGTTCCGACAGCTGCAAGCCAGTCAGGAACGGAACCCCAGTCTTGCAACGCCATTAACGCTGAAATATTCACTGTGCGAGGATACCTCGTCAAGGGGAGAAGAACTGCCTACCCAGGGAATGAGGAAATGCTGACTTCCACACGTGCACGATGCCGCTTACTAGTCGTTTCCGTATTCACCCTCTGTTGATAGAAGGAATTCGTCGCCTTGGACCTCGAATGGTTCGTGGAGTCCTGCCAATTCCAGGAGAGCGGGCTCGTCTAGGACCAGCTGACATTCCGAACAGGAGAAGTGGTCTGGCAGCGCATCGGCTGCACCCCATGAATCATATTCTCCAGTGCTCGAGTCATAATAGCCGTCGGTTCGCTCATCTTGCACTTCCTCGGCTTCAAGCAGTCCCGAACTCGAACACGCCGGACACGTAGCGCTCTCTGCGTAACTCAGGCCCGCCGACAATTGGTATGGCGTCTTCCACGCTTTCCGCATTTTCTCGGACAAATCTCCCCGAGCATGTTGCCCGAATCGCTGTCGGGCCCGGTGCACGAGCGCGTCATATCGCTCCTGCATGTACTGCTGGTTCTGTTCAAGGAATTTTTCCACGATCCTTTCGCGGCGGAAACCCACCAGTTGGTCGATAGTCCTGTCCTGCCCAGTAATCAACGTACTGGCGCAACTCCAAAACCTCTGCCACCACTTATCAGGAGTTTGGCCTCCAAATCCAACGCCCGCGCCATGAAGGTACTCATTTCGCGCGTTCGATATGTCCGTGGCCAGGGCGAGATCAAACGTCGGGAATGCGCGTTTGCACCTCTTAAAGACCGTCGACGCCTTTACGGTCGTAAACTTGCCGTCCCCCTCGCCGATTCCTAGTGCGGCAAGGATGTTCTTTCCTTCCTCGGTTGGCTCGGCGATAAGTAGCGGCGATATCCTTGCCAACGCGGACTTGCCGAGCAATTCGAGGGCCAGTGACGCCCACAAGGCTTGCTCATCGAAGGACTGGGGGTTCCGATCGTCCATGGCACGGCTGATGAAAAGTTTCGCTTTCAGCCAGAGCGCCTCGTGATCGTACGACTGATGGCTCACGCCCGGGCTCCAATTCTGTAGGCGACCCGCGTCACTTCACGAGCAACATCGCTTTCGTCCACCTTCGCTCGTCCATGAAGGGCCCGGCGATTCGCTATCAAGAGATACGAATTCGGAAGGGACCATTGGACAGGGGTGGCCTTGTCCTGAAGCGATCGCATGTACTCAGCCGCATCCCGCGCCCTTTCGTCCGCAGGTTCCATCACGTTTGGATCATATCGGAGCCTTCGATCTTCCAAGACTGGAGCCAAAAAAGCAGCGGGCCCGCTTCCCACGATGAAGATTCCATGCCGAAGGTACTCGGATGGAAGATATTTCCCAGCGCTGACGAGCCTAAGGTCCATCTCTTTGATGCTGAGGACGTTTGTAGGTGTCTCATTCGGCGCCTCGCAGAATAGAAGCACGGCGTCAGGAGGATCGGGGAAGTGTGCACCGTCCACATGAAGCGGTTGCTCATCGAGCCCGTACGCGGCGCTGATTGAACGTGGATAAGGCGCAGCCGACTGCGAAGTGGGACGAAGCACGGTAGTAGTTCCTTGCCCCGTTCGGTTTTCCACTTCTTGCCACTTCTCGCGTCTCGCTTCGGTACGCAAGACGGTCAGGCTTGGAGTTTGACCGATGGACCATCCATCCTGTTGCGCTTGTTTCCAAGCTTCCTGCAGACTCTTGATCCCGTTCATCCCCTTGATGTGCACAAAGCCTATACTTCCAGCGAGAGCTTACCCGACCCGCTTCGCCCGTAGAGTCACGGATTAGCATCCCAACTACTGCAAGAAGGAGGGTAATGAACATGGAAGTAACCACAGCCGAGGGCGCCACAGTCCAAGTATTTAAAGTGGATTCACCCGTACAAATTGTCGTGTCTGGTCCGGATGCCCTAAAGGAGCGCGTAGTTTTGTGGGCGCCCCATAGACGTAAGCCCATTGAACCAAGCATCGAACTCGTTTTTACCCTTGCCGATGTGCCAGCTTCTGGCACTCTGACCTTGACCTCAAACTCCTGGGCACTGGCCCATGACCTCGCCGAGAACGGCTTGAGGGATGCCCTCGCGACCGCGAAGCGGCCGTGCCTTGTCAGCGCCCAGTTAGTACTCGTCAGCTTTTTGGCGAAAAACGGGATAAATGCTGGTCAGTTAGTGAGTTACGAGCGCTTACGCCTCGTCCCACTAAAGGCGCCGGAGTCATCCCAGAACTCGCCACGGTAACCTTCGGGCCTCAAAAGGGAGGTACTGCAAATGTCGCGACAGTCGGTCTCACCCTTGAGGGCGCTTCCACCGATGCGTCAGGCTCCAGCCTTTAGGTCTCCCATACCGGATGGGACAGCACTCTTGTCCTCGTCGCCCTCGTCGTCGCCGCAGGGCAGGTCAAAACCTTCCTTGAAGGTCTTGGTCAGGCGGTGAAAGTCTAGTTGCTCAAAGGTTTCCAGGGAACAATCAGAGCATTCGCCGGCCACTGCTTGCCTCGTCGCTGCGAAGACAACCTCATTGGCCTTCTGGAATCGGTCAGCGGCGGACCAGAAGGAAAGCCGAATGTCCTGATCGTCGGGGATGAGTGCACCGTCGTCTGCTTCGTGTATGTCTGCCGGGTTTCCGGACACCACTTGGAAGTTTAGCGAACGGATCTTAGTCAGTGCGGTGAGGAGCTTGTCGGCCGTCATACCAGTTATTCGGCTAAGTTTGTCCAGGGAGATATGCGTGTACTCAGGCAGCTCGCCACCACACCCGTGAAGCAGAGTAGCCCCTACTGCACGACGTTCGTCCTTGTTCATGCGCTCTAGCGCCTCGTAGAAGTCGTGAGCGATCTCGACGATGGCTCGACGTTGAGCCTTTCGCTTTTTAGGCTCATAGGTCAGCATCTCAAGCAAAACATCTGGGTTAGCTGGCATTCCCGGCTCTGGCTTCCGGGGGCCCAGCTTTTGGACGATAAGGCGCGCCAATTCGAGAGGCGTCGTAGTGTTGGCATCGATGTAGCCAATGGTGTCTCGCAGGCCAGGGATCTTTGTGTCATCGAATTTGACGGGCAGTATGTACTCGCCCTTTTCTTTAATGGCACGCTCTTGAGCAGATTGCCGCTCGTGGTCGGTCCAGACCTTGCGCTTGTACGCTTCCGACGCGAAGAGGACACAGTATCGGCTAGCTCGACTGTAGATTTCGTCCAGGTGGTCGTAAAGGTTCTTTCCCCACAGATCTACCTTCTCAAACTCGTCGAAGAAGACCCTCACCCCGACATTTTGCAGGGGACGCGCAACCTTTTGGACGTAGCTCCGCTGCTCGCCCGCGAACGACAGCGCCACATCATACTTCCATTCATTTTCAGACACTCCTCAAATATGTAGCTACCCCGAGTGCCTCTTGGCAGCCAATACATATATTTTACAATTCCGTTGCAGGAATCTGTACCGTGTGGGGGCCGAACCCGGGGGAACTTCCGAAATAACAGCTCCCTGGGTGCAGACCGCCCGCAGGAGGTCCTCGTTCCCGGAGGGGTAGAAGCGGTCGACTCCCCCGGCCATGACCGCGATGGTGGGCAATCCGGCTACTCCTCCATTGAGTGCTCCGCGGTGCGCGTGGGCGTCGATGCCATAGGCCCCGCCGGAGACTACGGTGAAGCCCCGCTGGGCCAGTCCATAAGCGAAGTCTCCCGTGACCGATGCACCGTAGCCGGTACTGTCACGGGAACCCACCAGCGCGATGGAGTGGGGTGCTGACGGCAGCTCCTGTTCGTGCCCCCGCCACCACAGGCAAAGGGGTTCCTGAAGGCCAAGATCGGACAACTGTTCCGGCCAGAGGTCATCTCCGGGAATGATCAAACGGCCCCCAAGCCGCCGCATGGTCTCCAAGTCCCGTTCTGGAGCCAAGTCGGCAACACGCGGTGCCCATCGCTTGAGACTGTCCTGGAGCCCCGGCCAGCTTGCAGGTCCTCCCGCGTCGCGGAGCACCGCGGAGATCTCCTGTTCCAAGGCAGGTCCAGTCCGAAGTTCCCCTGTTGCAACGCCCAGCGCGTCAACAGCCCCCGCTACCTGGACCAGGGCCAGGCCCACGGAGTCCTGGGGTTCCATCAGCCGCGCCAGTGCTGCACGGGCAGTCCTGTTCTTGTCCTGCTCGTTCATTCCTGCCACTCCCGTTTCCCGTTCGAATGCATGGTGCTCATGCCGCTCCCGCAGCCTCTCTCAGGCCCAGCGCCTGCCCAATGTGGTCATCATCGGGCTTGTCGCTCCGGTCAAGATCCGCAAGCGTCCACGCGAGCCTCAGGACGCGGTCGTAGCCCCGCGCCGTCAGGACTCCCCGCTCCAATGCGGTGTCCAGGATCCGTGTGGTTCCCGGGGACAACCGAAGTTGGCCCCGGAGTGTACGTCCAGGGACTTGCGCATTGGTCTCGAGCCCGAAATCCCGCAGTCGAAGCAACTGCCGTTCCCTGGCCGCCAGCACCCGCCCTGCGACCGTGCCTGTGTCTTCTTCTTTCCCGGCGCTACCGAAGTCCGCCAAGGACACCCTTTCCACTTGCAGTTGAATATCGACGCGATCCAGCAGCGGGCCTGACATCCTTCCGAAGTAGCGGCGTCGCATCATCGCCGTGCAGGTACACTCCAGCCCTTTTCCGGAAGCTTTGCCGCAGGGACAAGGATTGGCGGCAAGTACCAACTGGAAGCGTGCAGGATAGGCAGCGGTGCCAGCTGACCTGTGGATGACCAGCTCGCCACTCTCCAGTGGCTGCCGGAGGGCGTCCAGCACCCGTCGTTCATACTCCGGAGCCTCGTCAAGGAACAGCACGCCCCGGTGGGCACGTGAGGCGGCGCCGGGGCGTGGAAGCCCCGAACCGCCACCGATGATGGCCGCAGCCGTTGCACTGTGGTGCGGATTCTCAAAAGGCGGCCGCCGGACCAACCGAACGGCAGAGGCCTGGACCGCGGCCAAGGAATGGATGGCGGTCACCTCCATTGCCGCCGTATCCGACAGGTCCGGCAACAATCCAGGAAGTCTCTCGGCCAGCATCGTCTTGCCGGCTCCCGGCGGGCCGGTCAGCAGCATGTGGTGTCCCCCGGCAGCAGCGACTTCCAGAGCCCGCCGCGCTTCGCCTTGCCCAGAGACATCGCAAAGGTCGGGTGTCATGACCAGGCCATCGACGTGCGGGCCAGGGGCGTCCTCATCCACGGGGTCATAGCCCAGGACGAGGTCCTTCGGGTCTGCACCAAAGTCGTACGCGAGCCGGGCCAACGTTCTGTACCCGCGGACGTTCGCTCCGGGCACCAGCGCAGCCTCCGCAACATTCGCCTCAGCCACCACGATGTCCGGATAGCCGGCTCGGACGGCGGCCATCACCGCGGGCAACATTCCACGGACCGGCCTCAGCCTGCCGTCCAGGCCAAGCTCAGCGATGAACACTGTTCCGTCGATGGATCTGATGTCGTTGGCGGCCCTCAGCACTGCCATAGTGATCGCGAGGTCGAACCCCGAGCCACGTTTCGGAAGTGAAGCGGGAATGAGGTTCGCCGTGATCTTCCTGCGGCTCAGAGGTATCCCGGAGTTCTGCGCGGCCGAGCGGATTCGCTCCTTCGCCTCGTTCAAGGCAGCGTCGGGAAGGCCGAGAATAACGAAGTTGGGAAGTGTTTGGCCGATATCGGCCTCCACTTCAACGATGTAGCCGTTCAGGCCCACCAGCGCGACACAATAGCTGCGACCCACCCCCACTACCCAACACCCCGAAGGTGTTCAAGAACGGGATCACCGAAGCCGTTGTCGACCACCGACACCACGTCAACACGCTGACGCTGTGCCCTGAAGTCGTGGGCGCGGCACCAGGACGAGACAAGCCGATGGAGCCGTGCCAGTTTGGCCGTTCCTACCGCCTCGAATGGATGCCCAAAGTCCAGGCTCCTCCGGGTTTTGACTTCGGCCACCACCAAGGTGTCCCCGTCAATCGCAACGATGTCGATTTCCCCTTCGGGACACCGCCAGTTGCGATCAATGATCCGCATCCCCTGGTCCGCCAGGAAATCCGCCGCCAATGCCTCGCCATATTGGCCCAGCAGGTCTTTTGCCCTCATGGCCATCACCTCCACTGTCCAGCCTTCCGGCTGGACGCGGACCGTGGCAGGGCGGCCTGCTGCTATGTGCGTAAACCGGCCGGAATCGCAGGCTGTGGAGGAACAGTGCCGGCCGAAACTCCCCTAGTTCCCGAGATCTCCAAGGTCTCCCAGGCCGCCATCCTTGGGCAACGCAAGGTCTTCGCTGCGGGGCAGTTCTTCGACGTTGACGTCCTTGAAGGTGATCACACGGACGTTCTTGACGAAGCGCGCCGAGCGGTAAACGTCCCAGACCCACGCGTCCTGCAAAGTCAGGTCGAAGTAAACCTCACCGTCCGCGCTGCGGGCTTGGAGATCGACATGGTTGGCCAGATAGAACCGTCGCTCAGTCTCGACAACGTAGCTGAACAGACCAACTACGTCCCGGTATTCACGGTAGAGCTGCAGCTCCATGTCGGTTTCATAGTTTTCAAGGTCCTCGGCACTCATAGTTCCATCTTGCACTATCTCCTGGTGGGTACGCGCCAAGTACACAACAGCTGCACGACTGGCAGGAGTTATTCCTCCACGGCTCCAGTCAAGTGCCAGCTGGTGCGGTGGTAAGCACTGGGACCCTGGAGGCGGATAACGTCACGGTGGGCTGCGGTGGCATACCCCTTGTTCACATTCCAGCCGTACGCGGGCAGCTCCGAGTGCAGATCCACCATGATGCGGTCGCGGGCCACCTTGGCCAAAACGCTGGCCGCCGCCACGCTAAGGCAACTCATGTCGGCTTTGACCCGGGTATGCACAGGGGCTTCGCACAGTGGACCGGTCGGTGCCGGGTCAAAGAGCGATGCCTGGACGTCCGGTGAGAGCCAGTTGTGGCTGCCGTCCAGCAGCACCAGGTCAGGAGTGGTGCCGGCGTCGAGGATTTCACACCAGGCCCGCGTGCCGGCCAGGCGCAGGGCGGCAATGATGCCGATCTCATCAATTTCCTGTGAGGAGGCGTGGCCCACGGCTGAGGCCAAGGCCCATTCACGAACCAAGGGCTCCAAGCGGTCCCGGTCCTCGGGCTTGAGCAGTTTGCTGTCGCGCACGTCCGCCAAGAGGCCATGCTCAGCCAGGTCAACCACCGTGATTCCCACGCTGACTGGTCCGGCCAAAGCACCGCGACCTACCTCATCCACACCGGCAAGCAGGCGCACACCCTGGGAGAGGAAGGATCTCTCCACATCCAACGTGGGAAACCCAAGGGGGCTCTTGGTCTTTGCTTTGCTTTTGGGTAAGGCCTTGCCTTTGGGCGGGGTCTTGCCTTTGGCCTTGGGACCTGTTGTTGTCGTTGCCATCTACTGTGCGGGGGTTGCTGGTGGGACGTTACGAAAGACTTCCGGGTAATTGTCCAGGATGGTCCACCGGTTGATGGGCCAAGCGATGACGGTCGCCTTACCCTCAACGTCTTCGATGTTTACGAATCCGCCGTTGGTTTCCTGGTGGGCCCGGGAGTCCGCAGAGTGGTTGCGGTTATCGCCCATAACCCACACTTTACCCGCGGGAACAACGACGTCGAAGGTTTGGGGAGAGGGGGTTTCGGCAGGATTGACGTAGCTTTCATCGAGCGCCACCCCGTTGACGCTGACGCGTCCCTGCGCATCACAGCAGCTGACATGATCGCCAGGGAGCCCGATGATCCGCTTGACCAGGTGCTGCTCGCTGGCGTCCGGAGCCAGGCCCACGAATTCAAGGGTGTCTCCCACCCAGTCCATGGGGCCGGCAGGCTTCTGCACGACAGGCGGCAGCCACGCTTGGGTGTCCTTGAAGACCACCACGTCCCCGCGCGAGAGGTCGAATGGCCCGGGAACCAGCAGGTTGATGAAGATCCGGTCCTGGACATCCAGCGTGCTTTCCATGGACTCCGAGGGGATAAAGAAAGCCTTGAAGAGGAACGTCTTCAGCAGGAAGGACAGCACCAGCGCAATCGCCACAACAGTGAGGATCTCCCGGACCCAAACCATGACCGGGTTCCTGGTCGGCTTTTCTGCCTCGGCCCGGGTCTCCGCAGCCCCGTCCGTACTTGCCGTTTCGTCCGAGAGCCGCGCGTCGTCGTCGTACCGCTCGGGTGTCCCGGGAGCTTTGTCCGGCATCTACTGTCCGTTCTTCGATGATGTTTCGGCCTGCGGAGAGCGAGGCATCCCTGTAAATCTATCAAGTGGCCAGATAATCTGGACCGGCCTTCCGATAACCCGTTCCATGGGAACCATGCCTCCGCCCGGCGCGCCCAGCAGCCCGCGGGAGTCGGCAGAACGTGAACGGTGGTCGCCCATCAGCCAGAGACGGTCGCGCGGCACGACGACGTCGAACTTCTGTGTGCTGGGTTCGTCACCCGGGTATAGATAGGGTTCCTCAAGTACCTGACCGTTCACTGTGAGGTGGCCGGTGGCATCGCAACACTGAACATGGTCCCCGGGGACGCCTATGACCCTCTTCACGTACGTGGTATCACTGCCCATCAGCCCAAACCACTGCCCGGCTGCGTTGACCGCATCCACGAAGGGACCCTTGCCGCTGCTCAGCGGCGCAAATGAACCGCGGCCATCGAAGACCACGACGTCGCCACGCCGGATCGGTTCGACGCTGAAATCGGAGCGGGAGACCAGTATCCGGTCGCCCGTCATCAGGAGAGGCTCCATGGATTCGGAAGGAATGTAGTAGACGTCCACCCAGAGTGAACGGACCAGGCCACTGATGGCGATCGCAAGGACCAACGCCAGCAAAACAAAACGCCAGCCCTGTTTCCGGGGCTGGCGTTCTGTTGTGTCCATGACTCGTATCCTGTGTTGCTTTGCGGATTGCTCCGGAACTACCGGGCACGAATCCTGGACCCGTTGCGTAAGTCGCAGGACTTACTTGGCGAAGTCGCGCTTTTCCTTGATCTTCGCAGCCTTACCGCGCAGTGCGCGCATGTAGTAAAGCTTGGCGCGGCGGACGTCACCCTTGGTGACGACCTCGATCTTTTCGATGATCGGGGAGTGTACCGGGAAGGTACGCTCTACGCCGACACCGAAGGAAACCTTGCGGACGGTGAAGGTTTCGCGAACGCCGTCGCCCTGGCGGCCCAGGACGAAGCCCTGGAATACCTGGACACGGGAGTTCTTGCCTTCGATGATGTTGACGTGAACCTTGAGGGTGTCACCCGCACGGAACTCAGGAACATCGCTGCGCAGCGAGGCTGCATCTACGCTATCGAGGATATGCATTAATCCACTCCTGGTGAACGCCACAGGTCATTCACTTTGGGTTACGGCGGACAAGCCCGGAGCGCACGAGGGCCCCGGAAATTTCCGCCGAAGTTTCTTAGTGTCCGGCTCCGCCACTGATTGGCGTCACCGGGTTGTCCGACTGTTGGCTGAACTCCCCCTGTGGCAGGTGTCAGCCCAGCAGACACAAGGGTTAATTCTGCCATATGCGCAGCAATCCGGCCAACTGGCGGCACGGACCAACGTTCGACGGCGGCAGGAAGGTTCAGTTGGCGGCGTCGCCGCCGGGCCTGGCCCGCAAGCGACCATCCACGATGTCGTAACCCAGCTCTGCCAGTGCGTTGCGGTCCGCGCGGCTCAACGCACCGGCGTCGAAATCCGCCAGAAGGTCCGGGCGCCGTTCGGCGGTTCGGCGGAATTGCTCATGCCGGCGCCACTGGGCAATTTTCCCGTGATTGCCACTGAGCAGGATCTCCGGCACATCATGATCCCGCCACGATGACGGCTTGGTGTAAACGGGGTACTCCAGAAGGCCATCGGAATGGGACTCCTCGATCAAGGATTCGGGATTGCCGACCACTCCGGGAAGGAGGCGGCCGATCGCTTCCACCATGGCCAGGACGGCAACTTCGCCTCCGTTGAGTACGTAGTCGCCGAGGCTGACCGGGCGGACCGAGAAGTGGTCGCGGGCCCAGTCGATGACGCGTTCGTCAATGCCTTCGTAGCGACCACAAGCGAAGACGAGCTGCTCTTCCTCGGCGAGTTCATAGGCCAATGCCTGGTTGAAGCGCTCCCCCGCAGGTGATGGAACGATGAGCACCGGCTTGGTGCCCGCCTCCCCAGGGATCAAAGACTCAAGCGCCTGCGCCCACGGTTCGGGCTTCATGACCATACCGGCACCGCCGCCATACGGGGTGTCGTCGACCGTCCGGTGCCTGTCCGTGGTGAAGGTACGGAGATCGTGGACGTTAAGCTCGAGCAATCCATCCTGCCGGGCCTTGCCTATGAGCGAGAGCTCCAGCGGGGCAAGGTACTCAGGGAAAATGCTGACGACATCGATCCTCATTCAGCAGGCTCCCCGGCGCCTTCGTCATTGAGCTCGAACAGGCCCGCCGGCGGAGTGATCAGGATGTAGCCTTCCTCGACGTTGACCTCCGGGACGATTTCATCGACGAAGGGAACCAAAATCTCCTTGCCGTCCACGGATTCAATGACCAGCAGATCCTGGGCGGGCATGGTGTTCAGCGCCGCGACCTTGCCCACCGTTTGGGCACCCACGCGGGCCTGAAGGCCAACGAGCTCGTGCTCGTACCAGCCTTCCTCGCCGTCGTCGTCGAGTTCTTCCGTTTCGATGAACAGCTTTGCCCCACGAATGGCTTCGGCGGCGTTGCGGTCCGCGATCTCCTCGAAGCCGAGCAGCAGGATGTCCTTGTTCCACCTGGCGCTGCGGACAGTCAGCGGGCCGGCTGAGGCCGGCTCCACGACGAACTCGGTCCCCGCGACGAAACGCTCTTCGGGCGCGTCGGTGAGTACCTGCACCGTCACCTCGCCACGAATGCCATGGGGTTTGCCGATCCGGGCCACCTGGAGCTGCATGGGTTCCTCTGAATTCTGTTGTTCCGCGCCGCCGGGCAGTCGCGGTGATGAAGTGTTGGATAAAGCAATCCGGCCCCTCCACCATATTCGGTGAAGGGGCCGGACCTAAGACAAAAAGTGCTGAGCGCGTTACCGGCGGCGGTCGGTATCGACGACGTCGACCCGGACCTGCTCGCCACCAGCCAAGGCAGCAACCACAGTGCGCAGTGCGCGTGCGGTACGTCCTTGACGGCCGATCACCCGTCCGAGGTCCTCCTGGTGAACGCGCACCTCGAGGGACTCCCCGCGACGGTTGTTCCTGGCACTGACCTTGACATCCTCAGGGCTGTCAACGATCCCACGGACCAAGTGCTCGAGCGCTTCTGCCAGCAACTTACTCAGCCTCGGTGGTCTCTGCTTCAGCCTCGGCCGGAACCTCAGCAGCGTCGTCCTTCTTGGCCTTCTTGGTGATGGCTTCCGGGATGATGACGGAACCCTTCTCCGGAGCTACGAAAGCTTCCTTCGGAGCTTTGGTCTTCAGGGTGCCTTCCTGGCCCGGGAGGCCCTTGAACTTCTGCCAGTCACCGGTGATCTTGAGGATCGCGGCAACCTGCTCGGTCGGCTGGGCACCAACGGAGAGCCAGTACTGAGCGCGCTCAGAGGCGACCTCGATGTACGACGGCTCTTCGGTGGGGTGGTACTTGCCGATTTCTTCAATGGCACGGCCATCGCGCTTGGCGCGGGCATCCATGACGACAATGCGGTAGTACGGTGCGCGCATCTTACCGAAGCGCTTAAGGCGAATCTTTACGGCCACTTTTGTGGTCACTCCTGTTTCTGAAACGGGGTTGAACCGGGCGTTCTGCACCCGTGGGGCGGGCCATACTTGGCGGTTCGAAGGACAAGACACGAGCACGGAGAGAGGGGCCGCACCGATCGAGTACCTGTCTATTGTGCCAGATGCCCGCGGCATTTACGACTTACGCCGCACGGGCCGGTGAGTTCTTGGTCACACTCGGTGGCCGCGCGACCACCGGACGGCCGGCGGACAGGTCATTCCGACCAGACGTAAAGCCCGGCCCGCTCAGCCTTTTCCACGTCCGCAGCGAGGGCGGCCAATTGCTGGACATACTGCCGTGACTGCGCGGCCTCGAAGGGCATATCTTCCTGCGCAGCCCAAGCAGCAGCGACGTCGTCGAGGACATTTGCTTCGCCCTCGCTTTCGTAGGTGAGCAGTTCGGCCAGCGCCCTGACCATCGCCTCCGGAACACCGAGCAGCGCGTCACTGGTGACATCCACCAACGCGAGTTCGTAGTCGGCGCCAGCAGCATGGACTGCCTGTCCCGCCAGGTCTCCAAGCTGTTCCACTTCGTAGTCCGTGATGCCGTTGATCCGGACTGCGGGGCCGGCAACATCGGCACCTTTTTCCAAGGCAGCTGCCCGCTTGAGTGCTTCGTCGTGGGTGGCTACAAAAATTTCGGCAAAGCCCATGGAAAGTACTCTCAATCCTTCGTGCTGACGGGGCATGGGGCCCAGGACAGGTGGTCCTGCACCTTCACTGCCCAGCCTAGTGCAGCTAAGCGCCTGCCTGGACTCCGGGAGTTGAATCAGGACGGCGAACTGCCACCCGCAATTTGTTCCGCCACGGGTCTTCAAATTGCAATTCAGCGCCCGTGTGGTGGTTCTGCACTCCGGCAACCCGCAGACGATCGGCCAGCGCGCCAACGTCGTCCCCCGTGGGGACCTCAATGAGCACTTCGCCGAGTCCCAAGGTGTCCTTCCGGGGACCCGCACCGCGGCTGTTCCACACGTTCATGGCCATGTGGTGGTGGTACCCACCGGCAGAGACGAACAGCGCCTGGCCATGCCACCCAGCCGTCTTCTCGAAGCCCAGGGTCTCGACATAGAAGGTGTGGGCCGTCGCGACATCGCCAACCTGGAGGTGGACGTGCCCTACCCCGGCCGCAGCCTCGTGCTGGCCCGTGACCGCGGCTTCGCTCAGGTGTTGCTGGAGGAAGCGCTGCGGCGGAAGTGCCACGTTGTCCATGACCACATTCTTGCCGTCCCACTGCCAGCCGTCGCGCGGCTTGTCGTAGTAGAGCTCAATGCCATTGCCTTCGGGGTCGGTGAAGTAGAACGCCTCACTGACGAGGTGGTCGGCGCTTCCCACGAAGGCCCGGGGCTCATAACCGGCGGCTGTTGCGATGGTGGCAGCCAAGGAGGGCTGGTCCTGGAAGAGGATTGCGGTGTGGAACAGCCCGGCCTCACCACGCCCTGGCAGCTGGAGACCGGTTGCGGGCGCCAGATGGACGACGGGCTTGCCGACCCGCCCCAGGTAGAGGCCACCGTCCTGCTCGGCCACTACTTCCAGCCCCAAGGCGCGCTGGTAGTAGTCACTCATGACTTTCATGTCGCCGACTTTGAGCATGACAGTGCCCATGGCGAGGTCGGCAGGCAATAGGTCCTGGTTGGATGAAGCGGACATGTGAAGCTCCCGGTGTCGATGCGGCCGCCTTTCGGCTCGTTCTACCTATCTAAATTACTTGAAGCTTCAATTTATTCCTAGCGGATCAGCTGCCCTCGAAGGACGACGTGCTTCAGCGCGGAAACGGCAGCCAGATTCCGGCGCGGATCCTCATGGCAGATCACGACGTCGGCACTCGCCCCTTCGCTGATGGCCTCGGCTCCCAGCCACTTGCGGGCGCCCCAAGTGGCCGCATCGAGGACCGCTGCGGGCGGCAGGCCGGCGTCGTGCAGTTCCTTCATCTCGTCTGCGATCCGGCCATGCCGGATGACGCTGCCCGCGTCCGTACCGGCATGAATGGCTACTCCGGCCTCGTACGCCTCCACCACGCGTTCATGCCTGCGTTCCCAGAGGCGCGTCATGTGGTCCGCGTATCCCGGAAATTTGGGCGCGGCCTGGGCGGCGATATCCGGGAATGTGGCGATGTTGACGAGTGTGGGAACGATAGGAACGGACTGCTCCACGAGCCGTGGAATGTGGCGTGGCAACAGACCCGTTGCGTGTTCGATGCAGTCGATACCGGCATCAAGCATGTCGTCGATGGTGTCTTCGGCAAAGCAATGTGCCGTGACCCGGGCGCCCTCGTCGTGGGCGGCGGTAATGGCGTCCTTGACCGTCTTCGCCGGAAAGGAGGCAGCCAGGTCACCAATGCCCCGGTCAATCCAGTCGCCCACCAGTTTCACCCAGCCGTCGCCGTCGCGGGCTTCCTTCCGGACGGTCTCGACCAACTGCTCCGGCTCAATCTCGTGACCCAATCCGCGCAGGTACCGGCGGCTTCGGGCTATATGGCGGCCGGATCTGATCAGGCGGGGCAAGTCCTCGCGCTGCTGCACCCACCGCGTGTCGCTGGGCGATCCGCAGTCGCGGATGAGCAGGGTTCCCGCGTCCCGGTCCGCCTGGGCCTGCGCGAGGGTGGTGGGCTCATCCACCGCTCCACCGGCGCCCAGTCCGATGTGGCAGTGGGCATCAACGAATCCCGGCAGGACCCAGCCGTCAAGCACGCTGTCCGGTTGCTCCTTGGGGCGCTCGAAAGTAAGGGTGCCCCCAACGGACCACATCCCGCGTCGTTCCTGATCTGCGGCGACGAGCACGGGTCCGCTGAATTCGATGATGTTGGGCATGCCAGAATCCTAGTCCGCTACAGGGCCGGCTAGTGCAGCCAACATCTGACCAGGTGCCATGTGACTGGGTGGCGCACGGGAGCTGTGGTAGCTTCGTCATGACCACACGGGGGCCCTTGCAGGGGCTGAGATCGGGCTGAGGCGGCCTGCGACCGTTGAACCTGTCCGGGTAATGCCGGCGAAGGAAGTGAGTAATCCTTGAGCACCATCGAAACACAGCACAGCCCTGCCCAAAACGAGGTTGTTACGCAGTCCCTGAAGTCCCATTCGCTGGCCTACGTCGAAGACCCAGCCACGGGCATCCGCGTTCCGGTGACCGAAATTTCGCTTGAGCCCTCCCCCAATGGCCAGTCGAACCCACCACTGCAGGTGTACCGGACGGCCGGCCCCGGGAGCGATCCCGTAGTGGGCCTTGAACCCTTCCGGGCCGCCTGGATCGAGGCCCGCGGCGACACTGCCGCGTACACGGGCCGTGAACGCAACCTGCTCGACGACGGCAAGGCGGCTTTGCGGCGGGGCGCCGCCTCTGCCGAATGGAAGGGTGCCCAACCGGTGCCCCGCCGCGCCGTCGAAGGCAAAACCGTCACCCAGATGCACTACGCACGGCAGGGAATGGTAACGCCCGAAATGCGGTTCGTGGCGCTGCGTGAAAACTGCGATGTGGAACTGGTCCGCAGCGAAGTTGCCGCCGGCCGGGCGATCATTCCCAACAACATCAACCACCCCGAGTCCGAGCCCATGATCATCGGCAAGGCCTTCCTGGTGAAGATCAACGCCAACATCGGAAACTCGGCTGTCACCAGTTCCATCGCGGAGGAAGTGGACAAACTGCAGTGGGCAACCCAGTGGGGCGCTGACACTGTCATGGACCTGTCCACCGGCGACGACATCCACACCACCCGCGAGTGGCTCATCCGGAACTCGCCGGTACCCATCGGCACAGTGCCCATCTACCAGGCGCTGGAGAAGGTCAATGGCGAGGCCAACAAGCTCACATGGGAGATTTTCCGCGACACCGTGATCGAGCAGTGCGAACAGGGCGTGGACTACATGACCATCCACGCCGGTGTGCTGCTGAGGTATGTGCCGCTGACCGCCAACCGCGTCACGGGCATCGTCTCCCGCGGCGGATCCATCATGGCCGGATGGTGCCTGGCCCACCACCAGGAAAACTTCCTTTACACGCACTTCGACGAGCTATGCGAAATCTTTGCCCAGTACGACGTCGCGTTCTCCTTGGGAGACGGCCTGCGCCCGGGTGCTACTGCCGATGCCAACGATGCCGCACAATTTGCTGAGCTGGATACGCTGGCCGAACTGACCCAGCGAGCCTGGGAATACGACGTGCAGGTCATGGTGGAAGGTCCCGGGCATATTCCGTTCCACCTGGTCCGTGAGAACGTCGAACGGCAGCAGGAACTGTGCAAGGGGGCCCCGTTCTACACGCTGGGACCGTTGGTCACCGACGTCGCTCCCGGCTATGACCACATCACCTCGGCCATAGGTGCCACTGAAATTGCCCGGTACGGCACAGCCATGCTCTGCTACGTCACCCCCAAGGAGCACCTGGGCCTGCCCAACAAGGACGACGTGAAAACAGGAGTAATCACCTACAAGATCGCGGCGCATGCAGCAGATCTGGCCAAGGGACACCCTGGAGCCCACGAGCGCGATGACGCCCTGTCCAAAGCCAGGTTCGAATTCCGCTGGCGGGACCAGTTTGCCCTGTCCCTGGATCCGGTCACTGCGGAGTCGTTCCACGACGAAACCCTGCCGGCAGAGCCTGCCAAGACGGCACACTTCTGCTCGATGTGCGGTCCAAAGTTCTGCTCCATGCGCATCAGCCAGGATATCCGCGACGAATATGGCTCGGCGGAGTCACAAGCGGCCATCGCAGGGATGTACGACGACGCGAGGGCAGAGGGCATGCGGGAAAAGAGTGCTGAATTCCTCGCCGCCGGCGGGAAGGTATATTTGCCGGAACTTCAAGTCCCGCGAACTCAGGATGCCTGAACCGACCGGGTCCGTCCCACGTCTGCAACGAAGCTGCGGATGATGTGATCGCCGTCGGATGAATCCTGGGGCCGGTGCCCGCCCGCTGCAACGCGGCGGAGGGCACCGGTCTCCTGGAGGTACGCGGCAATTTCCTCGTACAGGGGTTCCCACCCGCCCGTCAGGACAAGGGTGGGTACTCCGGGAACGATGTGCAGCGGCGCTTCCCACGGGGGCGCCTGCAGCCTCAAGCGGCGGGCCGAGCGCTGTGCCTCAAGGGTTTCCAAGCCACCCGTTTCAGCAGAGAAGGCACGCAGGTAATACTCGCGGTGGTAATCGGCGTCGTTAAGCTGGCCCCGCACCTCATACAGCGGTTCCATCAATGCGCGGTAAGAAGCAGTGGCCGGAAGCTCCGCAGTCAAGGACAGGCAGGCCGGCTCCACCAGGACCAGGGAATGGATAAGGTCCGGGCGCTCCACGGCTGCCAGCATGGCAGGAATGGCACCTTGCTCATGCGCCACCACGTGACCTCCGCCCGAATCAGCCAGAGCCTGGATCACGATGGCAACATCGGCAGCGACATCGGACTCCACGGGCTCGGCCACGGGATCGAAGCCGTGCCTGCGGAGAAACAGGGCGTCGTAGCGAAGGGCCATTCCGTGCTGCTTCGGCCACGCCGCAGCACCGAAACTGCCCACTCCGTGAAGGAAGACTACGCGCTGCTTCTGCATTGGTTCAGCCTATGCGACGGCTCCGACATCCCAACCTGTGCCGCTGGGATGCCAGCGCGGTTATTTGCCGAGGAACTTGTCGAAGCCCTTGGGAAGGTTCAGCGATGACGGATCGAAGTCCGCTGCGCCCTGGCCGAAAGCTGCACCCTTGGGAGCTGCCGAAGCTGCATTTGCCCGCTTGGCCTCGGCATCGCGCAACTCCTGGGCCGCCTTGGCCGGGTTGCCGGACCGCGCCTTCTTCTTGGGGGCGTTCTTGCCGTTCTTGCGTCCGCCGCCAGGACCACCAAGGCCAGGCATTCCGGGCATCCCCGGCATGCCGCCACCCTGGGCCAGCTTCTTCATCATCTTCTGGGCTTGGGCGAAACGCTCCAACAGCCCGTTGACCTCGGACACGTGGACACCGGAGCCCTTGGCGATACGCGCACGGCGTGAACCGTTGATGATCTTCGGGGCGACACGCTCATGCGGTGTCATGGAGCGGACGATAGCTTCGACGCGGTCGATCTCTTTTTCGTCGAAGTTCTCCAGCTGCTGGCGGATGTTTTGCGCACCCGGCATCATCATGAGCATCTTCTTCATGGAGCCCATGTTGCGGATCTGCTGCATCTGGGCGAGGAAGTCGTCCAGGGTGAAGTCTTCCTGGTCGGCGAACTTCTTCGCCATCCGGGCTGCTTCTTCCTTGTCCCACGCCTTCTCAGCCTGTTCGATCAAGGTGAGGACGTCACCCATGTCCAGGATGCGCGAGGCCATGCGGTCCGGGTGGAAGAGTTCGAAATCGTCCAGGCCTTCGCCCGTCGACGCGAACATGACCGGCTTGCCGGTCACCGACGCTACGGACAGGGCGGCACCACCGCGGGCATCGCCGTCGAGCTTGGAAAGGACGATGCCGGTGAAGTTGACGCCTTCATCGAAGGCCATCGCCGTGTTGACGGCGTCCTGGCCGATCATGGAGTCGATAACGAACAGAACTTCGTTGGGAATGATCGCCTGGCGGATGCGGCGGGCCTGGTCCATCATCTCGGCGTCAACACCGAGGCGGCCGGCCGTGTCCACGATCACGACGTCGTGAAGCTTCTGGCGCGCTTCCTCGACACCGGCCTTGGCAACGGCGACCGGATCACCGGCGGGGTGCTCAAGTTCGGAGGAGGTGGCGCCGGGGTGCGGAGCGAAGACCGGGACACCGGCACGCTGTCCAACAACCTGGAGCTGGGTTACTGCATTGGGGCGCTGAAGGTCGCAGGCGACCAGCAGGGGGCTGTGGCCCTGGGCCTTGAGCCACTTGGACAGCTTGCCCGCCAGGGTGGTCTTACCGGCACCTTGGAGACCGGCCAGCATGATGATGGTCGGGCCGGTTTTCGCCAGGCGGATACGGCGGGTCTCGCCACCGAGGATCTCCTTGAGTTCCTCGTTGACGATCTTGACTATCTGCTGGCTCGGGTTCAACGCCCCCGAAACCTCGGCGCCCAGGGCACGTTCGCGGATGCGCCCGGTGAACTCACGGACCACGGACACGGCGACGTCCGCGTCCAGGAGGGCACGGCGGATCTCCCGGACTGTGGCATCGACATCAGCCTCGGTGAGGCGGCCCTTGCCACGAAGGTTCTTGAAGGTTGCTGTCAACCGGTCAGAGAGTGAATTGAACACGCGCCGTGCACTTCTTTCGATGGTCTACGAATGGTGGCCGGTCCGGCACACCAGAGTCTTGACGATTACTGCCCCAACAGATGTGTCTCAACCACAACAAATCTGCGTTATCCACGGGACTCGACTATCTAGGGTACCAAGTCACGCTGGCAAGGTGGCATGCTGGCACAGTGACCAGTAAAACAACTGTAAAAACGTTGCTCATCCTCGGCGCGTCCGGGGACCTGACAGGCAGGCTGCTCCTGCCCGGGCTAGCGGGGCTGCTGGCGGCCGGACGCGCGCCCGGCCTAAGGCTGGTGGGTGCCGGCTCCGACCCTTGGTCCCCCGAACAATGGAAGGAAAGAGTGAGGGGCGCTTTCGCGGCGGCGTCGACGTCGGCGGATACGGCCGGAAACGCGGCACTGGACGCTGTTGCCAACAACACTTCCTACCACCAGGTGGACGTAACAGCCGACGGCCCCCTGGCTGATCTGCTGGCACAGCTGGAGGGTCCCGTCGCCGTCTACTTCGCCCTGCCACCCCATGTCAGCCAGAAGGCCTGCGAAGTACTGCATCGGGACCAAGTGCCGGCAGGAACGCGACTGGTCATGGAAAAGCCCTTCGGTTCAGGCACGGAATCAGCACACGAGCTGAACAAAACGTTGGCTGCACTGGTCCCCGAAGACCACATTCACCGGGTGGACCATTTCCTGGGCAAAGCCACGGTCCTGAACATCCTGGGCCTCCGCTTCGCCAACCGGTTCCTTGAGCCCGTCTGGAACCGTAACCACATTGAAAAAGTGGAAGTCATCTTCGATGAGGACTTGGCCCTCGAAGGCCGGGCGCGTTACTACGACACCGCGGGTGCCTTGCGGGACATGATCCAGAGCCACCTTCTGCACATCATGGCATTCCTGGCCATCGACGCCCCGGCCACCATCGAAGAGCGGGACCTCCGTGATGCCGTAGCCACCGTGCTGCGGGCCAGCAGCATCAAAGCGCCCTACGAAGCCTCCACCCGCCGGGCCAGGTACACAGCCGGAACGCTGGGTGAGCGCACTGTGCCCGACTACACGGCCGAGCAAGGCGTGGATCCCGGCCGCAACACCGAGACTCTCGCAGAGGTGCAGGTCGAAATCGACAATTGGCGGTGGGCGGGAGTTCCCTTCATCCTCCGCTCAGGCAAGGCGCTGGGGCAGCGGCGCAAGGAAGCCGTCATCACCTTCCGGCCGGTTCCGCACCTGCCGCAGGGATTCTCGGGGGTGGACTCGCCCAATCAGCTCCGTATCGGATTCGGCCCTGATGTCCTGCAACTGGATGTCGACGTCAACGGCCCCGGAGACATCTTCACCCTGGACAGAGCCAGCCTGGTGGCCCAGCTCAGCGCAGCGGACCTGCTGCCCTACGGTGAAGTCCTGGAAGGCATCCTCACCGGCGATCCCTTGCTGTCCGTTCGAGGAGACACCGCTGAAGACTGCTGGCGGATCATCGAGCCCGTCCTTCGCGCCTGGGAAAAGGACGAGGTTCCGTTGGAAGAATACGACGCCGGAAGCGCCGGGCCGGCCTCCTGGCCCACCGCCGTCAGGAGCTGAGGCCGCCGTCGAACGCAAAAGCGGGCCGGGTACCTTAAGTGGTACCCGGCCCGCTTGTGTTCTGCCCTGATGTCCGGCTTCGCCTTAGATGGCGGCTGCGCCCCGTTCGCCTGTGCGAACCCGCACGGCTTCGTAAACGTCAACCGTCCACACCTTGCCGTCTCCGGCCCTGCCGGTGTTTGAACTGGCGATGAGGACATCCAGGATGTCGTCCGCTTGCTCGTCCGTGGCGAGGACCTCGATGCGGATCTTCGGCAGCAAATCCACGTTGTATTCAGCTCCCCGGTACACCTCGGTGTACCCACGCTGGCGGCCGTAACCGCTGGCCGCGCTGACCGTCAGGCCCTGGACTCCGTAGGCCTCGAGGCCTTCACGGACTGCTTCAAGCTTTTCGGGACGAACGATCGCCGTGATGAGCTTCATGCCTGGACACTCTCCTTGCCTTCTGCGGATGCTTTGCTTGCCGGGGCTTCCGTTTTGCCGATCATGGCCTCGTGCAGCGGCTGGAAGCTGCCACCGTGTCCGTTGACGCCAAACTCGTAGGCCGTCTCAGCGTGGAGGCTGAGGTCGACACCGACGTTCTCCTGTTCGGTGGAGACCCGGAAGCCCATGGTCTTGTGGATGGCCAGGGCGATGATGGCCGTCATGACCGCCGAGAAGACAATTGCCACGCCGGCTGCTGCGAGCTGCGCCCACAGCTGGGCGAATCCGCCGCCGTAGAAGAGACCGCCGGGGGTGGAGCCTTCGCTCGGGACTGCGATGAAGCCGAGGGCCACGGTGCCGATGATGCCGGAGACGAGGTGGACGCCTACAACGTCCAGCGAGTCATCGAAGCCCCAGCGGAACTTCAGGCCGACTGCAAGGGCGGAGGCCACACCGGCAACCACACCGAGGCCGAGGGCACCCACGGGGCTGACATCGGCACAAGCCGGGGTGATGGCCACGAGGCCGGCCACGACACCGGAGGCCGCGCCAAGGGACGTCGGGTGACCGTCACGGATCCGCTCAGTGATGAGCCAGCCGATCATGGCCGCTGCCGGGGCTGCGAGGGTGTTGATCCAGATCAGGCCGCCCTGTTCAGCAGTCGCTGCTGCGCCGCCGTTGAAGCCGAACCAACCGAACCAGAGGATGGCCGCACCGAGCATGACGAACGGGATGTTGTGGGGACGGTGGTTGGGGTCCTTGCCGAAACCACGCCGGTTGCCAATGATGAGGACCAGGACAAGGGCCGCCACACCTGCGTTGATGTGCACCACGGTGCCGCCGGCGAAGTCGATGGCGTGGCCCAGGGCCTTGCCGATCGCACCTTCAGGGCCGAAGAGGCCGCCGCCCCACACCATGTACGCCAGGGGGCAGTAAACCAGGGTGACCCAGACAGGCACAAAGATGCTCCAGGCCCCGAACTTGGCGCGGTCTGCAATGGCGCCACTGATAAGGGCCACCGTGATGATGGCGAAGGTAGCTGCGTAGCCAACCTTGATCAGGCCATCCGGAGTCGCGCTGACCCCTTCGAGGCCGAAGGTGGCGAGCGGGTTGCCCACGATCTCCAGGAAACCTTCGCCGGAGCTCATGGACGCGCCCCACAGCACCCAGACAACGCCGACGATGCCGATGGAGATGAAGCTCATCATCATCATGTTCAAGGCTGCTTTGGCGCGTGTCATGCCGCCGTAGAAAAATGCCAAACCAGGTGTCATGAACAGCACAAGCGCCGCCGCCACCATGACCCATACGTGACCTGCGGTAAGTTCCATGGTGCACGTTCCTCTCTTGCTAGATCTGCGGTTCAACCGCTGTCCTGACGCCTTTTGCGTCCTGCTTAAGAGTTTTGTGCCGCAGTGTTTCACCTGCGCGGGTTTTATATTGCGGGGCCGTTACAACAACCTCCCCAACGTAAATGGTGCATATCTGCGACGTTACGGATATGTTTCAGGCGTCGGACTTCATAGGCTGAGCCCGGTTTTCCGTCACTCAAGGCGTTCAAACGCCAGATCCCACCAGAAGGACCAGCACCGAATGACCCAGTCGCCACGATCCGTCAAAGCTCCAAGGATCCGGCAGGAGAAGGTTCCCTTGCCCCGTGACATCAAGGTGATGTTGGCAGCGGCGTTCCTGATCGCCTTGGGATTCGGGCTCGTCGCTCCGGTGCTGCCGCAATTTGCTACCACTTTCGACGTCGGCGCCACTGCCGCTGCCGTGATCGTGAGCATCTTCGCCTTCATGCGGCTGGTTTTCGCGCCGGCCGGCGGTGCGTTGATCGGGCGCTTCGGGGAAAGGAACGTCTACGTCTGCGGCCTTTTGATCGTGGCGGTGTCCACCGCAGCCTGTGCCTTCGCCCAGGATTACTGGCAGCTGGTGATTTTCCGTGGTTTGGGCGGTGCCGGTTCAGTGATGTTCACCGTTGCCGCCATGGGATTGCTCATCAGGCTTGCCCCGCCGGAACGCCGCGGGCGCGTTTCCGGCGCTTATGCTTCGGCGTTCCTGATCGGCAGCGTGCTGGGACCGGTGGCAGGTGGCCTGCTGGCGGGTTTCGGGCTCCGGGTTCCCTTCCTGGCCTATGCCGGTGCGCTGCTTGTGGCCGCTGTAGTGGTCCGGACCATGCTCAGTGGCAACGGCAGCGTCTCCCAGGAAACCGGGCATGCACCAGCCATGGCGCTGGGCGAGGCATTGGCTGACTCGGCCTACCGGGCAGCCGTGTTCTCCAGCTTCGGCAATGGCTGGGTGACCTTCGGTGTCCGCATGGCCACCATCCCCCTGTTCGCGGTGGCTGTCCTGGATTCACGGCCAGAGACGGCCGCCTGGGCTTTGGCGGTCTTTGCCGTGGGAAATGCCCTTGCCCTGACGTTTTCCGGCCGCTTGGCAGACGCGCGGGGGCGCAAGTTCCTGTTAATTCCGGGCCTCGTGATTACGGGCGTGGCCACCGGCCTTATCGGATTGACGACGGACCTCACTGCGTTCCTCGTCGCTTCCGCGGTGGCGGGGTTCGGCTCCGGCCTGCTGGGCCCGGCCCAGCAGGCCGCCGTCGCCGACGTGATTGGACGCGGACGATCCGGCGGCAAGGTGCTTGCCGTCTTCCAGATGGCGGCTGACACCGGCGCGATCATCGGCCCGGTCGTGGCCGGCCTGATGGCCGACCACTGGGGTTACGGTTGGGCTTTCGCCATCACCGGATGCGTGCTGCTGCTGGCGGCCGCGGGCTGGTTGGCAGCCCGCGAGCCGCTGGGCGCGCGCGTTAGTTGAGCAGTGCGTCGACGAAGCCTTCGGCCTCAAACGGAGCGAGGTCGTCAGGGCCTTCACCGAGGCCAATCAGCTTCACAGGGACACCGAGTGACTTCTGGATGGCCACAACGATGCCACCCTTGGCAGTACCGTCCAGCTTGGTCAGCACGATGCCCGAAATGTTGACGACCTCTGCGAATACCCGGGCCTGGTTGAGTCCGTTCTGGCCGGTGGTGGCATCGAGGACCAACAGGACTTCGTCCACCTCGGCAAGCTTCTCAATGACACGCTTGACCTTGCCGAGTTCATCCATGAGGCCGGTCTTGTTCTGCAGGCGGCCTGCGGTATCGACCATGACCACATCGACTTCCTGGTCGATGCCGGCCTTAACGGCCTCGTAGGCAACCGAGGCGGGATCAGCGCCGTCGATGTCGGACTTCACCGTGGGCACGCCCACCCGCTGGCCCCATGTAGCCAGCTGTTCGGCCGCGGCAGCACGGAAGGTATCTGCCGCACCCAGCAGCACATCCTTGTCTTCGGCCACGAGGACACGTGCCAGCTTGCCTACTGTGGTGGTCTTGCCGACGCCGTTGACACCGACAACCAGTACGACGGCGGGACGGTCACCTTTACGGTCGACGTTCAGTGAACGGTCCATACCCGGATCAACCAGCTTGATGAGTTCTTCCCGCAGCATGGTCCTGACATCTTCAGGGCTGCGGGTGCCCAGCACTTTGACGCGCTCACGCAAGGCGTCGACAAGTTGCATCGTGGGTTCGGTGCCGAGGTCGGCGAGGAGGAGGGTTTCTTCCACCTCGTCCCAGACGTTCTCGTCGATCTTGTCGCCGGACAGCAAAGCCAACAGGCCCTTGCCGAGGATGTTGTTGGACTTGACCAAGCGGGCGCGAAGGCGGGTCAACCGCCCTTCCACCGGCGCAGGAGTGTCGATGGCGATGGTCTCAAGGCCTGCAGTGTCATCCGGAACCCCGGCTCCGTCAACTGTCCCGTCAAAAGTGGGAGCCGGCGCCTTCACCGCATCCGGGCGGTCCTCCACCAGGGTTCCGCCGCCTGCTGCAGTGGACTGCACGGGATCGTTGGCGTCGCGCGTACCGGGGTACTTCGAGCCTGACCTCCGGCCTTTCAGCAGAACCGGAACCAGTCCGCCGACCACTACGAGCGCAGCGAGAATGGACAGAATTATGGGTAGGAAATCGTTCACTCCCCTACCTTCTCATAAAGCTAAGCCCCGGAACTGAGCCTCTGGCTGATGACAGTGGACACGCCGTCGCCCCGCATGGTGACACCGTATAGTGCATCGGCCACTTCCATGGTCCGCTTTTGGTGGGTGATCACGATGAGCTGGCTGGACTCCCGCAATTCTTCGAAGATGGTGATCAGGCGGCCCAGGTTGGTGTCGTCCAAGGCCGCTTCGACTTCGTCCATGACGTAGAACGGCGACGGCCTGGCCTTGAAGATGGCTACCAGCAGCGCAACTGCCGTCAGGGAGCGCTCACCGCCGGAAAGAAGCGACAAGCGTTTGATTTTCTTTCCGGCAGGACGGGCCTCCACTTCAATCCCGGTGGTCAGCATGTCATCAGGATCGGTGAGGACGAGTTTGCCCTCCCCACCGGGAAAAAGCCGGGCAAATACGTGGTCGAATTGGGCGGAGGTGTCGGCAAAGGCCTCCGTGAAGACCTGTTGCACCCTGTTGTCGACCTCTTTGATGATGTCCAGCAGGTCTTTCCGGCTCGACTTGAGGTCCTCCAACTGCGAGCTGAGGAACTGGTGCCGCTCCTCAAGGGCGGCAAACTCTTCGAGTGCCAGCGGATTGACCTTGCCCAGGGCTGCCAGCTCGCGCTCTGCCTTCTTCAGCCGTTTTTCCTGCTCTGAGCGGACGAATGGGATTCCCTCGACAATGGGTTCTCCGTTGGCGTCCACCGGTGCCCGCAGTTCTGCCCATTTGTCCGTGGTGGACCCTGCAGGAAGCGGAACCGGCTGGTCCGGACCGTAGTCGGCGATGAGCTGCTCAGCCGATAGCCCCAATTCATCCACGGCCCGGGTCTCCAGTGCCTCGATCCGCAGCCGCTGCTGGGTCCGTGCCATTTCATCCCGGTGCACGGAATCAGTCAGCTCGGCCAGCTCCCGGGCAAGGGTGTCATTGGCGGTCCGGACATCCGCAAGCTCCTTTTCGAGGAGCTCGCGCGTCTGCTCGGCCTGGTCGCGCTCCTTGGCCGCAAGATCCACGGAGATGTCGAGATAGCGCAGACTCTGCTCCACGGCCGAAACCACGGCGGCAGCACGTTGCGCTTGTGCCCTGCGGCGCTGGGCCCTTCGGGCGGCCTCTTCACGGGCCCGGCGCTCGGTGGCCGCAGCCCGTTCCAGGGAAGCTGCACGATTGCTGATGGCCCCGAGTTGCTCTTCGGCCGTGCGAAGGGCGAGCCTGGCTTCTGTTTCAAGGGTGCGGGCGGTCCGTGCGTCCGCAGCGAGTTGATCCCGTTGATCGGTGGATGGTTCCTCATCCGGGACCTCCTGGGCAGCGGCAAGGCGTTCAGCTGCAACTTCCAGGTCCAGCTGCGCTTCGGCGATGTTGGCCTCCGCCTTGGCCATGGACGCGGCAAGCCGCTCGCTTTCGCCCACCGCGCTGCGTAGGACGGAGTTCAGATGGCCCAGCCGTTCAGCGACAGCGGCAAGCCGGGCGTCGGATTCATGGAGCCTTTCCAAGGCGGCATCGGCACGGTCCTGTGCCTCGGCGCGACGGGACTGGGCCCCGGCCAGGGCGAAGCGGCCCCGCTCCAGCCTGGCAGTGACCTCTTGAAGGCGGGCGCCGGCGTCGTCGACAGCTGCCTGGACCTCCAGCAGGGAGGGCGCGGTAGCTGACCCGCCGAGGACCGTCACCGCTGTGAACACGTCACCTTCGATGGTGACAGCTTTCAGCCCCGGTTGCTCCCGGACCACCCGGGCCGCCGTCCTTACGTCGTCGACGACGGCGGTAGCGGACAAGAGCCGCAGCGCACCCTGGGCTGAGGGGTCGGCTATTTTGACGACGTCGGCGGCCCACCGGCAGCCAGCGGGCAGTTCGTTCGTACCCGCCAGGTCGTTGCCTTCCCCGCCATCCCCGGGCAGGGTGTCGGCCAGAAGCAGCGCCGCACGGCCGGCGTCGTCCTCTTTCAGCCTGGTGATTGCCGCCGCGGCGGCCTCCACGCCGGCCACCACCAGGGCATCCGAAGCACTGCCCAAGGCTGCGGCGATCGCAGTTTCGTAGCCTTGCTCTATGGTGACCATGCCAGTCAGCGGCCCGAGCACGTCCTCGGCCGTCAGCAGGTGACCGGAGCCATCCTTGCGGTTGAGCCCCAACTGGAGGGCATCGCGTCGGGCGGCCAGGGCATCGCGTTCCCGAATCGCGTCCCGCTCGGCGGCCTTGAGGTCTTCGATCTCCGCGATGACGGCGTCCAGTGCCTCGTTGGCGTCCTCGTACTCGGCGTCCAGGCTTTCTTCGCCATCTTCGGCTCCTGCCACCTGGGCTTCAAGTGCAGTAAATTCGCTGTGTGCCTGGCGGCGCCGCTCATCACCGGCCCCAAGGGACTCCCGCAACCGGCCACGTTCGGCCTCTGCCGCCTCCGCCCGGGATCGCGCTGCCGCAACCTGGCCGGCGAGCCGGGCAAGGCCCTCCCTGCGGTCCGCTGCGGCGCGCAACATACCGGTGAGGCGTTTGTCTTCGGCGGCTGCGAGCGCTTCGGCTGCGTCCTTGGCGACAGTGGCTTCCAGAAGCGCCGCCTGTTTGGCCAGGATGTCGTGTTCCAAGGCCGCTTGTTCTTCCCGGACCCTTGCCGCCTGGCGCTCCAAGTGTTCCGGGTCCCGGCCCGATTCGACGGCGGCTTCCGCGGAACCGAGCAAGCGCTTGCGTTCTGAGGCCAGTGAACCGAGCGAACGCAGGCGCTCCCTGCCGGCTGAGAGCTGATACCAGTTGTCGCGGGCGGCGTTGAGGCGGGGGATTGCCTCGGCAGCTTGCTGTTCAAGCTCCGCCTGGCGCCGCCGCCCCATCCCCAACCCGGTTTCGACCACCTTGCGCCGCTCTTTCAGCGCGGCTTCGTCAGCGACGTCCTTTTCCAGGCTGGTTGTCAGTTGTACGAGATCATCGGCGAGGAGACGCGCGCGGGCGTCGCGGACGTCGAACTGGACGGTCTGCGCGCGGCGGGCGATCTCGGCCTGCTTGCCCAAGGGTGTCAGTTGCCGCCGGATCTCTGCTGTGAGGTCGCCAAGGCGTGCGAGGTTCGCCTGCATGGCCTCCAGCTTGCGTACTGTCTTTTCCTTGCGCCGCCTGTGCTTGAGGATGCCTGCGGCCTCTTCGATGAATCCGCGTCGGTCTTCGGGTGTCGCGTGGAGGACACGGTCCAACTGGCCTTGGCCAACGATGACGTGCATCTCCCTGCCAAGGCCGGAATCGGAAAGAAGTTCTTGGATGTCCAAGAGCCTGCAGGCCGCACCGTTGATGGCATATTCAGATCCCCCGGTGCGGAACAGTGTCCTGGAGATGGTTACTTCGCTGTACTCAATGGGAAGTGCGTTGTCGGCGTTATCGATGGTCAGGGAGACGTGCGCCCGGCCCAGCGGCGGGCGGCCGGAGGTACCGGCGAAGATGACGTCTTCCATCTTTCCGCCACGCAGGGTCTTGGCGCCTTGCTCGCCCATGACCCACGCCAGTGCATCCACCACATTGGATTTGCCGGAACCGTTGGGACCGACAACAGCGGTGACGCCGGGTTCGAAGTCGAACGTCGTGGCCGACGCAAACGACTTGAATCCGCGGACGGTCAAACTTTTCAAATGCAAGGCGCTTCGGTTCTCCTGCGTGGCCTGGGTGTTTGTATCCCCTAAATCTACTGCTGTTCAGCTGAAATCCCCGGATCTGAAGCGGGAAAGCCTTGCGGCGGACATGCCACGCCCCTACACTCCTGCCAAGGGTTACTTTGGTGGGTTCGTTCCGGTGATCCGGCTTTGGCTTGAACTTCTGTTCGTCCGCAGCCGGGTCCGGTCCCGCAAGAGGAACGTCGATCCGCAAAGGACCCTGGGTTCCATAACTGAAGATCTTGGTTTGACCCTGGCTGGGGAGCGGCAAGCAGGGACTGCGCGCAGGCGCAGCACCGTCATTGCAATTGGCGTACCACCCCAGGAGTTCTCATGGCCGGTCCTTCAGCAACCCCATCCCAGCGGGCCCTCAAAGGGTTGCTTTTCCCTTTGGTCTTGGCCATGGTGGCGGCATTGCTGCCGCTGACCGCGCCGGCTGCTGTGGCGGCGGGTCCCTGTGACCCAGTAGTAAACGCCGTCGCTTGTGAGAACTCAAAACCAGGCAGCCCGCCATCGGAGTGGGACATCCTTGGCGCCGGTGATGACACCATCCAGGGCTTCTCCACCGAGATCAGCGTCAACGCCGGGCAGCCCATCCGCTTCAAGATCGACACCAAAGCACCCAGCTACACCATCGCGATCTACCGCACTGGCTGGTACGGCGGCAATGGCGCCAGGAAGATCGCCGACGTCACTCCTTCAGTCCTTCGACAAACCCAACCTGCTTGCCGCAGCGACGTTACTACCGAGCTGTACGACTGCGGCACATGGGCGGTCTCGGCAACCTGGCAGGTTCCCGCCACCGCTGTTTCGGGAGTGTATATCGCCCTGCTGACGCGACCGGACACGGGCGGGCAGAGCCACATCACCTTCATCGTCCGCAATGACGGCAACCGCTCGTCAGTGGTTTTCCAAACGGCGGATCGGACTTGGCAGGCCTACAACACCTACGGCGGTGCCGACTTCTATCAGGGCTCCGTCAACGGGCGGGCCTACAAGGTCAGCTACAACCGCCCGGTGAATACCCGTGGAGGCATCGGGGGCAGGGACTTCTACTTCGCCAACGAATACCCCATGGTGAGGTTCCTGGAGCAAAACGGCTATGACGTCAGCTACATCAGCGGCCTGGATGCCGACCGAAGTGGCGCTGAACTGCTGAACCACAAAGTATTTCTTTCCGTCGGACACGACGAGTACTGGTCCGGCCCGCAGAGGGCCAACGTAACTGCGGCCCGCGACGCGGGCGTCAACCTGCAGTTCCTCTCGGGCAACGAGATGTACTGGCGTACGCGGTTCGAGCCCTCCTCCGTGGACGGCGCCGCGGGTCGCACTTTGACCTGCTACAAGGAGACCTGGAGCAACGGAAAGATCGACCCCACCAGCCAATGGACCGGCACGTGGAGGGACCCGCGCTACGCCTCCCAGGCCAATGGCGGAGGCCTGCCTGAAAACGGTCTGACGGGCACGGCGTATATGTCCAACTACACTGACTTGCCCGTGACTGTTTCCGCCGCCGAAGGTAAGTCGAGGCTGTGGCGGAATACCTCTCTGGCTTCGCTGCCGGCGGGCTCGACTGCCGCCCTGGCACCTCACACTGTGGGCTACGAATCCGACGAAGACCTCGATAACGGTTTCCGGCCGTCAGGCCTGATCCAGCTTTCAACGACTGTGGGCAGCGTCAGTGAGTACCTTCAGGATTACGGGAACACCGTTAAGCCCGGGACTACCACCCACCACGTCACCTTGTACCGGGCGGCAAGCGGCGCCTTGGTCTTCTCTGCGGGCAGCGTCCAGTGGACGTGGGGTCTGGACCAGGAACACGACGGCGACGGCGCCGCAGCCGACGTGCGCATGCGGCAGGCGCAGATCAACCTGTTCGCCGATATGGGCGTACAACCGGCAACCTTGGCATCAGGCCTTGTGGCTGCGAGCGCGAGCACGGACGTGACCGGCCCCACCGTTTCCATCACGGCGCCGGCCAATGCCGCCACCATTGCCCATGGGGCGCCCGTGACGGTCACTGGAACGGCAACGGACAGCGGCGGCGTAGTAGCCGGCGTCGAGGTTTCCACCGACGGCGGCACCACGTGGCATCCGGCCCAAGGCAAGGGCACCTGGACCTACAGCTACATCCAGAAGGGCTTGGACACAGCCACAATTCAGGTACGGGCTGTGGACGACAGCGCCAATATCGGAGCGGTGGCCACCAGGAACCTGAACCTCAATGGCCCATACAGCGTGTTCGGTCAAACGGTGCCTGCAACTATTGATTCCGGGGACGGCGGCGCCTACGAGATGGGCCTGCGATTCACTCCCTCAGTGGACGGCTTCATCACCGGCGTCCGCTTCTACAAGAGCACGGCGAACACCGGAACCCACATCGGGTCCCTGTGGAGCTCGACTGGCACCCGCCTGGCAACTGCAACCTTCGCCAACGAAACCGCCTCGGGTTGGCAAAGCGTGCTCTTCAGCCAGCCGGTAGCAGTTTCCGCAGGGCAGAAGTACACGGTCTCCTACTGGGCGCCCAAGGGGCATTACGCTACGAAGGACTACCAATGGGCGAGTTTTGGGTTCAATGACCCACCCCTGAAGGTTGTCGGTGGTTTCGGAGCCGAACCTGCGGGTGTCTACAACACCTCGCAAGGCTTCCCAACCACCAGCTTCAACGGCGGCAACTACTTTGTCGATGCCCTCTTCAGCACTGTCGATACCTCCCCGCTGACGGTTAATGGGCAGTCTCCCATCCCGTCGTCGTCGTCCGTGGCTGTGACCACCAAGGTGAGCGCCTCGTTCTCCAAGCCCGTCACTGCGGCCAGCGTCCAACTTTCCCTTAAGTCTTCAGCTGGACCTGTAGCGGGAACTACGAGCTACGACGCAACCACTCGGAAGGCCACGTTCACACCGACCTCCCAGTTGGCCTACAGCACTGTTTACACGGCAACGTTGGCCGGCACCGACAGCACCGGAGGCCAGGTAACGTCCGGCGGTACGTGGACATTCACTACCGCGGCCACGGCTTCGGTCCCGGGTTCGTGCCCCTGCAGCCTCTATGACGACACCGTGACACCGGGCATCGCGGAAATCCAGGATGGAGTGCCGCTGACTTTGGGCGTCCGCTTCACCAGTGTCTCCGCCGGGCAGGTCACCGGTGTCCGCTTCTACAAGTCGGCCGGAAATACCGGGACACACACTGGCGCCCTTTACACCGCAGGCGGGCAACAGCTGGCAACGGTAACATTCGCCAACGAAAGCAGCTCCGGGTGGCAGACGGCGATGTTCAGCCAACCGGTCCAAATGGCAGCCAATACTGAGTACATTGCAAGCTACAAGTCGCTTACAGGGGCTTACTCGGCAACCACCAACGGCTTTGGATCAGGCATGAGCGTAGGGCCGCTGCGGACAGTTTCCGACGCGGGAGCCTACTCCTACAGTGGAGACTTCCCTGCCTCCCGGTCCACCGCCAGCTACCTCGTGGACGTAGTGGTGGTGATCTCCGCTCCTCCGTTCACCGTCGGCAGCCAGTCCCCCGTTCCGAACGCATCGAGCGTCCCGGTCAACACCACGGTCAGTGCGGTTCTTTCAGAAGCAGCAGTTGCCTCAAGCGTCGGGCTGACCCTGAAGACCGCGGCCGGCGCTGCGGTTGCCGGAACCACCACGTATGACACAACCACCCGCAAGGTCACCTTCACTCCGGCGGCTGCCCTGGCGGCGGCTACGTCCTACACAGCCACGGTGACGGCGACGGCGTCGTCCGGACAACCGATGTCCTCCGGCGGTACGTGGCAGTTCACCACGGTCCAGCCCGCGGGTACACCCGGTTCCTGCCCCTGCACTCTGTACGACGACTCGGTGACTCCAACCACCCAAGAGGTCAATGATGGCGTGCCGTTGACCCTGGGCGTCAGGTTCACCAGCGACACTGCCGGACAAGTGACGGGCGTACGCTTCTACAAGTCGGTCGGCAATACCGGCACCCACACCGGGTACCTGTACACGGTGGGCGGCCAGGTCCTGGCGACAGTGACGTTCTCCAACGAATCCAGCACCGGGTGGCAAACGGCTACGTTCAGCCAGCCGGTGAACATTCAAGCCGACACAGAGTACATAGCCGCCTACAAGACCACCACCGGTAAGTATTCCTACACTGCTGGAGGCTTCGGCGATGGCTTCACCCGGGGCCCCTTGAAGACCCAACCCGATTCCGGGGCCTACTCCTATAGCAGCGACTTCCCGAACACGGCGTCGACTGCCAGCTACCTGGTGGATCTGGTCTTCACCGTGGCGGTCCCACCGCTGACCGTCACCTCGCAGGTGCCCGCTCCGGGAGCCACGGCCATTCCAACCGACGTCAAGCCCTCGATCACGTTCTCTACTGCCATCAATCCGGGCGCAACGTTCACGCTGACTGCGAACGGCTCGTCGGTGGCAGGAACGGCGGCATTGTCAGCTGACGCACGCACCATCACGTTCACTCCGGCCGCGGCCCTGCCTGCCAGCACCCAGATAACGGTCAACGTTTCGGCCGTGGCAACCCCCCAGGGGCAAACCCTGCCCCCAACCACCTGGCAATTCACCACAGCAGCGGCAGCTGTCCAGCAATCAACCATTTTTGGCTCGCTGCTTCCCCAGGTGGCATCCAACTCCGATTCGCTGTCAGTCGAGCTGGGGACAGCCTTCACCGTGTCCCAAGCGGGAAATGTCACTGGGATCCGGTTCTACAAAGGAACCGGAAACACCGGTACGCACGTAGGTTCGCTCTGGAATTCCGCAGGTACCCGGCTGGCGCAGGTGACATTCACCAATGAAACAAGCACCGGCTGGCAGACGGCCACCCTCGGCACCCCCGTGGCGTTGTCCGTCGGCCAAACGTACGTGGTTTCCTACCGGGCGCCGAATGGCCACTACTCCTCCACTCCAGGGTTCTTCAACCAAACATGGACCAGCGGAGTGTTCACGGCATCGGGACCGAATAACGGCCGCTATCGGTACGGCTCGGGCGGCGTCATGCCGACGAACTCCTGGAACGCCACGAACTACTTCGTGGACGTGGTGTACTCCACCAGCGCTCCAGCCCAGCAGGCGGCGACCGCGTCTCCCTCCACCACGGCCACTCCGACGGCGACAGCGACGCCAACAGCAACTGCAGCAGCAACAACGACGTCAACAGCTACTCCGACGCCGAGTCCGTCTCCCAGCCCGACGCAGTCAGGCGGACTCGTGTGCGGGGTGCTCCGGCTCTGCTGACCTCCCGGTCACAGGACGGGCGGTTGGCCCGCATGGACATCGTTTACCGAACAACACTGGGCGACCAAGCATGGGCAATGAACATGCTTGGCTGCGCCCCGGGCTCGGTGCCCAGCTTCCAGATGTTGCTGTCGCCATCGGTGGTCTCGTCGGGCAGCCCGTACAAAAGGCTCTGGTTATCCAGCCATTCGATCTGATCATCGACACTGCGCTTTTCAGCGAGGACATTCTCGCGTCCCGTAGCGAGGTCAAGAACGGCGACCTTCCAATGCGCTGCCAGCGCACCGCCGTCGTTCTTCTTGTACGCGATCCGGGTGCCGTCCGGTGAGATGGAGGGGCATTCGACGTTGTCATGGACAGCCGTCAGCGTCTTCGCGGACAGGCTCCCCCGCACCAGCCAGATGCGTCCGGAGGAGGCCGCTGTGGCATAGAAGGCGTCGGGCTGGCCCGGGACGAAGGTCACACCCCAAATGTTCCGGTCGGTGGCCTGGAGCCGCTCCCCGTTGACAAGCAGGGCGAAATCCTCGAGGTTGCCTGACGACGTGCCCCCGGGGATGGTGATTTCCGTGGCGGTGGAAAAGCCCGCCGTGGCATAAGAGTGGCCCGTGACGAACACGGTGGTGGCAATCCTGGAACCATCGGGAGTTACCCTGGTCCTGCTGGGTATCCCGGGCAGCGGCCAGGCCCTTTGCTGCTCCCAGGTGCTGTTGAAAAGCCGGGCTTCAAAGGAAGTGACCAGCCCTCTGTTGGTTCGCAGGCACACGACGCTCTCCATGGAGCCATATACGCGATCACACTCCTGGTCGCTGATGGCCCGGGTGCCGTCAGGGGCTGACAATGAGACCGTTGCGGCATGTCCGTATCCCTGTCCGGTTGCCGTGTTCCGGAAGAGCACAAACGGAGTCCGTGGAAGTTGACCGCCCTCCGAGGTTCCCACGGAAGAGGCCGCCGTCCGGCTCTCTTCGAAGCGTTGGTACGCTCCCACGGCATAAATTCCAGCAGCAACCAGGACCACTATCGTGACCGCCAGGAGGGCGCCCCACCGCGCCTTGCCTTCGGCGGGCTGATCCTTCATACGGCGTCGTCCACATCGACAGGGGCTGCACTGCGGGCACCTCGGAGGATGAAGAACACCGCCACAATTGCACAGGCCAGCAGTACCCCTGCCACTGCCATCGCCGTGGAAGCACCCACCGCGTACCACAACACGCCGAAGCCGGCGGAGGCGGCCATCCGGCTCAGGGCGACGACGGTTTGAGCGGAGGCGATCCCCGTCGCGAGCTTCCCCGACGGCGTCAGCTGACTGGCGAGCGCGGCAAGCACCCCATCAGTGCCTGCGTAGAAAGCCCCCAGCAGGACCAAGCAGGCCGCTGTTGCCCACAGCCCCCCGAAGGGTGCCGCCGCCAACAAGTAGGTGGCCAGCAACGCACCATGCCCCGCCAAGAAAACCGGGATCTTGCCTACCTTGTCCGCCAACCTTCCCAGCGGGATGGCCAAAGCGAGAAACACCACATTGGTCCCGACGAACAGCAGCGGAAACCACTGGACGGCGAACGAATCCCTGTCCTGCAACACCAGATAGATGAACCCGTCGCCAATGGTCACCAGGCCCAGAAGCCCCGCGGCGATGAGCAACCTGCCCAAGCCCGGTTCCCTGAGATGGCTCCAGGAGAAGGCGAAAAGCCGGCGCCCCTCCCGTACCCCCGCCCCCTTTAGTGCCCGCGCCTGGACATCGGGGACTACCAAGGCGAGGACGGCGACACCGATCACCGCAAAGGCCAGAGACACTACGAAAACCGTGCTGAAGCCATTGGGAATCAGCAACAGCACAACGAAGGCGATCAAAGGCCCAGCTGCCGCTCCAATATTGTCGAGCATCCGGTGCACGCCGAAGGACCTGGCCAGATGCTCGGGTTGCGCCGACGTGGAAATGAGCGCGTCCCGGGGCGCCGTGCGGATACCTTTTCCGATGCGGTCACCGGTCACAATGGCCGCAATGGCCCAAAAACCTCCGGCGAACAGGAATCCGATCCTGGCAACCATGGACAGTCCGTAACCGGCCAGAGCTACCCGCTTGGGGTGGCCGCTGCGGTCCGATGCCCATCCTGCAGCGATCCGGACGATGGCACTGGCACCTTGGTTGATGCCATCAATAAAGCCGAAGGCAATGGTCGACAGGCCCAGGAAACCCGTCACGTACAAGGGCAGGATCGCCGACACCGATTCCGAGGACACATCCGTGACCATACTGACAATGCCGAGCCACAGGATGACCGGAGACAAGCGGAACGGCACCTCGGTTGATAGTGCCGTTCCTGTCCTCTGTGGCTTGTCCCGTTTGCCGCCGCTGCGGTCCGAAAGGGAAATGTACATGGGTACCTCAGTCCGCGCTCGTGTGCAGGCTGCCCAAAAGCTGGAAGCGCGAGCTGCCCGTTCCCGTGGTCGATACCGAAACCGTTACTGTATCCGTGCCACGGACGAACCGGGCGGCCATCGCCCCCTCGCCGGCGGGCGCATCTTCGGTCCAAAATCCATGGGAGACCAAGGAGTCGCGGAAGGACCCCAATACTTCTGCCCGTGGCTTGTCAACGATGCCGTCGGCGGCAACCTGGAGGACGTTTCCTGAGGTCGACACCGAGGTCGAGCCAATGGTTGTTCCGGCAGGCAGCGTCAGGACTCCTGCGGGCCATCCGTCCACCACTTGCCCGGACGCCGTACCGGGCTCCGGCAAGGCTCCGGTGATCAGTGGAGCGGGAGGCGTCGGCTCGGGCAGACCTGTGGGGGTTGCTGTGACAGGCGGGAGGACTTCCAGCGCCTGGCCGCCGGAGGGGGCGCCGCCGTCGCCACCGCCGTCAGTGCTTCCGCCCGATGAACCGCCCGACGGCGAACTTCCGGAGGTGGGTGCCTCGGCGCCTTGGGAGGTGGTGCCCGATGGAGCACTGGACCTGGATCCCGGGCTATGGCTTGAAGCCGGCGATGACGTACTTTGCGCGACAGGTCCCGGCTTCGCAGCCAACTGGTCAAAGAGAAGTGCGACGGCGGCAATCAGCACAGCCAGGCATACGCCCGCGATGACCAGCCGTCGCGCCATCATGGCGTTCCCGCAAAAACGTTGTGCCGCGCCGAGCGTTTCATGGGGACAGTCTGCCATCCGCACCGGAAATCCGGAACAGTTTTGGACCTACCAGCGACCATTCCTTGGGCGTGGCTGACACGTGGGGCAGAAGTAGCTCGAGCGGTTCATGAATTGCTCCCGTTTGATGACGCTTTGGAGGCCCAATTCCGCACATCGGGTGCAGTATTCACCGGCCCGCCCATAAGCGTTGAGGGAACGGGCAAAGTATCCGGAATCGCCGTTGACGTTGACGTACAGCGAATCGAAGCTGGTGCCACCGGCCGCCAAAGCAGCCTCCATGACGTCCCTCACTGCCGTGATGAGCCGCTCTGCGTCTGCCCGGCGCAAGGTATCGGTAGCCCGCGCATAGTGGAGCTTTGCCTGCCACAGCGCTTCGTCGGCGTAGATGTTGCCGATCCCGGAGATCAGCCCTTGGTCGAGGAGCGCCCGTTTGAGGCCGGTCTTCCGCTTTTTGATCTTCCGGTAGAAGTCGTCGAGGGAGAAATGCGGGTCCAACGGGTCCCGGGCGATGTGCGAGGCTTCTTCGGCTATCTCGGGCAGCGGTGTCTCGCCGAGGCCGCCTGGTCCGGCGTCTGGAGTGGGCACGAGCGAAGTGACAAAGAGCCCGCCGAAAATCCGCTGGTCCACGAACCGCAGTTGCTCCGGCATGCCGTCCACCGGGCTCAAAGTGATCCTGACCTTGAGGTGCTTTTCATCCGCCACCTCCGGGTCCTGCATCAGCAGTTGCCCGCTCATCCCCAGGTGCGCCATCAACGCCACCTTCGGCAACGCTTCACCGGTTATCGTGGGCGCGCTGTCCTGGAAGCCGTTCATGGACAGCGGCATCCAAAGGAACTTACCGCGCCGGACGACGTCGAGGACGGTAGCGTGCTCGAGGTTCCCCATGAAGTCTTCGGTGCCCAAGGCGTGGCGCCGGATCGAACGCGGGTCAAGTACTTCGACACCCGTTATGGTCCGCCCGCGAACCCACTTGGCGAGTCCGCGACGGACCACTTCTACTTCGGGAAGCTCAGGCATGGAGGCTCAAGCGGAGGCGGGACCGGCAGGAGCAGAGTCCAGGGCAGTCAGGGCGCGCCAGGCGTCCGCTGCCGCTTCCTGTTCAGCTTCCTTCTTTGAGTGTCCGGAACCGCGTCCATAGGGTGTTCCGCCGATGTTCAGGACAGCTTCGAAGGTCCGCGCATGGTCAGGTCCGGAGCCTTCCACCGCGTAGTGGATGGCACCCAGCTGCCGGCTGGCGGTGAGTTCCTGGATGCTTGTCTTCCAGTCGGTTCCTGCTCCGAGGGCGCCTGCGTCCTTCAGGAGCGGGCCCACCAGGCGCATCACCAGCTGGCGCGCCGTCTCGATGTCGTTGGACAGATAGGTCGCACCGATCAGTGCTTCCATGGTGTCAGCCAGGATGGAGGCCTTGTTCTTGCCATCGGTGAGCTTTTCGCCCTGTCCGAGGTAGATAAACTCGCCGATACCGATCTCCCGGCCGATCCCAGCCAGGGCGCGCGTACTGACGACGGCGGAGCGCCGCTTGGCGAGCTCGCCCTCGGGCAGTTCGGGGTTCTCACGGTAGAGGGAATCGGTCACGGAGAAACCCAGAATGGAGTCGCCGAGGAACTCGAGGCGCTCGTTGGTGGGGATCCCGCCGTTCTCATACGCGTATGAGCGATGTGTGAGAGCAAGACGAAGCGTCTCGGTGTCAATCCAGACACCGAGACGCTTCAGAAGCTCTTCAGTTGAAGACATCCTTTGTCAGCCTCTACGGCAGATTAGGCGTCTGCGACCTTGCGGCCCTTGTATTCAAGGAACAGCGCGGTGCCGGCAGAGTCGGTAACGACCTTTGCCTGGTGCGGCAGGCTGTAGGTAACCTGGCCGTTTTCGATGGTCTTGACCAGGTTGGGGGCAGTTGCCTTCCACTGGGCACGGCGGGCGCGTGTATTTGCGCGAGACATTTTCCGCTTGGGAACAGCCACGGCTATCTCATTTCTCTCTTAGACGAACACTTACTAATCGGTTTGCCGGTCAGTCTTAGCCAGATCAGCTAGGGCAGCCCAGCGAGGGTCAATGACCTCGTGGTGGTGCCCCGGCTCGTCTTCCAGACGCACTCCACATTCGGAGCACAGACCCTGGCAGTCTTCCCGGCACACCGGCTGGAACGGCAGCATGGTGACAACTGCGTCCCGCAACACCGGCTCAAGATCGATCAGATCGTACTCGACTCGACGTTGCTCTTCATCGTCTTCTTCGGCGGAAAGCTCAGCGCCTTCGTAGAAGAAAAGTTCTTGCACATTGACCTCAAGGTCATACGCAAGGGGATCCAGGCATCGACCGCATTCGCCGGTTACTTCGACGACCGCGGATCCGGATACCAGAATTCCTTCGTGTACGGCCTCAAGACGAAGATCGAGCTCGATATCCGAGCCTTCCTTTACGCCAATGAGCGCCACACCAAGGTCACTTGGTGCAGGTACATGCTCGTTGAGTGTCCGCATGGTCCCCGGACTGCGTCCGAGGTCCTTGACCAACAGCGCCAAGGGCGAACTTGCATCTCGCTTAATGAGAACTCCTGTAGAACATATGACCGACGTACCATCTTAGCCTGATCACGCGTGAGGACTCAAACCGGCGCCAAGCGCGCGGAGGAGCACGCTGATTCCGGAATGGGGAACTCTGCGTGAAGCCGCAGGTACTCCCACCAGACTACCCTTTGCGGGGAGGTTCGCTGGGCGACTCGCCTGCAAGGAGCCTCTTCAACACCGACTTGGGCACGAAGTCGGAGATGTCGCCCCCGAGGACGTTGACTTCCTTGATCAGGGTTGACGACAGGTGCACATAATGCGCTTCGGCGGGCAGAAAGACCGTTTCGACGCCGGTCAACTGTCGGTTCATGGTGGCCATCGGCAACTCGTAGTCGAAATCCGAGGAGGAGCGCAGGCCCTTGACGATCGCCGAGATGCCCCTGCGTCGGCAGTACTCGGCCAGCAGGCCTTCTCCCATGGGCTCAACGATGATGCCACGCAGGGAAGCCAGCGTCTCGCGAGCCATCTCCATGCGCTCTTCGAGGCCGAACCTGTACTTCTTGGCGTAGTTGGTGGACACGGCAACGATGACTTCGTCAAACAGGCCGGCGGCCCGGGCAATGACTTCGAGGTGTCCGTTGTGGATGGGGTCAAAGGATCCAGGGCATACCGCGCGTCTCATGAGACGAACCTACCCCATCGCTTCACCGGGATACCATGGCTCCCATGGCATCAGCAGGCAGCAGCACCCCCTTCTCCGGAACAACCACCGGGGCTCCGGCCCCCTGGAAACGTGCTGCGCTTGGAGCCAATTTGTTGTCGCCCGACGGCGGCCTGGGCGTCACCATCTTCGAGGAAATGACAACGTTGGCCATGTCCACCGGCGCCATCAACCTGGGGCAGGGATTCCCCGACGAGGACGGTCCGGCCGAGATCAAAGCCGCTGCGCGGGCTGCCATCGCCGACGGCGCCAACCAATACGCACCCGGTAAAGGTATTGCCGCCCTACGGGAAGCCGTCTCCGCGCATCAGCAGCGCTTCTACGGCCTTGACCCCGATCCCGAGACCGAAGTCCTGGTCACCACAGGGGCAACCGAGGCCATCGCTGCCGCGCTGCTGGCCTTCATCCAACCCGGCGACGAAGTCCTGACCTTCGAGCCTTTCTACGATTCTTATGGGGCGATCATCGGGATGGCCGGCGCCAAGCATGTGACCGCTCCCCTGCTGGCACCGGACTTCCTGCCCGACCCCGCAACGCTGGAAGCGTCCTTCAGCAACAGGACGAAAATCGTCCTCCTCAACAACCCCCACAACCCCACGGGAGCAGTCTTTCCGGAGAGTGTGCTCACCACGATCGTGGAGCTTGCCGCCAAATACGACGCCATCATCGTCAGTGACGAAGTGTATGAACACCTCACCTTCGGAGTGGAGCACATCCCGGTGACCTCCCTCCCCGGTGCCGCTGAACGGACCATCACCATCTCCTCAGCCGGTAAGACTTTCTCTTTCACAGGCTGGAAGATCGGCTGGCTCACCGGTCCGTCGCACTTGGTGGCCGCAGTCCGCACGGTGAAGCAATTCCTCACCTACAGCTCCGGCACGCCGTTCCAGGGTGCAATCGCAGTCGGGCTGGGGCTTCCTGACGCTTTCTACCAGGGCATCGCCGAAACCCTGCAGCAAAAACGCGATATCCTCGCCGAAGGTCTTCGTGCCGCCGGCTTTGGCGTCTACAACCCCAGCGGCACCTACTTCATCAATGTCGACACCGCACCCCTTGGCATCCAGGACTCCGTTGATCTTGCACGGCGCCTGCCCGGACTCGTGGGCGTGGCCGCAATCCCTGTTCCCGTCTTTTGCCACCCGGAAGGCGCCGAACGCACCAGAAGCCTGCTGCGCTTCGCCTTCTGCAAGAAGATCGACGTCCTTGAAGAAGCAGCTGGGCGACTTGCCAGCCTGAAGGACCGGCTGTGAGGCCAAAGGACCGGGGTCACGCCGAGCGCTTCCTGAGAACCACCGGCCAGCACGCCACTATCGCACCGGATGAGTTGGTTGAGGGCAGCTTCATCCTGAGCATCGGCGGCGCCGAACAGTCGCACGTGAACCTGGCTGCGCCGGAGGAGATCTTCTACGAGTACCTTCGCAGGATCGGGTCGCTGGTGGATCTGGCCGCCCCTCCCGGACAAGCCGTCCGGGCCCTTCATCTGGGCGCAGGAGCGCTCACCCTGGCACGTTACATCCAGGCCACCCGCCCGGGCTCGGAACAGTACGCAGTTGAACTGGAACGTGAACTCCTGGACTTCGTCCTCCAAAAACTGCCCCTGCCCGAAGGCACCAGGTTGACCACCCATATTGGCGACGCACGTGCCGCCTTGGCTGAGCTGCCCGCAGAGGTGGGATTCGACGTCGTGATCCTTGACATCTTCTCCGGGCCCGAGGCTCCTGCCCATATCGCGTGCCGTGACTTCTACGAAGAAGCCGCCGCACGGCTGGCTCCTGACGGCGTCCTGATAGTGAACGTCGGAGACGAGCCTGCGCTGACGCTGGTCCGCAGCCAGGTCTCGGCCCTTCGGGCGGCCATGGAGGACGTCGCTGCTTTTGCGGAAACCGGGATGTTCGCGGGCCGTTATCCGGGCAACATTATTTTGGCAGGCACCCGGACGCCATGGCCTGCGGAGTGGACAGCCGAGCTGCTGGCCAAGGGGCCGCACCCTGCCACCGTCCTCCACGGCGTGGATCTGGACCAGATTACGGGCTGACTCAGGCAGGTTCGGCGAACCACAACTTGGTCTCGCCATATTTCTTATCAGCGAAGCTTTCCAAGGCGTCAGGCCATGCGGGTTCAGGACTGCGGGAACTCCGCTCCACCACTACCACGGCAGCATCGTCCAGGTGCGGCGCCAATTTTTCGAGCACTGCGCTCAAGGCCTGCTCGTCCAAGGGGTAGGGCGGATCGAGAAAGACCAGATCCCATACGGAAGACTCGCCTGCCCGTTCAAGGAAGGACTCCACTTTGGAGCGGTGGACGGAAACCTTCTTGGTCCCCAGGCTCTGGTTGACCAGGTCCGCATTCCGCTGGCAGACGTCGCTGGCCCGGGCATCGAACTCCACCAGGTCCACGCTGCGCGCACCCCTGCTGGCACTCTCAACGCCCAGCGAACCGGAACCGGCATAAAGGTCAAGGACCCTGGCGTCGTCGATGACTGCCAACGACTCCAGCCTCGAGAACAGCGCTTCCTTGACGCGGTCAGTGGTGGGCCGTGTCGCAGTCCCGGGAACACTTGCCAAGGGGTTTCCACCGGCAACTCCGGCGATTATCCGGCTCACTGGGCAACTCCCCGTCGACGCTGTCCGGGACTACTAACCGCGTTCAAGGAACGCCTCCTTCTCGGGATTCAAGTACTGGTCGATCGCAGCGGAAAGGGCCGGCTGGTCCTGCAAAGTAGGATCCTGGCCCACCAACGCTTGGGCATCGGCCCGAGCGCGGGCGATGATGTCCTCGTGCTCAAGGACCCGGAGCAACTTCAACGTCGAGCGCCCACCGGATTGCGAGGCACCCAGGATGTCGCCTTCACGACGAATCTTAAGGTCCTCCTGCGATAACTCGAAACCGTCTGTGGTGGAGGCAACGGCTTCCAGCCGGCGGCGGCTCGGATGGCCAGGCTCCAGGGTAGTTACCAAGAGGCACGTGCCGGGAAGGCCGCCACGACCCACCCGCCCCCGCAGCTGGTGGAGTTGTGAAATGCCAAAGCGGTCAGCATCGAGGATGACCATCAAGGTGGCATTGTGGACGTCCACACCGACTTCGATGACCGTTGTGGAAACCAGCACCTTGGTCTGGTTGGAGGCAAACGACGCCATGGTTTCCGACTTCACCTGTGGGTCCTGCCGGCCATGAAGCGGTGCCACCGGCACGCCGCCCAGGGACGGCTCCTGCGCGAGGCTCTCGACGACGGCGGTCACCGACGCGAGTTCCCGGGCCGAACCCTCGTCCGACAGCGCCGCGTCGCTTGGTTCCGCTTCGCCCGGACTGAAGTCGCCGTCGTCGTCCGATCCGATCTTGGGGCACACCACGTAGACCTGATGCCCGGCATCGACTTCCTCCCGCGAACGCTTCCAAATTCGGTCCGCCCAGCCAGGGTTTTCCGCCAGCCCCACCACGTGGGTGGAAATGGGCGCGCGGCCGGCCGGAAGTTCATCGAGGATGGACGTCTCAAGGTCGCCGAAAACAGTCATTGCCACAGTGCGGGGAATAGGCGTTGCAGTCATCACCAACAAGTGCGGTGGCCGTTGGGCTTTTGCCCGGAGGGCGTCACGCTGCTCAACTCCGAAGCGATGCTGCTCATCCACCACGATCAGCCCGAGATCCTGGAAACTGGTCTTGTCGCTCAGCAGGGCATGCGTACCAATGACGATTCCCGCACTTCCCGAAGCAGCGTCCAGCATCGCCTGCTTCCTCGCGGCAGTAGGCATGGAACCGGTCAGAAGCGTTACCTGCACGGACTGTTGGGAGAGGTCTCCACCCAGCATGCCCGCGCCGCCAAACATGGTGTCGCGGGCCAGGGTGCCGAGCGTGCGCCGAATCGAATCGAAGTGTTGGGCGGCCAGGACCTCGGTAGGGGCAAGGAGCGCAGCCTGGCCACCGGCATCGACCACCTGGAGCATGGCGCGCAGGGCAACGATGGTCTTGCCGGAACCCACCTCTCCCTGCAGGAGCCTGTTCATGGGGGTGTCGCGGCCCAGCTCTTCGGCAAGGGTCTTTCCGACGGCGGCTTGGCCGGCGGTCAGGGTAAAGGGCAGGCTCCGGTCGAAGCTGCTGAGCAGGCCATCTGCTGTGGGACGCCTGGCGGTGGCTTCTTCGGCCGCGAGTTGGGCACGCCTGCGGGCCAAGGCAGTTTGAAGGACCAAAGCTTCCTGGTAGCGGAAGCGTTCCTGCGCCCGCTGCCAATCCTTCGGCGTCTCCGGCGAGTGGATCAGCCGGTATGATTCGGCGACGCTGAGCAGCCCGTCCCTGGCAGCAATACGCTCCGGGATCGGGTCCTCCAACGCGTCGAGGTCCAGGGTTTGTAGCAGGGAGGCAACCACCTTGTGGATGGACCAGCTGGTCAGCTTCGCCGTGGCCGGGTACACCGGAATCGGCATCGCCGCGAGCTTGGCGGGGTCAACGGAGTCCTCAGCCTCCGGATCCTCGTCCAACAGGAGGAAGTCCGGATTGGTCAGGCCCAGGGCACCGCCATAACGGGTGACCTTGCCTGAAAACATCGCCCGCCGTCCGGCCAGGAGTTCAGCCTTGGCCCGGAAACCATTGAAGAAGCTGACCTTCAGTGTCCCGGGAACACCGCTCCCGCCGGCCTCATCGGTAACGACGACATCGGTGATGGAGCCCCGGCGGGCGCGCATCTGGCGGGTGCTGTTGGACACCACACGGGCTATGAGCGTGACCTCCTCATCGAGCGGCAGCTTGCTGATGGGAGTCAGTTCGCCCCGGCTCAGATAACGCCGCGGGAAGTAGTTCAGCAGGGCACCGCAGGTCTTGAGCCCCAGGTGTTTCTCGATAACCGCCGCTGACCGCTTGCCGATCCTGCGTTCGAGCGGCAATTCCAGTTCAGTAGTCATGCCGTGGCTGGTCGGTATCGTGTCGCGGCAGGGCCAGCTGGCTGACGGCGATGTCGGTGGGATCACCCAGGGAACGAATCAACTCGACGGCGGGAGCCGGGTCGGGGACGTGGACGTGGACGCGCCACCGGTAGCTGGCCTCCAGCGTGGATTCCTCGTCATCATCGTTGGCCTGCGCGCCGCCAACCTGGCTCATGATGACAGAATCGCCCATTTCATCCAGGCGTTGACGCAGGATGGCGGCATTGAGCGGGGAAAGGCTGATGGTGCACATGACCTCCACCCCGTCGTCGGCCGGCATGTGCTCATGGATGTGCGGATCCTGCAGTTTGTAGCCGTGCAAGTCGTCCAGGAGCTCGTCCTGCAGTTCCTCGCCCAGCACGGCGGATCGGAGGCAGTCCAGCACCAGCAGCATGCCCACCCCGCCGGCGTCGACCACGTGCGCCTCCTGCAACTGGACCAGCTCGTCCTCGGTGCGCAGCACTGCCTGATAGGCGGCATCCACCACGGCGTCCAGCGACAGACCCAGCGCATGGTTGCTGTCGTCGCCGTCTTGTTCAGCGTCGACCCGCTGCGCGGCATGCGCGGCGGCCTCCAGGACAGAGAGCATGGTTCCAGCCACCGGTTCGCTGAGTGCTGACCAGGCACGGATTTGGGCCCGGTTCAGCGCTGTGGCCAGAAGCGGAGCACTGAGCCTGCTCTTGCCGGCCAAAGGCTCGGCTGCGGCGCACAGGAATACTGCGAACAGAGTTCCCGAGTTGCCCCTCGCCTGCTCCATGGCTGCTTGGCCGGCTTTCGAGAGCACAGCGCCGACATCATGGGCGGCATCGGGAGCTTCCGATTCATCAAAAACCGAAGCAGCAGCACGTACTGTGAGGTAGAGGTTGGTTCCCGTGTCTCCGTCGGCGACGGGAAAGATGTTGATCGCGTTAAGGCGGTCACTGTGGTTTCCGAGGACCACTTCCGCCTTGCCGAGCCAACGTTTCATGGCGTGCGCGTTCGCGGCGATCTTAGTCTGCAAAGTGATCCCATCCAACGGTGTCAGCAGCATGCCCGGCGATCCGGACGCCGCTGCCTGTCGGCTCGACAACGGCTTGAACTGAGCCTATCGCAGTGAAGCCCTGAGGCAGCTGAATTCCTGCTGGGAACGTGGCCAGCAACCCATGGTCCTCTCCCCCGCCAAGTACCCAGGGCAGGGCATCAAGATCCAGCAACGCAGCCGCTGGTTCGAGCACGGCGGCATACTTTTTCAGTGCCAGGGGGTCGAAGTCGAGCACGGCATTGCTGGCAGCGGCGAGCCGTCCGCCGTCGCGCAGCAAACCGTCGGAGATGTCCAACATGGCAGTTGCGCCGGCCCTGGCCGCCTCCGGTCCCGCCGCCAGAGGCGGCAGAGGCCTGCATTGGTGCTCCACAAGGCCCTTGAGCTCTTCGCTGAGGCTCTCGTAGGGAACATCGCTTTCAAGCAACGCCCAGCCCGCGGCCGCCCGCCCCAAGGTGCCGGCCACCGCTACGACATCGCCCGCCATCGCGCCGGAGCGCAGCACCGGTGCGACTCCGGCAAGGGTCCCGACGACGGCGACTGTCACCGCGATTTCGCGGCCGCGTCCAAGGTCACCTCCGACAACAGAGCAATCCAGGGCACCCAACTCAACGATGGCGGCGGTCAGTCCATCCGCAAAAGCTTCCACCCAGTCGACAGGTGTGGACGGCGGCATGGTCAGGCTGACGACGAGGGAAGAAGCACTGCCGCCCATGGCATTGATGTCACTGAGGTTCTGTGCGGCGGCCTTCCACCCGACGTCGTACCCGGTGGTCCCGTAGCCGTTATTCCACTGGAGCCTGAAGTCCTGGTCCTGGGTTTGCGTGTCGATGGAAATCAGGGTGCGGCCATCCGGAGCGGCTACCAGGGCGGCATCATCACCGGGACCCAGCAGAACGCCGGCACTGCTGTTCAGCCGGGGAAAGATCCGGGCAAGGAGCTCGGACTCGGAAAGGTCTTGGACGGTCTCTTGTTCTGCTGGCACGGCTCTACGCTATCGCGATCCCCTGACAGGATAACGACGCAGCGATGCACCGCCGGCTTCGCAGCAATGTGACCGGGGCTACCCACGCCCGTTCGGCCCGTGCGTGCGGGATAGGCTGGAGGGATGCATCGAAAGACCCTCCGCCGCACTGCGCTGGCCGTTTCCCTGGCCTCTGCATCCGTCCTGGCTTTGTCGGCCTGTTCACCTGCCGTTGACGTTACCGCAGCCGCGGACGCAGCCAACCCTGCCTGTGCCCCCATGATGGTGGCCCTGCCCGACAAGATCGGCGATGCTGCGCTCCGCAAGACGAACAGCCAGGCTACGGCTGCCTGGGGAGATCCCTCGCAGGTCATTCTCCGCTGCGGTGTGAACGTGCCCGGACCCACCACGGACCGCTGTGTCAGCGTCAACGACGTCGACTGGGTCATCAAGGAAGGCGATCCCGTGTACACGCTGACTACTTTTGGCCGTGTACCCGCCACGGAGATACTGATCGATCCGGTCAAGTTGGAAGCGGCCAACATCAGTTCCGCGACAGTCCTGACCGAGCTCGCGGCCGCCGTTGGAAAAATCAAGCCCACCGGCAAGTGCGTCGGCCAGGAGGACCTGCAGAACCTGCCTTCGAGCAAGTAGGCGCGATCTAGCGCAGGCCCGTCTTCCGGGTCAATGCCAAGTGGATGAGTTCGTCAATGAGCTCTGCGTAACCCAGTCCTGAGGCAGCCCACATCTGCGGGTACATGCTCTTGGGAGTAAAGCCGGGCATGGTGTTGATCTCATTGATGATCAGCTCTCCCGCAGCAGTGTAGAAGAAGTCCACGCGGCTCAGGCCTTCGGCGCCCACGGCGTCGAAAGCCACTGCGGCCAATTCCCTGACTCGTGCGATTGCTTCGTCCGGCATGTCGGCCGGGCAGCTGAGGGCAGCCGCCCCATCCTCCACGTACTTGGCAGCGAAGTCGTAGAACTGGTGTTCCCCGGCAGCAACCGCGATCTCCCCCGGCATGGAGGTGCGTGGTGCATCGGTCCCGCGTCCCTGCAGGACTGCACATTCGATCTCACGTCCAACGATCCCGGCCTCGATGACCAGCTTCAGGTCGTGGCGGCGCGCCTCTTCGACGGCGGCATCGAGGCCTTCCAGCGAATCAACCTTGGAAATTCCCATGGAAGAACCAGCACGTGCCGGCTTGACGAACACCGGGAAACCGAGCTTGTCCACGCGTTTGCGGACAGCCTCGGGGTCGGTCACCCATTCGCGGTCCGTCACGGCTATGTAGGGGCCCACCTTCAGTCCGGCGGACTCGAAGACCACCTTCATGAAGTGCTTGTCCATTCCCACTGCAGAGGCCAGCACGCCGGCGCCTACATAACGGGTGTCGGACAATTCCAGCAGGCCTTGGATGGTTCCGTCCTCCCCCCATGGACCGTGCAGCAGCGGAAACACCACGTCCACGCTGCCCAATTCCTCCGGAACGGCATTGGGCGCTGTGACGATCAACTGGTGTTCGCCGCCGACTTCGGCCAGGGTGACGGTTCTGCCCGACGCCGCAACCTCGGGAAGGGACGTCGAGCTCAAGGACCACTGGCTGGTGTCGCCCGATGCCAAAACCCATTGACCGGACTTGGCGATGCCGATCGGGATGACCTCGTACTTGTTCGTATCGATGGCGCCCATGACACCAGCGGCTGTAACGCAACTGACGGCGTGCTCGCTTGAGCGGCCCCCGAAAAGGATCGCTACGCGGGGTTTGGCCTTCACAGCCGCGGGTTCTTCAATCACCATCAGTAGTCGCCTTCGGACTTCAGTGCCCGGGCCAGCAATCGCGGCCCCAGGTCATCAACGGACATTCTGCCTTCCAGCACGGCCACTACCGCCGCGGTGATGGGCATTTCAACGTTCAGTTTCCCCGCCAGTTCATGCACGGCAGGGCCGGACTTGATGCCTTCGGCGGTCTGCGTCATTTCTTCCGCCACCTGCTCCAAGCTGAGCCCTTCACCGAGCAGCCGTCCGGCAGTGTGATTCCTTGAGAGTGCGGACGAGCAGGTGGCTACGAGGTCACCGAGCCCGGCAAGTCCGGCCATCGTGTGGGCTTCCCCGCCCAGCGCCAGAGCGAGCCTTGACGTTTCGGCGAGTCCACGGGTGATGACGGAGGCCTTGGTGTTGTCGCCCATTTGGCGGCCTTCACAGATCCCCACAGCCAAGGCGATGACGTTCTTGACAATGCCGCCGATTTCCACGCCGACAACGTCAGTACTGGTGTAGGGACGGAAGTAGGGCGCCGTGCAGCACAGGGCAATGGCAGCGGCTGTGTCGGCGTCGCTGCAAGCAACAACGGAGGCGGTTGGCTGCTCGCGGGCAATCTCCATGGCCAGGTTGGGTCCGGAAACCACCGCAACCCGCGATTCCGGAAGGCCAAGCTCCTGGGCTATCACTTCGCTCATGCGGGCATCCGTACCCAGTTCCAGGCCCTTCATGAGGGACACCACCACGGCGTCGGGGGCCAACAGCGCTTTCCAGTCACGCAGCTGGGGCCTCAGCGACTGCGCGGGTACCGCGAGGACCACCAAAGAGGCATCCTTCAGTACTTCTTCCACGTCCGTGGATGCGGTGATGGACGCCGGCAACTCAATGTCCTTCAAGTACTGCTCATTGAGGTGGGCCGAGTTGATCTGCTCCACTACTTCGGCGCGGCGTCCCCAGATACGGATCGTGCGCTCGACTCCGGCAGCTGTTGCAGCGTCAGCAAGGATTTTCGCAAACGTGGTGCCCCAGGACCCGGCGCCCAGCACGGCCACTGTGGTGGGCACAAACGCCGGGCTTTCGATCAGCGTCACTTTCCAGCCTCCGGGTCCTCATCCTCATCAGGTGCACCTTCAACGAGACGGCCATGCTTGCTCTGCTTGTGGAGCGCGGGGTCCCATCGCTCAGCCGGCGCCTCTTCGCCGCGAACCGTCTCCAGGAGAGCCGTGATGGCGTCCATGATCACCTCGGTGGCTTCCGTGAGGGTACCGCGGTCAAGGGGGCGGTCAGTAAAGGAACTCAAATCCACCGGTTCTCCGACCAGCACCCGGACAGTCTTTCGCGGAAAGACGTGGAAACGCTTGGCGTACCTGGGGAACACCTCCTGCGCACCCCAGTGCGCTACGGGAACCACAGGCGCCCCCGTTTGCAGAGCCAGGCGGGCAGCCCCGGTATGGCCCTTCATGGGCCAGAGACCGGGATCGCGGGTCAGCGTACCTTCCGGATAGATGATGATGGCGCCGCCGGCGTCCACCACCTCTTTGGCGAGCTGCAGCGAGCGGTTCGCCCCCGCCGTCGAGCGTTCAACCGGAATCTGGTTTGTGGCGCGCAACAGGCCCCCCAGCACGGGCACCTTGAAAAGTCCCGATTTGGCCAGGAAGTGCGGCGGACGCTTCTGGTTGTACACCATATGCCCCACAACGATGGGGTCGATCTCGGTGCAGTGATTGGGCACCGCGATGAAACCACCGGCAGGAAGATTTTCCAGGCCTTCCCACTTCTTGGCCATCAACAGGTTCATTGCCGGGCGTGCAATCCCCGCCAGCAACGTGAACACGGCACGGCTCGTGGCCGATTCCTTCAAAGGATCCCCCGCTACTTGATGGTGGTGATGTCGAAATCGGCACCCAAGGCAGCCAGCTTCTCGGTGAAGCGCTCGTAACCGCGGTTGATGATATCGATCCCGGTGACCTTGGATGTTCCCGTTGCGGCCAAGGCTGCAATGAGGTGGCTGAAGCCGCCACGAAGGTCAGGAATGTCGATGTCCGTGCCCCGGAGTGGGGTGGGGCCGGAGATCACGGCGGAGTGCAGGAAGTTGCGCTGGCCGAAGCGGCACGGCACGCTGCCAAGGCACTCGCGGTGCACCTGGATGTTCGCTCCCATGCGGGCGAGGGCCTCGGTGAAGCCAAAGCGGTTCTCGTAGACGGTCTCGTGGACAATCGACACGCCCTCGGCCTGGGTCAACGCGACCACCAGCGGCTGCTGCCAGTCGGTCATGAAGCCAGGGTGGACGTCAGTTTCGAGGACCAGCGGAGTGAGTTTTCCGCCCGGGTGGTAAAAACGGATGCCGTCATCGCCGATGTCCATCCCGCCGCCGACTTTGCGGTAGGTGTTCAGGAACGTCATCATGTCGCGCTGGGAGGCGCCTTCAACGAAGATGTCGCCCCGGGTCACCAAGGCAGCAGAGGCCCAGGAAGCGGACTCGTTCCTGTCCGGAAGCGCTCGGTGGTTGTATCCGCGCAGGTCCTTGACGCCCTCGATGCGGATGGTGCGGTCCGTTTGGACGCTGATGATGGCGCCCATTTTCTGCAGGACAGCGATCAGATCAATGATCTCCGGTTCGGTTGCCGCACCGATGAGCTCGGTGATGCCTTCGGCACGGGTTGCGCTGAGCAAAACCTGCTCGGTAGCTCCCACCGACGGATAAGGAAGCGAAATCTTGGCACCATGAAGGCCATGCGGGGCTGAAATGTGGATGCCGCCCGGACGCTTTTCCACGACGGCACCGAACTGCCGGAGCACATTCAGGTGGTAGTCGATGGGCCGGTCACCGATCTTGCAACCGCCAAGGTCCGGGATGAAGGCTTCGCCGATCGCGTGGATCAGCGGTCCGCAGAGCAAGATGGGAATGCGGGAGTCCCCTGCATGCGCATCAATGGCCGTGCTGGACGCTGTCTTGGCTTCCGTGGGATCCAGGGTGAGGTCGCCCGTCACCGGATCCTTGACGACAGTCACTCCGTGCAGCTGCAGGAGGCTGGTGACAACCTCTACATCCTTGATTTCCGGCACGTTCCTCAGCACCGATGGTTCACTGCCCAGCAACGCGGCCACCATGGCCTTGGGCACAAGGTTCTTGGCACCGCGGACGGTCACTCGTCCGGTTAACGGGACGCCACCGCGGATTGTCAGAACACTACTCATCTATACCGGTTTCCTCACGACTACTCGCCCCCCAAACTGACAAAGGCTCCAGCTAAGCATAGAAGCTCACGTTACCGAACCGAAATGGACCCGCCCCGCGCCACACGGATCCGGCGTCCGTAAATCCAGCGCAAAAAAGGACCGCCAGCCCCTTTCCTCGGGGTCCGACGGTCCTCTGCCAGCGTAATTTCCGCTGATCCGTCAACGGTTAGACGGCGTCCGCTTTCGCCGGAAGCGTCCGGGGCTTGAAAGATGGCCGGGTGGCTTCGTAGGCGGTGATGTCTTCTTCGTGCTGGAGCGTCAGGCCGATGTCGTCCAGTCCCTCCAGGAGGCGCCAGCGGGTGTAGTCGTCGATCTCGAAGGGTGCCACGACATTGCCGCATTCAACAGTCTTGGACACCAGGTCCACCTTGACCTCCGTGCCGGGGTTGTTTTCCAGCACCTTCCAGATGAGTTCTATGTCGTCCTGGGCAACCTGGGCGGCCAGCAGGCCTTGCTTGCCTGAGTTGCCGCGGAAGATGTCGGCGAACCGCGAGGACAGGACGGCCTTGAACCCATAATCCTTCAGTGCCCACACAGCGTGTTCCCTGGAAGATCCCGTGCCGAAGTCCGGACCGGCCACCAGCACGGAGCCGGCGTTGAACGGAGCCTGGTTAAGGATGAAGGATTCGTCCTTGCGCCATCCGGCGAAGAGGGCATCCTCGAAGCCGGTGCGGGTGATGCGCTTGAGGTAGACAGCGGGGATGATCTGGTCGGTGTCGACGTTGCTCTGGCGCAGCGGGACCCCGATGCCGGTGTGGGTGGTGAATTTTTCCATGGGGTCCTCCTAGACTGCGGTTCCGGTCAGCGTTCCGGCCGAGGCCGGCTCAAGGTCCGACGGCGAGCTCAACGTTCCGCGGATGGCGGTGGCTGCGGCAACGACGGGCGAGACCAGGTGGGTGCGTCCGCCCTTGCCCTGCCGGCCCTCGAAGTTGCGGTTCGACGTCGAGGCGCAACGCTCCCCCGGCGCCAACTGGTCAGGGTTCATGCCCAAGCACATGGAGCAACCAGCGAAACGCCATTCGGCACCGAAGTCTTTGAACACCTTGTCCAGGCCCATTGCTTCGGCCTCCAAACGGACACGGGCCGAACCCGGCACCACCAGCATGCGCACGTTGGGGTCCTTTTCGCGGCCGCGGATAATGTCCGCGGCTGCGCTCAGGTCCTCGATGCGGGAGTTCGTGCAGGAACCCAGGAACACGGTGTCCACCCGGATGTCCTTCATGGGCGTTCCAGCTTCCAGACCCATGTAGGTCAGTGCGCGCTCAGCGGCCAGCTTGGCGTTCTCGTCGCCGAAGTCCTCCGGGGAAGGAACCTTCGCGGAGAGGGAAACGCCCTGGCCTGGGTTGGTTCCCCAGGTTACGAACGGTTCCAATGTGTCGGCATCCAGGTCCACTTCGACGTCGAACGTCGCGTCCTCGTCGGTGTGAAGCGTGTTCCAGTACTGGACGGCGGCGTCCCAGTCAGCGCCCTGCGGCGCGTGCGGACGGCCCTTCATGTATTCGTACGTCGTCTGGTCCGGAGCGACCATGCCGGCACGGGCTCCGGCCTCGATGGACATGTTGCAGATGGTCATGCGGGCATCCATGGACAACGCACGGATGGCTGAACCGCGGTATTCCAGGACATAGCCCTGGCCACCGCCGGTTCCAATCTTCGCGATGACTGCCAGGATGATGTCCTTGGCAGTAACACCCGGGCGCAGCGTGCCCTCGACGTTGATTGCCATGGTCTTGAACGGCTTCAGGGACAACGTCTGGGTAGCCATGACGTGCTCGACTTCAGAAGTTCCGATGCCCATGGCCAGCGCTCCGAAGGCGCCGTGCGTGGAAGTGTGCGAGTCGCCGCAAACCACCGTCATGCCGGGCTGGGTCAGGCCCAGCTGCGGGCCCACGACGTGCACGATGCCCTGTTCCTTGTCACCCAACGAATGTAGGCGTACACCGAATTCCTTGCAGTTGGCGCGCAGCGTTTCGATCTGCGTGCGGCTGGTGAGGTCTGCAATCGGCTTGTCGATATCCAGCGTCGGAGTGTTGTGGTCTTCCGTGGCGATCGTCAGGTCCACGCGGCGCAGCTTTCGGCCGGCCAGGCGCAAACCTTCGAAGGCCTGCGGAGACGTCACTTCGTGGACCAGGTGCAGGTCGATGAAGAGAAGATCGGGCTGGGCGTTGGCTCCTTCGCCTTCACCCTTGCGCACAACGTGCGCGTCCCAGACTTTCTCGGCCAGTGTCTTTCCCACGGCCTGCTCCCTTCACTGTTGGTTGTTCTACATCCACTGAAGCAGCACCGCTGCAAAATAGGCCAGTGAAACAACTTGCATCTCAGATATTGAGACGGCAATATCATTACATGGACAATTCTAGTGGAGTCGGTGTCATTGATAAAGCGGCCCAAGTGCTTGATGCCCTCGAGGCCGGACCAACGACACTTGCGCAGCTCGTAGCAGCCACCGGACTCGCCCGACCCACGGTTCACCGCCTCGCCCTGGCCCTGGTCCACCACCGCCTGGTAAGCCGCGACATCCAAGGACGCTTCGTCCTGGGAAGCCGCCTCGTTGAGCTGGCCTCCGCCGCCGGCGAAGACCGCCTGATCGCCTCCGCCGGCCCCGTACTCATCCAGCTCCGTGACGCGACCGGAGAGAGCGCCCAGATCTTCCGCCGCCAAGGCGACTGGCGCGTTTGCGTGGCATCAGCGGAACGTCCCATCGGCCTCCGCGACACCATTCCGGTGGGCACCCAGTTGTCCATGAAGGCCGGCTCGGCAGCCCAGGTGCTGCTGGCGTGGGAAGACCACGACCGCCTCCTGGAAGGGTTGCAGAACGCGCGGTTCACCCCGACCGTCCTGGCAGGAGTACGACGCCGGGGCTGGGGTCAGAGCCTCGGCGAACGCGAGCCGGGGGTCGCCTCGGTTTCGGCACCCGTGCGGGGCCCTTCCGGGCGGGTGATCGCGGCCGTGTCGATTTCGGGTCCCATCGAACGACTCACCCGCCAGCCCGGCCGCCTGCATGCCGAAGTCGTCTGCAACGCTGCGCGGGTCCTGACTGAGGCATTGCGGAAGAACAACGACTAGTCATGCACAGCTACGCCGTGTTCCTGCGCGGAATCAATGTGGGCGGCATCAATATCAAGATGGCCGATCTCAAGGACGCCCTTCAGGACTACCCGTTCTCCAAGGTCAAGACCCTGCTGGCCAGCGGAAACGTAGTGCTGCAAAGCGAACTCACCGCCAAGGACGTCAAGGCACAATTCGAGAAGTGCCTCCGTGATTCCTTTGGCTATGACGCCTGGGTGGTGGTCCTGACAGCGGATCGCGTGGCCCGGCTGGTTGAGGCATGCCCCTACCCGGCCGATGACAAGTCCACGCACAGCTACGTCACGTTGGCTTCTGACAGTGCAATGCTCGATGAGCTCTTCGAGGCCGGCAAAACCTTGGATGGCGTGGAACAAACACGCCTGGGACCGGAGGCAATGGCCTGGTTGGCTCCTGCCGGCGGGACGTTGGACAGCCCTTTCAGCAAGCTGTCATCCAAGCCGCGGTACAAGGCAAGCACCACTACCCGGAACCTCCGTACCCTGGTCAAAGTCAGCGACGCCGCCGCAGCCCTCTAATTCGTCCGGGCAGCCTTCAGGGCAGCGTTGAAGGCCCGCAACCGCGTGACTTCAACATCAACCGGTTCGACGATCCTTCGCTCGGCCACCACCGCAACCGCTGCCCTCAACCGCTTCGCCGCCCCCGCCGCCCTGGCGCGGGCCGCCCAGCCACCCAGAACACGACCAAGGATGGCCAACAGCACGCCCAGCGCGACTCCCCCGGCAACCATGAGCGTGGGCCACGGCCACCCTTCGGTCCGGGGCACCTCCGGCACAGGCATCTGGAAGTAGCCAAGGGCCGCCAGGACACCGAGCCAGCCAAGGCCTCCTACCGCCAGCAGGAGCGCAATCCACTGCAGCGTATTGAACAGCATCCACCACAAGGGTCGTTTCGCGGTTTTCAGGTCCGTTCCAGCGATGGCTTGGTCCAGCGCATCCGGCAGCTGTTCGCGCCCTTCCCGTGCAGCTGCACGGATTGCTGCGCGCCAGGGACCGGGAGCACCAGCTGATGCCTCATCGGCGAAATCCCTGACAGCCGCATCGGACCGCGCGCGCTGCGGCGCGCCGGCAGGCGGCAAGGACGTCCGGCTCAACTCGGGCTTGGTGTCGCTTCGCCCAAGGTTCAGCCTCCGCAGGGGGTCGGACCGGAACCGCAGCAACCATCGCGTCACAGGCCACCCCGTCCTGCGCGCCGATTCCCTCCGGAAAGAACGCTGGACCGCGTCCACCACCACTGGCACGTTGGCCGCCGTCGCCAACTCCTGGGCCAGGCGGGACTTCGCGCCACTGGTGATGCCCTTCGCTTCCCCGTCGCCGGACACTTCGCTCAATCCGGCGGCAGCCGTGGCGACATCGGCGGCCAGGCGCTGTGTGGTGGCGGCCCGCTGGACCACGACGTTCCTGATGGCAGCGCGGACGGTTGGTACGCCGTCGCCCGTCAGGGCTGACGCACCCATGACGCGGACCTTCTCCAGACCATCGCGGGCAAGGATCCCCTTCAACGACTCCATGACTGCGGCAGCATCCGGGGCGCTGAGCTTGTCCACCTGGTTCAACACGACCAAGGTGACAGCGCCGTGGGAGGCCATCGGTCGGAGAAACCCGTTGTGCACCGCTGCATCAGCATACTTCTGCGGGTCCAGGACCCACACCAGGACATCCACCATCCCGACCATCCGCTGGACAATCTCCCGGTTTTCCAGTCGGGTCGAATCGAAGTCCGGCAAATCAAGGAGCACCAGCCCGGCGTCGTCGTCGGCGAACCCCGGCACCGCCTGCAACACGTGACGCTCCTTCACTTCCAGCCAATCCAGCAGCGGGCCGCTGCCCTCTTCGCCCCAGATGCCCGCCATAGGCTCCGACGTCGTTGGCCTACGCGCAGCCGCAGTGGCCACATCACTGCCGGACACTGCGTTGAACAACGATGACTTTCCACTGCCGGTGGCACCGAAGAAGCCCACTACGGTATGCCCCGCCGACAATGAACGCCGCGATGCCGCCCGTTCCAGGACGTCATAGACGGACTGGAGCACCTGATCCGGAAGGACACCCTCGGCGAGCTCGCGGGCGGTGTTCAAGGCTTCGAGCTGTCGCTGTAACTGGGACGATTCACGGACCTGGCTGTGGCGGCTCATGCGGCCCCTGCCAGTCGGCCGAGCGCCGTGGCATGCCTGAGCAGGTCAACGCCGGAGCCTGTCGGGGCAGCCTCGATCCTGCTGAGGAAGCGCTGCCGCTCTTCATCCAGGAGGCGCTGGCACTGCGTGTGCAGATCCTGCCTTGCCTGCTGGGCCAGGCGACGGACCGCGTCCTCGCCGAACACTGCTTCCAGCAGCTTCTGGCCGACCACGGCCGTTCCACCCGCGATGCCAATTTCCAGTCCGCTCAGTCCGGCCGTCATCGAGAACACCACGACCATGAGCGCGGCACCCAGTCCGTTGACGCCGAAGGACAACCACCTCGCCTGGGTCCGTTTACCTTGGCCTTGTGTGCGGATCATCTCCATCAGGCCCTCCTGCCACGTACGAATTGCAGCGGCCGCCTTCGTATCAAATCCCTCACTTGTTCCCGACAGGTCATCGGTACCTAATAGCTGGCGGCCCGCAGGGTCCGAACGCCAACGCCTGTCAACGTTTTCGGCCGCGTTCGCAGCTTCGTCCAGGATCACGGCCTGGAGCCCTGTTTCGATTGCGGTCTCCACCTTCACGGCTGGAGCCGGTTCGCCGCGGAAGAAAGCGCCCATCCGGTCCCTCATGCGTCCGATGTTCTGTTCGAGGCCGCGGAAGAACTCCCCCGTTCCCACGAAGTCCTGCCACCGGGCCAGGACTTCGCCGCGCAGTAGTGCCCCGTCCTTCGTGGCGTCCAGGATGCGGGCCAGCGCGTGTTCATATTCCTCCTCGCACAAACGCCCGAGGTCACGTGCTGCAGCTTCCTGTGCGCTGGCGGCGGCAGCAATGCCTTCCAGCCGGTGACCTACCGCTTTCACGGCGCCGTTGAGTGTCCGGCGGGCGACGTCGGCGCGGCCGGCCGCGTTGGCAGCCAAGGCTCCGAGCCATATCCGCAGGGGTTCCACCGATTCCGCCGGGAGCATGCCCAACCCGTCCAAGGCACTCTCCCGCACGACAAAGAGCTTTGCCTGGCCGAGTCCTTGTCGGTCCAACATTGCTTGAAGATCGGTTTTCACTTCCTCCTCGGCCGCCGCGGGCACGCGGTCCAGGACCACGGCTACGGTGATGTCCCGCGAAGCCGCGTCGACGAGCAGCCGCCACGGAACGGCGTCGGCATAGCGGTTGGCGGTGGTGACAAAGATCCACAGGTCAGCTGCTGCCAGCAGTTGACCGGCGAGCCGGCGGTTGTCGTCTGAGATGGAGTCCACATCCGGCGCGTCCAGGAGCGCTATGCCTTGGGGTACCGTGTCATGCGCAGCCAGCACCAACGACGTGATCGCTTGCGGATCGGGAGCCGCGCCTGCCTGGTTGGCCGGGACGGGAACCGACGACACCGTCCCGCGGATCCGCTGCAGGCCGGGCAGTATCCGTTGCCCTTCGAACCACTCTGCGTCCTCGGGGTGATGGAGGAGGATCGGCTGGCGGGTTGTGGGTCTGATCGCGCCCGCACGGGTCACAGGAAAGCCCACCAGGGCGTTGACCAGCGTGGACTTGCCGGCGCCGGTTGAACCACCGACGACGGCCAGCAGCGGGGCATCCAGGCTGCGGTAGCGGGGAATGATGTAGTCGTCCAGCTGGGCCAACGACTCCCGGATCCACTGGCGGGCTTCCTGCGCTTCGGGCACTGCCAAAGGAAGAGCGGTGGCCGCGAGTTCGGCCCGGGCAGCTTCCAACGTCTCGACGGCGGCGGCCACCCCTTGTGGGGCAACGCGCGGCTCGGGGTTGGCCCGGGAGGCTGACGGGTCTTCGTGTGCAGTCACAGCATCATCATGCCAGTCCGGCACTCCATACCAACGGCGGGCAGGCGCAAAGGGCAAAAAGAAATCCCCCGGAACATGCGTTCCGGGGGATTTGCTTGTGACCCCAGCGGGATTCGAACCCGCGTTACCGCCGTGAGAGGGCGGCGTACTAGGCCGCTATACGATGGGGCCTTGCACTTTCTTATCACCGTTTCCGGCGATCAAGCTGAATGAGTATTTCATACTTTCAGCTCTGTTCCAAATCGCTTTCGCGGCTTGAAACTTCCGAATTTCCAGCGTGATTACGCGGATTTTCAGAGCTGGGATACCAGGACTCGAACCTAGAATGACGGTACCAGAAACCGTAGTGTTGCCAATTACACCATATCCCAAAGTGACTTTCGGACCGGAGTTCCTCGCCCCGGTTTCCCTTGGCTTTTCCCTCCGTGCCCCTCAGCACGAGTAATGACTCTACCGGAGTCTTGCCACCTGCACAAATCCGTAAGGCGTTACCTGCATCACATGCAAAATCAGGTGGCCGCCGGGGCCGTGGCAAGGAGCTGCCGGAGCGAATCCACTTGGCGGCCACTGAACCCGGCTACCTCTTCACCCACCCTGTTGAGCCACACGCCCACCAAGCCGGCCGCCGTCGCGCCATCGGCGTCGAGCAAGCGGTTATCGCCTACGTAGAGGGTCTCCCCCGGCGTGGTGCCCAGAAGGCGTACACCCTCCAGGTAAATCGCAGGATCCGGCTTGGCGACACCCACGGTGTCGGTGCCGACCAGGATCCTGATCCGTTCCAGGCCGGCGCCGTCCAACTTTGCACGCTGGTAGTCGTGGACGTTGTTGCTCACCGCGCCATAAGGGACGCCGGCCGCATCCAGGGCGTCGAGCACTTCTTCCACGTCGTTGAAGGCCCGGACGTAGGCCGTTTGGCGTTTGTGGTACTCAGCCACCCAGGCCTGGGACTCCTCGCCGTCCTCAAGCTCGACGCCGAAGTGCCCCAAAGCAGCGCGTCCGCGGAGCAGCCTCTGCTCGTTGAAGGTCAGCTCGCCAGCCAGGTAGCGGTCGTAAAAATGCGTGGTCTCATGCGTGAAGATGCGGCCGAACTTCACCCACCCGGCCTGGTCCAGGCCGGGCAGGAGATGTTCGCTGACGTCACGCAACGCGGTCGTCATGGCGTACTCAAGATCCACCAAGGTGTCATCGATGTCGAAGAGGACACCGCGGATGGTGCCAAAGGAAGTTGCAATAGCCATGACGGGTGCCGCTCCTAGCCGCGGAAAGCGCGAACGCGGGCCAAGGAGGAATCCTTGCCCAGGATCACCATGGACTCGAACAGCGGCGGGGAAATCCGGCGGCCCGAGATCGCCGTGCGCACAGGTCCGAAGGCAGCGCGGGGCTTGATGCCCAGATCTTCCACCAGCGCCTGCTTCAGCGCGGTCTGGATGTTCTCCGCAGTCCATTCCTCAATGCGTTCCAAAGCGGCCAGAGCCGCGTCGAGAACTTCTTCGAGGTTGGCAGGCAGGCCCTTTCGGGCGTCGTCTGCGATGTCGATTGCGTCGTCTGCCTTGAAAAGGAAGGCAAGCATCTCGGGAGCCTCGCCGAGCAAGGTGATGCGCTCCTGGACCAGCGGCGCCGCCTCGGCAAGAATCTCCTCCTGCCGTGGAGTGAGGATCTCGCCAACGAAACCGGCAGCGCGGAGGTAAGGAACGAGCCGCTCCTTGAAGTCCTCGGGTGCAAGCATGCGGACGTGGGTTCCGTTGATGGCCTCGGCCTTCTTGAGGTCGAAACGGGCAGGGTTGCCCAGGACATCGTGGATGTCGAAGTTGGCCACGAGCTGCTCCACCGTGAAGATGTCCTCGTCAGCGCTGAGGGACCAGCCCAGAAGCGAGAGGTAGTTGAGGAGGCCCTCGGGGATGAAGCCACGTTCGCGGTGCAGGAACAAGCTGGACTCGGGATCGCGCTTCGAGAGTTTCTTGTTGCCCTGGCCCATCACGTACGGCAAGTGGCCGAACTCCGGCATGTATTCGGCGACACCGATAGCGTAGAGCGCACGGTACAGTGCGATCTGGCGCGGGGTGGAGCTCAGCAGGTCCTCGCCGCGCAGGACATGGGTGATGCCCATCAGCGCATCATCCACGGGGTTCACCAAGGTGTACAGCGGAGCGCCGTTGGCCCGGACCACTGCGAAGTCGGGTACCGAACCGGCCTTGAACGTGATTTCACCCCGAACGAGGTCGTTGAACGTCAGGTCCTCATCCGGCATCCGGAGGCGCAGGACAGCTTCCCTGCCTTCGGCCTTGAACTGGGCGAGCTGCTCCTCGGTGAGGTGGCGGTCGAAACCGTCGTAGCCCAGCTTGGGATCGCGGCCTGCAGCCCTGTGGCGGGCTTCGATCTCATCCGGCGTGGAGTACGACTCGTAGACATGTCCCCCGGCCTTGAGCTTGGCGATGACGTCCTGATAGATATCGCCGCGCTGCGACTGGCGGTACGGCTCATGCGGACCGCCGACTTCCACACCCTCATCCCAGTTGATGCCGAGCCACTTCAGGGCATCGAGCAACTGGTGGTAGCTCTCCTCGCTGTCGCGGGCAGAGTCCGTGTCCTCGATGCGGAAGATCAACTTGCCGCCGGTGTGGCGTGCATAGGCCCAGTTGAACAGGGCTGTGCGGATCAGGCCAACGTGCGGGGTACCCGTAGGTGAAGGGCAAAAACGGACGCGGACCGGGGTCTCGGCGTTGACGGCAGGGATGGCGCTGGAGGCAGCGTTCGACGCAGAAGCAGTAGTCATAGTAGTTCCAACTTTACCGCTTGGCACCGACTCAGTTTCCCGGATTAATGCGGACGACGGCGGCAGTCGCCTTCCTTGCGAAAAGGTGACTGCCGCCGTCGTGCTTTGGCCGTGTTCCGCCTAGCGGCGGACGACCGGGTTGGACAGGCGTCCAATGCCTTCGATCTCGACCTCGAAGCGGTCACCTTCGCTGACAAGACCGACGCCGGCCGGGGTTCCGGTCATGATGACGTCCCCGGGGAGCAGCGTGAATGCGTGCGAGACGATCGACACGAGCTCGCGGACGCCGCGGATCATCTGGTTGGTGCTGCCGTCCTGGCGGATCTCGCCGTTCAGCCGGCCCTGGATGGAGAGGTCCTCGTGGTCGAGCTCTGTTTCGATCCACGGCCCAAGGGGTGCCGAGGTGTCGAAGCCCTTGGCGCGTGCCCATTGGAGGTCCGTCTTCTGTACGTCGCGGGCCGTGAGGTCGTTGCCGCAGGTGTAGCCGAAGATGACGTCGTCCACGCGATCTTCCGGAACGTCTTTGCAAATCCGGCCGATCACGACGCAGAGCTCCGCTTCGAAGGAGACTTCCTCCGAGAACTCGGGAAGGACGATGGGATCGTTCGGACCGATTACCGAGGTGTTCGGCTTGAGGAAAAGCAACGGCTGCTGCGGGACTTCATTGCCGAGTTCCGCGGCGTGCTCTGCGAAGTTCCGGCCAACGCCAATCACCTTGCTGCGCGGAATGATCGGGGCCAGGAGCCGCACGTCTTCCAGCTTGTGCTTCACGTGGGTACGTTCGACGCCGTTGAAGAAAGGGTCGCCGTTGATGACAGTGATTTCCTCACTGCCGGGCTCGCCTTCGACAACGCCGTAAAGGGGATCAGAATCAACTACAAACCGGGCGATACGCATGGGCTCAAGCCTACAGTCATGGCTTAGCTTCGAAGGTAATCCAGCTGCGCCGCCACCGACGTTTCAGCCGCCCACCGGACGGAAGGATCGACGTCGGCGTACACCACGTCCGTCACTTGTGCGACGGTGGCGTGAGCGCCAACTTGCTCGAGGGCCGTCCTGATCTGGTCCAGTCGCTGCTGGCGATGATTGCGGTACTCACGGCACTTCTCATCGACGGCGGGCAGAACCGGTCCGTGGGCAGGGAGCAGCGTTGCCGGGCCGAGCGCTTCGAGGCGGTCCAGGCTGTTAAGGTAATCCCCCAGCCGGCCATCCGGATAGTCCAGCACGGTGGTGCCCCGTCCAAGAATGGTGTCGCCGGTGAGGACCGATCCATGCGGTCCGTCATCCGGCAAGTGGAAACAGAGCGAATCCGAGGTGTGGCCGGGGGTTGCCAGGACACGGATTTCGACGCCGCCTGCGTTCAGGACCTCACTGTCGATGAGTATTTCACCGCCGTGGCAATGCTCTTCCAAGGCTGCCCGGACCGGTGCGCCCGTGAGTTCGTGGAAGCGTGCGGATGCTTCGGTGTGGTCGGCATGACGGTGGGTGATGAGGACGACGTCGACCACGCCGGCGGCCGCCAACTCCGCCAGGTGCTGCTCGTCGCTGGGGCCCGGGTCCACAACGGCCACATGGCCGGAACCCGGCACACCGATCACGTAGGAGTTGGTTCCGTCCAGGCTCATCGGACCGGGGTTCGGAGCGAGCCGGAAGCGCGTCAGCTCGCTGCTGCGCTGCAGGGAAGAAGTGCCGTCGGTTGGGGACGGGCCATCCGGAGTCGCCGTTGGTTCAGAAGTCACCATCCCATCTTGGCACTACTTCCAACCCTCCATCACATCCCCACCCCTTCACCCCAACCCTCAATCACACCAAGACCGAGGCCCAAGGACGCCCGGGACGTGAGCGAGCGTCTGGATCAAACGGGCGGGGCGTGAGCGAGAGTCTGGATCAAACCGGTGGGACGTGAGCGAGCGATTCAATCAAACCGGTGGGATATGAGCGAGCGATTGAATCAAAGCGGGCGGGGTGTGAGCGAGCGTCTGGACCAAACCGGTGGGATGTGAGCGAGCGTCTGGAACGCACGACGGCGGCCGGTCACCTCTGCGAATCAAAGGTGACCGGCCGCCGTCGTGTGTTCGGGTGGCTAGACCAGGCGGGTCAGCCAGCCGTGGGTGTCCTCGACCGTTCCGGTCTGGATACCCAGAAGCTTCTCGCGGATGGCCATGGTGGTTTCTCCGGCCTTGGCATCTTCTGCGCCAATGAATTCGGTGGCATCCTTGAGGACACCGATCGGCGTGATCACGGCTGCAGTACCGCAGGCGAACACTTCGGTGATCTCACCGGAAGCAACGCCGTCGCGCCATTCGTCCAAGGTGATCTTGCGCTCGGAAACCTCGCGGCCCATGTCCTTGGCCACCTGGATCACCGACATACGCGTAACGCCCTCGAGGATGGTGCCGCTGAGGGCGGGAGTCACCAAGGAACCGTCCTTCATGACGAAGAAGACGTTCATGCCGCCAAGTTCTTCCACGGCGTCGTCGTTGAAGTGGTCCAGGAACAAAACCTGCTTGCAGCCGTTGGCTTCGGCTTCCTGCTGCGCGATCAGCGAAGCGGCGTAGTTGCCGCCGCACTTGGCCGCTCCAGTTCCGCCACGGCCAGCACGGGCATACTCACGGGAGATCCAGATGGAGACCGGCTTGAGCTCGCCGCCGAAGTAGTTGCCGGCAGGCGATGCGATGACGCGGAAGGACACTTCGCGTGCGGCCCGAACACCCAGGAAGGCCTCCGTGGCGATCATGAACGGACGAAGGTACAGAGCCTCGCCGTCGCCGGAGGGAACCCATTCCTGGTCCGCCTGCACGAGTTCGCGGATGGCGCCCAGGAAGTACTCTTCGGGCAGTTCCGGAAGGGCAAGCCGGCGGGCCGACTTGTTCAGGCGTGCCGCGTTGGCCTCGGGACGGAAGGTCCACACGGAACCATCGGCGTGACGGTAGGCCTTGAGGCCCTCGAAGATCTCCTGGCCGTAGTGCAGGACCGCCGCCGAAGGATCCAGGGAGATGGGGCCGTAGGGCTCGATCCGGGCATTCTGCCAACCGCCATTGCCATCGGCGTCGACTTTGTAGTCGACGACGGCGGTGTGGTCGGTGAAGTAGTCGCCAAAGCCTGGGTTCGCCAGGATGGCTGCACGCTCCTCAGCAGACTTCGGGTTTTCCGAGAGCTGCTGGCTGAATTCGACGCCATGGGCAGTCTGAGTCATGTTTCCTCCACAGTCAGCTACCTGGCATGGCGAACCGGGCCCCAAAAAGGGTGTGGTTCAGCGATGGACCAGGGAAGCAGATAAATAATTCAAGACAAGCTTACGCCTGCGTAATGGGCCTAAAGTGCGGCCGCGATGGCGTCACCGATGGCAGCGGTGCTGCGCGGTTCGCCGGTGCGGTTCTCGACGTCGGCAACAACTGCCGCTTCGATCTTTCGGGCCGCCGTGGTGTAGCCAAGGTGGTCCAAAAGGAGCACTGCGGAGAGGATGGCCGCGGTGGGATCGGCTTTTTGCTGTCCGGCGATATCCGGAGCTGAGCCGTGGACGGGTTCGAACATGGACGGTGCTGTGCGGTCCATGTTGATGTTCCCGGAGGCCGCCAAGCCGATGCCGCCCGTGACGGCAGCAGCGAGGTCGGTGAGGATGTCGCCAAACAGGTTGTCGGTGACGATCACATCGAAGCGCGAAGGGTTGGTCACCATGAAGATAGTGGCCGCGTCGATGTGCAGGTAATCGTGGGTGACGTCAGGGAACTCCTGCGCCACTGCTTCCACCGTGCGCTTCCACAGATGCCCTGCGAAAACCAGGACATTGTGCTTGTGCACGAGGGTGACGTGCTTGCGTGGGCGTTCGTTGGCCCGACGGAAGGCGTCCCGGACCACGCGCTCCACTCCATGGGCGGTGTTGAGCGAAACTTCGGTAGCTACCTCGTGCGGTGTTCCGCCGCGCAAGGTGCCGCCGTTGCCGACGTAGGGTCCTTCGGTTCCTTCGCGGACCACAATGAAGTCAATGGTTCCGGGGTCGGCCAAGGGGCTGCCTATTGTTCCGTACAGTCGGGAAGGACGCAGGTTCACATAGTGGTCCAGGCTGAAGCGGAGCTTGAGCAGCATCTCGCGTTCGATGATGCCTGAGGGAATGCGGGTATCACCAGGTGCTGCGCCCACGGCGCCGAAGAGGATGGCATCGCGCGTCCGGAGATCTTCAAGAACCTCGTCGGGCAGGGTCTCGCCTGTCTCAAGCCAGTGCTGGGCACCGAGCTTGTAGTGGGTCTGCTCAAGGGTGACGCCTTCGGCGGCGACGGCCTTTTCAAGGACCTTGACGGCTTCGGCGATGACCTCCGGGCCGATGCCGTCGCCGGGGATGACAGCGAGATTGATGGACGATGCACTCATAGGTCTATCTAGCCAAGCAATCCACATGCTGGTCAAAATCGTCTCACTCCTTGAACAGGCCGCGTCGGGACATCCAACCAGGGCATGATGCCCGCGCCCGGACACAACGCATAGAGTCATAGCGTGGACAGAAGGCACGCAGTATATGAATGGTTTCGGATCAACCGCTTCACAGTGGACTTGACGGCAACCTGCCTTCTCATTCTGCTCTTCGGTCCCGTCTACCTGCTCGCCGACCGGCCTTGGCTGTTCGTCCTGTCCTGCGCCCTTCTGTTGCCGCTCGCGTGGCGACGGACGCGCCCGGCAGTGGCGGCCGGCGTCGTCATCCTCGTGTGCCTTATCCAGTGGGCCGTCGGCGCTGAACCTGTAGCCGGCCAAATTGCCGTTCCGCTGATCATCTATGCCACCGCTGCTTATGGTCCGACGTGGGCAAGCCGCACAGTACTGGTCGCCGGCCTGGTGGGTGGGGTGATGCTCACGACGCGCGAATACACCGGCAGCGTGGAGTCGGGCATCATGGGCCTGACCATCGGGGCGCTCTACACGGTGCTGATCTGGATGCTGGTCCTGGTGAGCTGGACGCTCGGTGACCTCACCCGCGTACGCAGGCTCCAGCTCCAGGCCCTCGAGGACCGTACCCGCCGGATGGAAGTGGAGCAGTCCCAGGAACGGAAACTGGCCGCCGCCGACGAACGCTCCCACATCGCCCGAGAGATGCACGACATCGTGGCGCACTCGCTGTCTGTCATCATCACGCAGGCAGACGGTGCAAGATACGCCGCCGCAGCGAAACCCGAACTTGCCACCGAAGCCCTGGCCACCATCGCCGCCACGGGAAGGGATTCGCTGGGTGAGATGCGGCGCTTGCTCGGCATCCTGCGCTCAGACGGCGATTCCACCACGCGTCCGCAGCCAAGGCTTTCGGACCTGGATGAACTGCTCCTGGGCTTCCGGGCGGCCAGTCTCCAAGTGGGCTACCAGCACGTCGGGACACCTCGACGGCCTCTTCCCGCCGGGGCGGAACTCACTGCGTACCGCATCATCCAAGAGGCCCTGACCAACGTCATGAAGCACGCGGGTCCCAAGGCAACGGCCAACTTGACGCTGAGCTGGCAGGCCCGGGGCCTGCAGCTGGACATCGTCGACGACGGCCGGGGCGCCGCTGCCGATCCGCCGGCTGCAGGTGGCGGCAACGGGCTGCCGGGAATGGCTGAGCGCGTCTCGCTCTACGATGGTTCCTTGACAGCCGGCCCCGAACAAGGCGGTGGCTTTCGAGTGTCCGCATTCATTCCCTATTCGGAGGCCTAGCAATGCCTGAACTGCCCGCACCCATCCGGGTTGCCCTCGTCGATGACCAGCAGCTGGTCCGTTCGGGCCTTGGGATGCTCATCAACTCGCAACCCGATCTCGAGGTGGTAGCCGAGGCAGGCAACGGGATTGAAGCCATCCAAGCACTGGGCGCCACCACCGCCGACGTGGTCCTCATGGACGTCCGCATGCCCGGCATGGACGGAATCGAGGCAACCAGGCGCATCCTGGAACAGGCAGCAGCCCAACCTGCTGGTTCACAACGTGCGGACATCAAGATCGTTGTCCTCACGACGTTCGACCTGGACGAGTATGCGCTGGCAGCCATCCAGGCCGGTGCCAGCGGGTTCCTCCTGAAAGATGCCCCGCCTGAAGAACTGCTCGAAGCCATCCGCACTGTCTACCGGGGCGACGCGGTGATCGCACCATCGACCACCCGCCGCCTGCTGGACCACGTGGCACCCCTGCTCAGGACCCAGACCCCCGAGCAAAGCGAGCACGCGGCCGCCGTCGAAACCCTCACGAACCGCGAGCGCGAGGTGTTCCAGCTCATCGCCCAGGGCAAGTCCAATCCGGAAATCGCGGCGGGGCTTTTCCTGTCCGAAGCCACGGTGAAAACACATGTGGGACATATCCTGGCCAAGCTGGGAGCCCGGGACCGTGTCCAGGTGGTGGTCATCGCCTATGAGACGGGCGTTGTGGCCCCGGGGACCTAGGCCGGCTCAGACCAGGGTATGAGCACCGGCCGGCGACAATGGGTCCACAGCCCGATCCCGCAGGCCCGGGCCCGACAATAGCGTGGAACCATGACGACATTCACGCCTCTCCCCCACCCTCCCGGAACCGGCCATCAGGCGGCGTCGGACACCGCCCGTCCCGCCGTCGAGGCTTTCAAACTGACCAAGAGCTACGGTCGCGCCGACACCAGAGTGACCGCCTTGAACGAAGTCTCGGTGAGTTTCGACGCCGGGAAGTTCACGGCCATCATGGGTCCCTCAGGTTCGGGCAAGTCCACGCTGATGCACTGCCTGGCGGGGCTGGATAACGCTGACTCGGGCCGCATCCTCCTGGGTGGAACCGAGCTCACCGGACTCAGTGACCGACAGCTCACAGCTCTCCGGCGGGAACGGATCGGCTTCGTGTTCCAGGCCTTCAACCTGGTCCCTACCCTGACGGCCGAGCAGAACATCACGCTGCCGCTCGGCTTGGCGGGAACAACGGCCGACGCCGGTTGGCTGGATACGGTCGTAACCACCCTTGGGTTGAAGGACAGGTTGAAGCACCGCCCCCACGAGCTCTCCGGCGGCCAACAGCAACGCGTGGCAGTAGCCCGGGCGCTGCTGACCCGTCCCGACGTCGTATTCGGTGACGAACCCACGGGCAACCTGGACTCCAGAGCGGGAGGCGAGGTGCTGGCGCTGCTGCGCCGCAGCAGCCTGGAGATGGGCCAGACCATCATCATGGTTACCCATGACCCCGTAGCGGCCAGTTACGCAGACCGTGTGGTGTTGATGAGCGACGGCGGCCTGGTGGGCGAGATCCACCAGCCCACGGCGGACTCCGTCCTGACCGCCCTTGGCAAGCTGGGGGCCTGAAGCATGTTGCGGGTTGCCCTGTCCCAATTGACGACGCATTACCGGCGTTTCATAGCCATCGGGCTTGCCGTGATGCTGTCCGTCATGTTCCTTTCCTCAACGCTCATGGTGGGCGCGAGCACCAATGCTTCTCTGGGGGCCAGCATCGGGGAGGCTTATCGAAACGCCGATCTGGTGGCTACGTCGAAGAGTGGTGAAGCTTTCTCCCAGGCCGCCGTGGATGCTGCAGCTTCCTCCCCTGCTGTGGAAGCCAGCTACGCCGAACGCTCCACGTACGTGACCTTTGAGGCCGGCGGCGGCGAGCAATACGGGAAGCTGCGGAATACTGCGCCGGCATCCTTGGAAAGTGCTGTGCTTGCCTCGGGCTCCATGCCCGGCAGCGCCTTGGAAGCAGCCATTGACGTCAAGTCCGCCGAGCACCTCGGCCTGGCAGTAGGCAGCACACTGGAATTGCATGGCGGAGGTCCGGTCAAGAACGCCAAAGTTACTATCTCGGGCTTGATCCAGGCCACCAATGACCCGTTCTCTTCTTCGGCTGCCCAACTGCTTTCCTCCGAGTCCGTCCTGAATGCAGTCCAGGACGCTGGCGCGGGATACTCGAGCCTGCAATTCGCCCTCAAACCCGGTGAAGACGTTTCCGCTGCCAAGGACTACATCGCCCATCGCATGGAGGCTGCCGGCGCGGTGGGGCCTGTACTGGAAACAGCCCAGGAGAAAGTCACTTCGACAGTGGCCATGCTGAGCGCCGGGCAAGACCAGTTGACGATTGTCCTCCTTGCCTTCGCCGGGATTGCCATATTGGTCTCCACCCTGGTGGTTGCCAATACGTTCTCTGTCCTGGTGGCGCAGCGGACCAGGGAATTGGCGCTCCTGCGGTGCCTGGGCGCAGGGCGCGGCCAGATCCGGGGCTCGGTGATGCTGGAGGCGCTGGTTGTCGGAGTCGTCTCCTCGGTATTGGGCGTCCTGGCCGCCACAGGCTTGATGACTGCCCTGATCGCCTGGGCCAAGTCGCAGCCCGAGCAGGCCTTCGCTACGTTGGCCGTACCGCCGTCGGCCATTATTGCCGGTTTGGTGGCCGGAACGTTCCTGACAGTCGTTGCGGCGCTGGTCCCCGCGAAGGCGGCCACCGCCATCGCGCCTCTTGCCGCCTTGCGGCCTGCGGACGACGCGTCAGTGCGGAACCGTCGCGGCAAGGTCAGGCTGTTCGTGGGTCTGCTGGCCTTGGTGGGCGGAGCTGCCCTGCTGGTGTACGGCAGCGTCAACGTGGTCCTTGGGGTTGCCCTGCTGGGCGGTGCGGTCTCCTTCGTGGGCATCCTGCTGTGTTCTACGCTGTTCATTCCCGGAGTGGTTGCCTTGGCCGGGCGTCTCGCGGCACCGGCCGGTGTTCCGGGCAAGCTCGCAGCGGTGAACGCCACGCGCAATCCGGCCCGCACCTCGGCGACTGCTGCCGCGCTGCTGATCGGCGTCACTCTGGTGTCCCTCATGATGACCGGCGCAGCTACCTCCCGTCAGGCATTCAACGACACGCTTGCTGAGAACTACCCCGTGGACCTCGCCGCACAGACGGCCGGATCGGCAGATACCGCGCAGGCAGTCGCCCGGATCAAAGGGCTCGACGGCGTCAGCGCAGCGGTCCTGCTTCAGCCGCTCGGGACTATCCATGACGACACGAGCGGTGGTGCCGCCACGGTTTATGGTCTGTCCGCCGGCGATGCCGCGTCAGTACTGCGCGATAACAACCTCAAGCCGGTTCCCGGTACGGTCTACCTGCCCGAAGATTCACCGGAGGGTGCAGCAGGCATGACGACGGCGGGCGGCAACGTCACGCTCGACTCGAAGGTCCTGCGGACGCGCCATGTTCCGGCATTCGTCGAGTCCTCCAGCATCAGTTCCGGTCCCCTGCCGGAAACCCCCGGGATGGTGTGGGTGAAGCTGGATGATTCCGTCTCCGGTGACCGTGTCCAAGCCATCCAGAAGGACATCGCTTCGGCCCTGGGAGTCCACGAACGGACCGTCAGCGGTGCGGCCATCGAGCGCGTGACGTTCAACAGCATCATCGATGTCCTGCTGTTGGTGGTTACAGGTCTGCTGGGTGTCGCCGTCGTGATTGCGTTGATCGGCGTAGCCAACACCTTGTCCCTGTCAGTCCTGGAGCGGACCCGCGAGAACTCGCTGTTGCGTGCCCTCGGCCTGACGACCGGTCAGCTGCGCGGGATGTTGGCCATCGAGGCCGTGCTCGTTGCAGGTGTTGCGGCCGTCATGGGCGCCGGCATGGGGATTGTGTACGGATGGCTCGGCGCGCAGGCGACCTTGGGCGACTTGGCCAACGTGGTTCCCACGGTGCCTTGGCTGCAGTTGGCTGCCGTGTTTGGGGTGGCCGTGGTGGCAGGGCTCCTGGCCTCGGTGATCCCGGCGCGGCGCGCGGCGCGCTTGTCGCCGGTGGAGGGCCTCGCCACCGCCTGATCGCTCGCTCACATTCGGCGGGTCTTACAAGAAACGCTCTCTCACTTTGCCGCCGAATCCGGCGGGAAGTGAGAGAGCGTTTCTTTTCTGTTGGTATTACGTGAGAGAGCGTCTAGGGCTTAGGCCTCAGCGGGTTCTTCGTAGCGCGGGAAGACCGGTGCGGGCGCCGGCAGCTCGGTCCCCGCCACCAGGGAGGTGGCAATGGCGGAGAACTGGCGTGCCTCACCTTCGGGCTGTCCCAGCACATCCAGGAGCTTGGCGGACGACGACGGCATCACGGGTTGGGCGAGGATCGCGATGATCCGCACGACCTCCAGCGTGACGTACAGGACCGTGTTCATCCGCTCGAGGTCGGTCTTCCGCAGTACCCACGGAGCCTGCTCGGCGAAGTAGGCGTTCGTGTCACCCAACACCGTCCACATGGCTTCGAGCGCCCGGCTGAACTCCTGCTTCTCAAAGGCACTGCGCGCTGTCTCCAGCAAGGCGCCTGCCTGTGCAAGGAGTGCTTCGTCCTCGGCCGTGAGGGCACCTGGCTGCGGGACCTTTCCATCGCAGTTCTTCGCCACCATGGACAAGGAACGCTGGGCAAGGTTGCCGAAGTTGTTGGCAAGGTCGGCATTCATGCGGCCCACGATGGCTTCGTGGTTGTAGTTACCGTCAGCACCAAACGGAACTTCGCGGAGGAAGAAGTAACGGCACTGGTCCAGTCCGTACTGTGCCACGAAGTCCTGGGGCGCCACGACGTTGCCCAACGACTTGGACATCTTCACGCCGTTGTTGGTCAGGAAGCCATGGATCATGACGCGCTGCGGAAGTTCCAGCCCCGCACTCATCAGGAACGCGGGCCAGTAGATCGCGTGGAACCGCGAAATGTCCTTGCCGATCACATGCACATCCGCTGGCCAGAACTTCTTGAACGACTCTGACTCGATGTCCGGGTAGCCCACACCTGTCAGGTAGTTGGTCAAGGCATCAACCCACACATACATGACGTGCTTCGCATCGCCCGGAACCGGAACACCCCAATCGAAGGTCGTACGGCTGATGGACAGGTCTTCCAGTCCGCGCCTGACAAAGCTGATGACCTCGTTGAAGCGTGACTGCGGCGCGCCGAACTCAGGCTGTTCTTCGTAAAGCGCCAGGAGCTTTTCCTGGTAGTTGGAGAGCCGGAAGAAGTAGCTTTCCTCCGCGGTCCAGCTGACCAGGGTGTCCGTTTCCTTGGAGTAGCGGAGACCGTCCTCCTTCACTACGGTGTCGTCCTCGACGTAGTAGGCCTCGTCGCGGACCGAGTACCAGCCTTCGTACTTGGAAAGGTAGATGTCGCCGTTGGCTTCCATCTTTTTCCAGATGGCCTGCGAGGCCGCGTAGTGGTCCTGGTCGGTGGTGCGGATGAAGCGGTCGTAGGAGATGCCCAGGTCCTGGCTCATCTGCTTGAACGCTGCGGAGTTCCGGTCTGCCAGCTCCTTGGCGGAGATGCCTTCCTTCTCCGCCGACTGCTGCATCTTGAGGCCGTGCTCGTCCGTCCCCGTCATGAAGAACACTTCATGGCCGTCAAGGCGCTTGAAGCGTGCCATGGCATCAGTGGCAATGACCTCATAGGCGTGGCCGATGTGCGGCACACCATTGGGGTAACTGATGGCGGTGGTGATGTAGAACGGGGATTTCTCTGGAGACGTCACTCTAAGAAGTTACCTTTTTTTCGAATGAAATAGCTTAGTTAAGTTCCGTCAGCGTATCGCTGAGGCGGACCAGCTCGTGGTCGTGTGACGCGACGAGTACAGCGATGCCATCGCTGGTGGTGTCCTTGAGGATGCCGATGATGCGGTTCGCTGCAGCCCGGTCAAGGCTTGCCGTGGGTTCGTCGACCACCAGCACGCGTGTGCCGAGGATCAAGGCACGCGCGATCGCCACACGCTGGCGCTCACCGCCGGAGAGCTGGGCCGGGCGGTGGCGCATACGGCGCCCGAGGCCCACCAGGTCAAGGAGGTCCTTTGCCATTTCGGTGCGCTGTTCAACTTCGCCATCCGGGACAGCGGGAAGCAGCACGTTCTCCAGGGCGCTCATGCCATCGATCAAGGCGCCGCCCTGGTCCACGTAGCCGATCAGTGCCCGGCGGCGGTCGGCGATTTCGTCGTCGCCCATGCCGTCCAGGGGCTGGCCCTCCCAGAAGACCTTGCCCGACGTCGGCAGCGTCAGTCCCGCGCTGACCGTCAGGATACTGGTCTTGCCAGAGCCGCTTCGGCCGGCGACACAGTGCATCTCGCCTGCGTGCAGGGTGAGGTTGAAGTCATCGACGACGTCGACTTCCTCCGCGCCGCCCTTGTCGCCGCCGTAGTGGATGGTGACCCGGCTCAGTTCCAGGGGGGTTGCGTGGTCGGCAGCCCTGACGATCGTGTTGGCGCGGGTCTGCAGCGAATCTTCCGTTGTCTCCGGGGTGGCCTTCAGCTCGGGGTTGAGGTTGTCAGTCATTTGACTACTTTCGTTGCAATGGGAATCCAGCAAATTACGGCCAGCAGGCCGGCGAGCCCGGCCCACAGCGCTGCGTAGGGGGCAAGGAGCAAACCGAGCCCCAGGGCACCGAGGACACCCAAGGGAAGTGCCACTGTGCCGACAAGTGCGTTTTCGAAGAACCGGACCTGGCCCAGCATGTCCGGGTTCCAGCCCATGGCCCGCAGCGTACCCAGGTACTCGCGCTTGGCGTGGAGCTCGAACCTTCCGGTGACCAGGGTCAGCAGGAGGCCGACTACGACGCCGAAGACAGCAAGGGTCACGCTCGGCAGGGCGATGCTGGCTGCGGCCAGGCCACTGAGGGCGCTGGCACCTGCCGCCCGGGGGATGTCGATCAGCAAGGCGATCAGGGCACCGACTGCAGCGCCGAAAACGCCGACTGCCACAGCAAGGGAAATGGAGTTGAACCGGTTGGTAGTCAGCTGCCTGTTGGCGAACGTCAGGGGCGAGTCCACCGTTACCAGCCGCTCGTCGTGCTGCGGCTCCTGGTCGATCACCACACGGTGCCGAAGCTGCTGGGCTGCGAGCAGGGCAGCGGCACTGTAGATGAGCAGCATGGTCACCGAGACGATGACGGTGGCGATGTTCCAGCTCAGCAAGCTCAAGATGACGCCCGCTGCGGCCAGGGCGGCAGCACCAACGGCGAACTCTTCCAAAACCCAGGAGCGGATGCGCTTTTGCGTCCAGCCCATGGCCCGGAGGATTCCTGCCTCGCTCCTGCGCTGGCGGATGTAACTGACGGTGGACGCTCCGGTCAGGAGGGTGGCGCCGAGCAGTGTCAGGAAGAGCAAGGTGATGTTGGTTCCGGTCAGAGAGCCGGACACAGCGTCGGCCGCGTTCTGCCGGACCCAGGACTGCTGGACCGTGCCCAGAGCAGACTCCTTGCCGGCGTCGTCCTTGCTGTAGCCGGGAACGAAGATGTTGGCGTCTTCACGCGCCGAACCTGCCACGACCGTAGCTTCCAAGCCGAGGTCGCGGATCTGGGATGCCAGCTTCTCGACCTCGGGCTGTGCCGTCTTCCAGTTGCCGGCGGCGTTCGCGCGGACCCGAACGGCGTCGATGACATTGGCGTTGGAGTCGTAGCCACGCGCCGCTGCAAGGCCGTAGTAGTCGGTAATGGCACCGGCAGACTGGCTGACGAGGCCCGTTGCACTGAGCGAAGGCTTGAGCTCCGCGCTGGCGACATCCTTGCCTTCGGCATCCTTGGTCAGCGTCATGGGCGTGGGATCATAACCGCCCAACGGCAACTTGTTGACGTCACCGGCAGCGGCCTGGACTGCGGAAGGATCGAAGGTGCCGTAAACCATGGGCAAAGGCGCGGCAGGCTTTTTACCCGTCTCGAGGTCTTCCCGGTACGAACGCTCGTCCACGGGCTTGCGCTGCGTCTGGTCCACAGCGGCACCGAAAGAGGACTTCTCAGGCAAGCGGTTGACGGTAACCCAGTCCCCCGGCGTCGCGCTCTTGTCGGAAGCGCCGTTGGCAGCCTCATCGCCGTCCTTGTACTGCGGCGCCGCCGCGAACGTCGTGCTCCAGGTTGCCGGGTTGTACAAGCCCTGGCCGAAAGCAGCGGTGCTGCCCAGGAGTTGGCTGTGGTCAGTGGAGCCGGGCCATTCAAGGGCGAACGGAGACTTGGAGACGAAGGGCAGGTAGTCCTTGTCCAGGGAACGGGTGACGGTTCCCACGTCCTTGACGACCTTGCCGTTGGAATCGAGTTCCTCGATTTTCACCGAGTACTTCAGGTCCAAGGACGTGCCCGTGCGGACAATCAAGGGAATGGCTTTCGAATCAGCGGTCAGCAGGCCGTCGCGCTTGGCTTGCTGGTACTGCGTCATCAGCGGTGCCCAATACTTGAGCTTCACGCCAAGGAAATCAGGGCCCTCTTCCAGTTGCTGCATGCTCAGGCCCGTGGTGAAGAGGCTTTCGAAATGGCGGCCGATCGCACCGGCGTCGCGGGCGTCCGCCGGCGGAGCCTTCTCCAACGGCGCAAGGAAGTCTCCCGCAGAACCCAGCAGCGCCCTTTCGGCGGCGGGATCGACGGCGACGACGGACTCGGTCACCTCAGGCGCCATGGGAAGCGCCACGGAGAGATTGAAGAGGTTGTGCTCGGAGCCCAGGGCGGGAGCCGGGAACTTGATGCCGGTTTCGCCATCCGGACCGGCAATCCGGACGTTGCTGCCACCGGCTGCCTGCTCCTGCACGAGGCGTCCCTTGCCCAGGGTGCCTTCGGCGCTGGTCTTGAAGAGCGTCTGCTCCTTGACTCCGTCGGAGCTGGTGGCTGATGCAGTCAAGCGGTACTTCTTGGGTGAATCCGAGAACACCGACTCCGCTGCCGGCCATTTGCTGGAGTCCATGGCGGACGGGTCGCCGGCGGTGACAGCGCCGGCGAGGCCTGCGTTGTAGCCCAGGTAGTCCATCGCGTTCAATCGCGGAGCTTCAAGGTTCTGCGATACCCGCGAGACCAGGCTGATGGGTGCTGCGACGGCAGTCTGGCCCATTCCGCGGATCTTCTCCAGCTGGTCAAAGCTGATCCCACCCTGGCCGTTGGCGATTTCCGGCTGGATCAATGCACCGCCGTCGCCATTTTGTGACTGGTCCGGCTTCGCCTGGACCAGGATGTCGTAGAGTCCCCGCGAGTTCTCGTCCACTGTCCTGTTCAGAGCAGCCTGCGACTGGCTCTGGACGAGGACGGACAAGCACATGGCGACGATCAAAATGGCCGCGGTCAGCAGCAGCACACGGCTTCTGATGAACCTTTGGACGGCGTTCATTGGGCTCCCTGGGACCTTGATAGCGGGCGCGCACACGTTGTCCGGGATTCCTGAAAAAACACAGCGGAATACCGGGCTGAATGTGCTGAAAGTAGTGGCCGGCCTGCTGCCGGGTCCGAATCCCGGACCCAGCCATTGTAAGCAGACCGGCCACTTCTGCGTGCCATGGGTGTGTCGCCGGCACGCGATCTTCAGCTGATGTGGATCAGTCTTCCAGGTCCACTTCGCGGACCATGTCGGCACCGATACCGGCCTTGATGGCCTCCAGTACCTGCTGCGGAACAGAGCTGTCGATGGTCAGGAGCGCCAACACCTGGCCGCCCTCGGTTTGGCGGGCAACCTGCATGCCACCAATGTTGATGTTGTTCATGCCGAGGATGTGGCCGATGGTGCCGATCACGCCGGGGCGGTCCGAGTAAGCCACCACGACCAGGTGCTCGCTGATCGGAATTTCGACGTCGTAGCCATTGACGCCCACCAGCTTCTCCACCTGCTTGGGACCGGTGAGGGTACCGGCCACGGAGATCTGCGAACCGTCACTGAGAGCACCACGGATGGTCAGGACGTTCCGGTAGTCCTCGGCGTCGGGAGTGGTGATAAGCCGGGTGTTGATGCCGCGCTGCTCGGCGATGACGGGCGCGTTCACGTAGGAAACCTGCTCGGTGACGACGTCGGCGAACACACCCTTCAGGGCTGCCAACTCCAGCACCTTGACGTCCAAAGCGGAGATCTCACCGGCAACTTCGACGTCGATCTGCGTCAGCGATGCATGGGTGAGCGCAGTGAAGATCCGGCCCAGCTTTTCGATCAGCGGGATGCCCGGACGGACGTCGGGGGCTATGACGCCGCCGGCTACGTTCACGGCATCCGGCACCAGTTCGCCGGCCAGCGCCAGGCGGACGGACTTTGCCACGGACACGCCGGCCTTTTCCTGGGCTTCATCCGTGGAGGCGCCCAGGTGCGGGGTGACGACGACGTTGTCCAGTTCGAAGAACGGCAGGTCGGTGCTGGGCTCCTTGACGAAGACATCCACGCCTGCGCCGGCAATCTGGCCTTCCTTCAGGGCAACGTAGAGTGCTTCTTCGTCCACGAGGCCGCCACGGGCGACGTTGATGACGTAGGCGGATTCCTTCATCTTGCGGAAGGCGTCAGCCCCAAGCATGCCAACCGTCTCCGGGGTCTTGGGCATGTGGATGGTGATGAAGTCGGAGTTCTCCAGGAGTTCATCGAGCGTGACCAGCTTGACGCCAAGCTGCGCTGCCCGGGCCGAGGTGATGTAGGGATCGTAGGCCAGGATTTCAGTTTCGAAGCCCTGCAGGCGTGCCGCCACCAAAGCGCCAATGCGGCCCAGGCCAATGATGCCGATCTTCTTTTCGAAGAGCTCGATGCCGGTGTACTTGGATCGCTTCCATTCGCCGTTCTTCAACGCCGAGCTGGCCTGCGGGATGTGGCGGGCGAGGCTGAGGATGTGTCCCACGGTGAGCTCAGCGGCCGAGACGATGTTGGAGGTCGGTGCGTTGACCACCATGACACCGGCCTGCGTGGCGGACTTGATGTCCACGTTGTCCAGGCCGACGCCTGCACGGGCGATGACCTTGAGGTTCTTGGCCGCGGCGATGGCTTCGGCGTCAACCTGGGTGGCGGAGCGGACCAGGATGGCGTCGACGTCGGCGATGGCAGACAGCAGCTGGGAACGGTCGGCGCCGTCGGTCTGGCGGATTTCGAAATCCGGGCCCAGTGCCTCGACTGTTGCGGGCGAAAGTTCCTCAGCGAGGAGGACTACGGGTTTGCTGGCTGACACGGGGTGGCACCTTACTTTGGAGAACGTGGGACAGAACTGGACAAGGAGCGGATGCGTGGCCCGGGGCACGGCGCCGGGACCAGCCCAGAATATCGAATCCGGGCGGTGTTTCCGCCAGCCGGGGGGCGATGTTACGCCCGGACCGGAGGGGATGTGAAGAAGTTCACAGCAGCAGCGTGCCGGCAATTCGGTGGAGGAATGCGTCGGGAAACAGCGAAGCCCGCCCGGCTGTAACCTGCCGGGCGGGCGTCGTTGCTTAGTGCTGCTGCATCACTGCTGGACAGTGGTTAATCAGCGGGCAGTGGTTAATCAGCGGGCTGCGGAGCCTTCGACGTAGTCGGCGTCCTGCTGCTGCCAGGAGAAGAGGGAGCGCAGTTCGCGGCCAACTTCTTCGATCGGGTGCTTCTCGGCCTTGGCACGGAGTTCCTTGAACTCGGTTGCGCCGTTGTCCTGGTCATCAATGAAGCGCTTGGCGAAAGCACCGTTCTGGATGTCCGCGAGGACAGCCTTCATGTTTTCCTTCACCTCGGGGGTGATGACGCGGGGGCCGGAGACGTAGTCGCCGTACTCAGCGGTGTCGGAAACGCTCCAGCGCTGCTTGGCGATGCCGCCCTCCCACATGAGGTCAACGATGAGCTTGAGCTCGTGAAGAACCTCGAAGTAGGCGATCTGCGGCTGGTAGCCGGCCTCGGTCAGGGTCTCGAAGCCGTACTGGACAAGCTGGGAGACACCGCCGCAGAGGACGGACTGCTCGCCGAAGAGGTCCGTTTCGGTCTCTTCGGTGAAGGTGGTCTTGATGACGCCGGCGCGGGTGCCGCCGATGGCCTTGGCGTAGGACTTGGCCAGGTCCCAAGCGGAACCGGAAGCGTCCTGCTCGACGGCGATGATGTCCGGAATGCCACGGCCGGCTTCGAATTCGCGGCGCACGGTGTGTCCCGGTGCCTTCGGAGCGATCAGGATGACGTCGACACCGGCCGGAGCCTCGATGTAACCGAAGCGGATGTTGAAGCCGTGTGCGAAGGCAAGGGCCTTGCCCTCGGTCAGCTTGTCCTTGATGGAGTCGTTGTAGATCGAGCGCTGGTGCTGGTCCGGTGCCAGGATCATGATGACGTCTGCCCATTCGGCAGCGTCGGCAACGTTCTTGACCGTGAAGCCTGCGTCTTCGGCCTTTGCGGCCGACTTTGAGCCGTCCTTGAGCGCGATGACAACCTCGACGCCGGAATCGCGCAGGTTGAGCGCGTGGGCGTGGCCCTGGGAACCGTAGCCAACGATGGCTACCTTGCGGCCCTGGATGATCGACAGGTCTGCGTCGTCGTCGTAGAACATTTCAGTCACTTGCGTAACTCCTCTTGAGTGGATTTCTTAGATATTGATTGTGGTGCTGCGGTACTGGGCACTGCCCGCGTAGGCATTGCTCACGCGGAGCGAAGCGCCCTGTCACTCATGGAGCGGGATCCCCGTCCAACGGCCAAGGTGCCGGACTGCACGATTTCACGGATGCCGAATGGCTCGAGCACTGACAGGAGTGCGGCGAGCTTCTCGGGGGTACCGGTTGCCTCGATCACCAACGAGTCTGTGGACACGTCGACGACGGCGGCACGGAACAGGTCTGCAGCCTGGGTAACCTGCAGACGTGTCGCGGCATCCGCACGTACCTTGACCAGGATGTGGTCGCGTTGTACGGAAGATTCAGAAGTCAGTTCAACAATCTTGATCACGTTGACCAACTTGTTGAGCTGCTTGGTGACCTGCTCGATCAAGTCGCCGTCGGCGTCGACGACCACTGTCATGCGGGACATGCCGGGAACCTCGGTGGGTCCCACAGCGAGGGAGTTGATGTTGAACGCACGCCGGGCGAAGAGGCTGGCCACGCGGGTCAGTACGCCGGGCTTGTCTTCTACCAGAACGGACAGTGTGTGACGGGTCATGCCTAGTCCTCTTCTTCCCATTCCGGGGTCATGTTGCGGGCAACCTGGATCTGGTCATTGCTGACGCCTGCGGGCACCATCGGCCAGACCATCGAGTTGGGGCTCACCACGAAGTCGATGACCACGGGGCGGTCGTTGATCTCAAGGGCCTTCTGGATGGTCGCGTCGATGTCCTCGTCACGCTCGCAGCGCAGTGCGGCGCAGCCGTAGGCATCTGCCAGCTTGACAAAGTCCGGAATCCGGATGGTGTCATGGCCGGTGTTCAGGTCCGTGTTGGAGTAGCGGCCTTCGTAGAACAGGGTCTGCCATTGGCGGACCATGCCCAGCGAAGAGTTGTTGATGATGGCTACCTTGATGGGGATGTTGTTGATGGCGCAGGTGGCCAGTTCCTGGTTGGTCATCTGGAAGCAGCCGTCACCATCGATGGCCCAGACCACGCGGTCCGGTTCGCCGACCTTGGCGCCCATGGCGGCAGGTACGGAATAGCCCATGGTGCCTGCTCCACCCGAGTTCAACCAGGCGTGCGGACGCTCGTACTTGATGAACTGGGCAGCCCACATCTGGTGCTGGCCCACGCCCGCAACGTAGATGCCTTCAGGTCCGGTCAGCTCACCGATGCGCTTGATCACGCGCTGCGGCGCGCTCAGGCCGTCTTCCGGCTCGGTCCAACCCAGCGGGTAGGTCTCGCGCAGGTTGCCGAGGAACGCCCACCAGGAGTCGAGGTCCGGTGCACCGCTCAGCTCGAACTGGGTCTTCACTGCCTCGGTGAGTTCCGGGATGATTTCCTTGACCGAGCCTACGATCGGGACATCCGCCGTCCGGTTCTTTGAGATTTCGGCGGGGTCGATGTCAGCGTGGATGACCTTCGCAAAGGGAGCGAAAGTCTTCAGGACACCTGTGACGCGGTCATCGAACCGGGCGCCGAGGGTGATCAGCAGATCAGCCTGCTGAAGTGCCGTAACGGCCGAAACCGACCCGTGCATGCCGGGCATGCCAACGTGCTGGGGGTGGGAGTCGGGGAACGCACCGCGGGCCATGAGCGTGGTGACCACGGGAGCGCCGGTAGCCAGAGCGAGCTCCATGAGCTCCGCGGAGGCGTGGCCCTTGACCACGCCGCCACCGACGTACAGGACAGGCTTGCTGGCCGCAGCGATCAGCTTGGCAGCCTCACGTACCTGCTTGTTGTGGCCGCGGACCACGGGTCGGTATCCAGGCAGGTCCACTTTCGGAGGCCAGGAGAATGTCATCTGGCCCACCTGTGCGTCCTTGGCGATGTCCACCAGGACGGGACCGGGCCGGCCGGTGGAGGCCAGGTGGAAGGCCTCGGCCATGACATGCGGGATGTCGTTGGGGTCGGTCACCAGGAACGAGTGCTTGGTGATGGGCATGGTGATGCCCACGATGTCGGCTTCCTGGAAGGCATCGGTGCCGATGACTCCACTGGATACCTGGCCGGTGATGGCCACCATCGGCACGGAGTCCATGTGGGCATCCATGATGGCGGTAACGAGGTTGGTGGCACCGGGGCCCGAGGTGGCGATGCAAACGCCAACCCGTCCGGTAACCATGGCGTAGCCTTGCGCGGCGTGGCCGGCTCCCTGTTCGTGACGGACCAGGATGTGATTCATGCTGGAGGCCATCAAGGGGTCGTAGGTGGGCAGGATCGCGCCACCGGGCAAACCGAAAATATCGTCCACGCCGAGTTCTTCGAGCGAACGGACAATTGCTTGCGAGCCGGTCATCACCGTTGGGGGTACAACGTTGTTCGGCCCAAGTACAGGAGAGAGAGGTGCAGCAGCGTCGACGACGACGGCCTCAGCCGTACGGTCGACCTTTTCCGGAGCTTTGTGGGCTCCAGCGGACTTTGCAGCCATCAGCGAGGGGCTGATCGGCGATCCTTTGCTCATCGGACTCTTCCTTAGTGGATCTACAAATGGTGGGTCTTGCAAATAAAAAAACCCCTCAGCCTTCCGGCTCTTCGAGGGGTTTGCGCGTGACGGTTCGTTACCAGTCGGGCTAAGCCACGCGCTTGGTAAGGACGACGACGCCGACGGTAACGAATGTGATCATGCGTTCAGTGTTCCCTCAAAGTGAGATACGTGTCAATTGAGCACCATCGTATCTCACTATTTGGACAGCGATGTCCGCCTGCCGGACTCCGCCCCTCGGGTGGAGCGGAGTCACTGGCAGGACATCATCCGCAGTAGGCCCCCGTGGAGGCGCTGTGGACGAGCTTTGCGTACTTGGCCAGGACGCCCTTGGTGAACTTTGCCGGCAGCGGCTGCCAGCCCTCTTTCCGGGACTCGAGTTCGGCTTCGTCCACCAGGAGGTCGAACGAGCGGGCAGCGATGTCGACGCGGATGCGGTCGCCGTCCTTCACAAAGGCGATGGGACCGCCGTCGACCGCTTCGGGCGCAACGTGGCCGATGCACAAACCGGTGGTGCCTCCGGAGAAGCGGCCGTCAGTCAGGAGCAGGACGTCCTTCCCGAGGCCGGCGCCCTTGATGGCGCCGGTGATGGCAAGCATTTCGCGCATTCCCGGCCCGCCCTTGGGACCCTCGTAGCGGATCACGACGACATCACCCTTGTGGATTTCGCCCTTGTCCAAGGCATCCAACGCACCCTGCTCGCGCTCAAACACACGTGCAGTTCCCTCAAAGACGTCGGCGTCGAAGCCGGCGGTCTTCACCACGGCACCCTCAGGTGCCAGTGAACCGTGAAGGATGGTGATGCCTCCGGTCTTGTGGATGGGGTTGTCGAGCGCGCGCAGGATCTTGCCGTCCAGGTCCGGCGGGTTGATCGAGGCGAGGTTCTCGGCGAGGGTCTTGCCCGTCACGGTGAGGCAGTCGCCATGCAGCAGCCCGGCGTCGAGCAGTGCCTTCATGATGACCGGCACGCCACCGATCTTGTCGACGTCGGTCATGACGTAGCGGCCGAAAGGCTTGAGGTCGCCCAGGTGCGGGATCCTGTCGCCGATCCGGTTGAAGTCATCCAGCGTCAGTTCCACGTTCGCCTCTCGGGCGATGGCCAGAAGATGGAGCACTGCGTTGGTGGAGCCACCGAAGGCCATGGTGACCGCAATGGCATTCTCGAAGGCCTTCTTGGTCATGATGTCGCGGGCGGTGATGCCAAGGCGCAGCAGGTTCACCACCGCTTCGCCGGACTTGCGTGCGAAATCATCACGACGGCGGTCTGCCGACGGCGGCGCGGCAGACCCGGGAAGGGACATGCCAAGGGCCTCTCCGATGCAGGCCATGGTGTTGGCGGTGTACATGCCGCCGCAGGCACCTTCACCCGGACAGATGGCCTTTTCGATGCGGGTGAGGTCCTCCATGCTCATTTTGCCCGCTGCACAGGCTCCGACTGCTTCAAAAGCGTCAATGAGGGTGACTTCCTTTTCGGAGCCGTCCTCAAGCTTGACCCAACCGGGCATGATCGATCCGGCGTAGAGAAAAACCGAAGCGAGGTCCAGGCGGGCAGCGGCCATGAGCATCCCCGGAAGGGACTTGTCACAGCCGGCCAACAGCACGGAGCCGTCAATGCGTTCTGCCTGCATGACGGTTTCCACGGAGTCGGCAATGACTTCGCGGGAGACGAGCGAGAAGTGCATGCCCTCGTGGCCCATGGAGATTCCGTCGGACACGGAGATGGTGCCGAACTGCATCGGGAAGCCGCCGCCTGCGTGAACGCCTTCCTTGGCGCCCTGCGCAAGACGGTTGAGGGAGAGGTTGCAGGGGGTGATTTCATTCCACGAACTCGCCACGCCGATTTGGGGTTTGGCAAAGTCGTCATCGCCCATGCCGACGGCCCTGAACATGCCGCGTGCAGGAGCGGCGTGGATGCCATCGGTGACGGCCCGGCTACGGGGTTTGATGTCCGGCGCGTTCTCTGAAGCAGTGCTGGTGTCGGTCATGGTCCAAAGTCTATGTGCACCACGCGTCCCCAGGCCCTGTTCCCCGCCGGGTTAAGCAGCATCAGCCGAATATTGCGGGAGGCAGTGGGAGTTTCGCCCTGCGGGCTCACTTCCGGGCGGGCGCGTCATCCAACTCCCTGGCAATCCCGGCAGCTTCGGCCTGGAGCATGTCGAGGACTCCGGCAATGGTGGACCGGGCAGCGACCTCCTGCCGTGCCAGGGCAACGATGCTCCTGCTCGCCTTCACGCCTGTCAAAGGCCGAAGGACAAGCCCCCTGCGGGCATTGGCCCGCGCCGTATAGCGGGGCAAAAGGCAGATTCCGTGACCAGCCACCACCAGCGCTTCAAGTACCCTCAGGTCCGGGTACCGTTGGCCCCGCGAGGCCTGCCGTCCCGCGTGGACCTCTATTTGCCGGAGAACCGCGTCGAAGGGGAACCCCTCCGGAACGCCGATCCACGGATGGCCCACCACGTCTTCCGGAGTCAACCGTTCTTTGGCTGCCAAGGGATGTCCGGCAGGCATTGCGACATCGAGGGCTTCCTCCAACAGTGGAACCACAGCGAGTCCGCTCGTGGCGAAGACCCCGGGCCCGTCCACACTGTGCGCCAGCACAATGTCGTAGTCGGCCACCAAGGGAGCGAAGTGTGCTGTGCCCGGATCCTCGAAATGGGCATCGAAGCCCAGTCCCCGGACAGCGGCAACGCGACGCAGCATTCCCGGCAGCAGCATCTCGGCGGCACTGGGGAAGAAGGCTGCCGAAACATGGGTTTGCCAGCCCTGTCGATAACGGTCCACTGTGGACTCCGCGCGCGCCATGGCCGTGGCGATTTCCGCCGCGGCGGCCGCCATGGCCTGCCCGGCTTCGGTAAGTTGCACTCCCCTGCCGACTTTTTCCACCAGGCTCACCCCCAATTCCGCCTGAAGGATCTTCAACTGCTGCGAAACGGCGGAAGCAGTGACATTCATGGCATCTGCTGTGGCACCCACACTTTGGCGGTCCGCCAACTCGCGCAGAATCTGCAGCCTTTTGAAGTCCATGGAGCCAGAGTAGGTGACTGGACGGAATTCCCTCCAAAGTAATTTCCGCCCAGCCCTTACTAAGCAGACTGATAAATTTCGGGACCAGCCGCCCAAACGCTGGACAGCCCATTAGCAGGCACGTAACGTCGGAAATACCACGTACTGCACCCCTGTGAGCAGAAGGGCATCCGCCATGGATTGGTTAATTTGGGTCATTGTCATTGTTTTGGTCGTAGCGATTGTTTGGTGGCTCATGAGCCGCAACAAAGCCCCGAATTCCACGGCAAACCAAGCTCCCGCGGCAATGGAGCCCACCAATACCGGGACGGTACCGGATCCGGGCGCGGTGACCGCAGGGGTAGCAGGGCTGGCCGGAGTAACAAACCTGGGCAAAGCGGCCGCTGAGGGCAGCGGACCCACCGGAGATGAACCTGCCCGCGAGGAAGCCGCTGCTGCTGAGCCCCCTGCAGACGTATCTGACGTTGAGCCGGCGCCTGCCGATGAACCAGCCGGGCGTTCCGGGGCGTCGCCAACCCCTGGGCTGACGGTCGAGGAACCCGTTGTTGCGGCCCCCGTTGTCGAGGAACCAGTGGTCGCCGAACCGGTGGTGGATACGGAGGCGAAACTGCACTCCGCCGACGCCGGCGACGTTGATGCCGGCGATGTGGACGACTGGCAGGCCGCTCCTACCGCGGATGACGTCACGCGGGCTGAGGACACCAGGGCGGCCGACACCGCACAGGCAAACAAGGCGGCCGACAAGGCCGAATGGGAATCCTCGTGGACGGACTCCGCAGGCGCTCCAGTCCACCACCACGAATACACCGATCCGCACTCCCCCACCTTGCCCGGCGCCGAGACGGCCGCAGCGGAGGACCCGGACCCCTCCGCTGACCCTGCGGCATTGACCGGACACCTCGCAGCCGAAGAACCCTACGGAACAGGATCCTCCAGCACCCCCCGCGAGGACCACCCCGTCAAGGCGACTGCGGCCACCATGACGTACCACGATGAGGACGCCACGGATTACGACGACGTCGAAGCGGACGTATGGTTCATCTCGGCGGCACACGCTGAGGCAGCCGGTTTCCGGCCGCCGCGGCGAAGCAGGCACTGAACCGGTTCACACCCCAGGCCAGCCGCAGGAGCAAAGTCATGGGTAAGCAGTCGCTCCCGGGCGGACACCGGGCAGCAGGACAAGTGGCCGCCCTCGCGGTAGCCGTGACCATGACACTGTCCGGGTGCACTGGAAGCACGTCCTCCCCCGGCACCGCTGCCACCCCGAACCCGACCGCTTCCGGGACCGTCGGTCCCGGAAGCGGCCAGGCGTCGCAGGCATCTCCGGGGTCGCTTGAACTTATCGGAAAGCTCGACGCCGGCCTGCAGCTGCCATGGTCCGTTGTGTTCCTGCCGGACGGCACTGCCTTGGTATCGGAGCGCGACTCGGCGAACGTCGTGGCGATCAGGGACAGCAAGGCAGCCCCACTCGGCAAGGTGTCCGGCGTCGTTCCCGGCGGGGAAGGTGGCTTGCTGGGCCTGGCATTGTCACCGTCTTTCGCCGTTGACCGGCAACTTTATGCCTACTTCACGGCGGCAAATGACAACCGGGTTGCAAGGATGCAGGTCACCGAAGGCGCGTCAGGAGTGCTCGGCCTCGGTGCACCGGAGGTGATCTTCCAAGGCATCCCGAAGGCATCCACCCACAATGGCGGACGCATCCGTTTCGGGCCGGACGGAATGCTCTATGTCGGCACCGGGGACTCCCAGCGGCGAGAGCAACCGCAGGACAAGGGAGCCCTTGGCGGCAAGATCCTCCGCCTCACCCCGGAAGGAAAGCCGGCGCCCGGCAACCCCTTCGGGAACAACCCCGTGTACAGCTACGGCCACCGGAACGTCCAAGGACTGGCATGGGACAGCGCGGGCAGGCTCTGGGCGAGTGAATTTGGACCGGATGTTGATGATGAGCTGAACCTGATCACGCCGGGAGGCAACTATGGATGGCCCCAGGTGACAGGGGCGCCCGGCAGGGACGGCCTCATCGATGCGAAAGTCGTTTGGCCATCGACGTCCCAGTCCTCCCCGAGCGGACTGGAAATCGTGGACGGCGTGGCCTATACGGGCGCCCTGCGCGGGCAGCGCCTCTGGTCGGTCCCCTTGCAAGGCGAAACCGCTGGTACCCCTGTGGCCTATTTCACAGGCGAATACGGTCGCCTGCGGGACGTGGCCCGTGCCCCGAATGGAGATCTATGGGTGCTCAGCAACAATCAAAACCCTGACTTTGCGCTGATTTTGCGGGTCAGGTCCTGAGCCTGGACCGCCACGCCGGGCCGATTTCACACTTCGGGCCAAGTCGTGTAGAGTTACATGTCGTTGCGGAGATCGCCGGGGAAAGAAAAGCCCCACGGTTGATCGAAATCAACAGCTGCACCTCTAGCTCAACTGGCAGAGCAATTGACTCTTAATCAATGGGTTCCGGGTTCGAGTCCCGGGGGGTGCACCACTGAAAGGCCTTGGAGTGATTTCGCTCCAAGGCCTTTTGTTTTCCCCAAGGAATGCAATCCCTGGCAGCCCATTGGGCTTGGTTTTGAAGCAGCGAATTGTGGTGTAGAGTTATTTGTCGTTGCGGAGGTCAACAAGGAATGCGAATTCCCTGGAAGGCGCCCAACAATAGCTGCACCTCTAGCTCAACTGGCAGAGCAATTGACTCTTAATCAATGGGTTCCGGGTTCGAGTCCCGGGGGGTGCACCACTGAAAAAGGCTCCGGATCGTTCACCACGATCCGGAGCCTTTGCTTTTGCCCGGCAGGAATTCCGCGCGGGAAGCCGGCCGGGGTGCTTTCTACATCATGCTTGCGGGATGTCGGTTTCGACGCCGGAGGATTCCTGCTCCGGGGCCGGCAAGCCTGCAAGCCCGCGAACAACAATCCTGAGCTCCTCCCGCAACCTGGCGGTGTCCACGGCAACGGGCGACAACACTTCCTGCTCAAGCTTCACAGCTTCTGCAAGGGCCGCACTGCCTGCTTCCGTCAAGGTAACGACGTGGCTCCTGCGATCGGAGTCGCTACGCTGGCGTGTGACATGCCCGTGCAGCTCAAGCCGTGCAAGGGTGGTTCCCATGGTCTGGGCCTTAACCCGTGCAACCTCGGCCAAAGCCGCCTGGGTAATTGCGCCCTTGGCTGCAAGAACTTGCATGGCAATGACACCGGCGTGGGTAAGGCCGATGGACTTCAATTTTTCGTTCCACGAGATTTCCACCAGGCGCGCAGCTGTCGAAAGCAATCGGGTAGTGGGCCATCTCTCCATATCTGGCATGCCGACAGTATATGCGCGCAAGGGCCGAAGACGCGGCTTCTGCGGTCTAAAATGGGAAACCGCGACCGAAACCAAGGAGCATATTTTGGCTGAACGACTTATCCCGGGCGACGCCGCACCGGACTTCACCCTGCAGGATGCCACGGGCAAAAGCGTCAGCTTGTCCGACTTCCGAGGCCGTAAAACCATCGTCTATTTCTACCCGGCGGCCTCAACGCCTGGATGCACGAAGGAAGCCTGCGACTTCCGCGACACTCTGGCATCCTTGCAGGCGGCCGGCTATGAAGTAGTAGGCATCTCCCCCGATCCTGTCGATGCCCTGGCCAAGTTCGCCTCGGAGGAAGAACTCACCTTCCCGTTGTTGTCCGACCAGGAACACGCCGTGGCCGATGTCTACGGTGCATGGGGGGAAAAGAAGAACTACGGCCGGACCTACCAGGGACTTATCCGTTCCACCGTTGTGGTCGACCCTGACGGAAAAGTGTCCTTGGCCCAGTACAACGTCCGCGCCACCGGCCATGTGGCCAAGCTGCGCCGGGACCTCAAGCTGGACAAGTAGCGGGTACACTTGAGGCCGTATATGGCACCGGCTGCATAAGCCGCTGCCAGCCAGCGCGAGTGGTGAAATTGGCAGACACGCAGGATTTAGGTTCCTGTGCCTTCGGGCGTGGGGGTTCAAGTCCCCCCTTGCGCACAGCATGAAAATCGTGGCTTTGAGCCATAGGGAACCCCCGGCTGCGCACATGCAGATCTGGGGGTTTTCCACATCCAGGTGCTTGGTTGGCTGAAAAAGCGCTGGGAGGCGCATTCAGGACGTTCAACTAGACTGGAACGCGGTCTGGCCTAAGTCGGCCACGGCATTCACACCGGCTTGAGGGGACAAGAGTGGCAAGCAGCAAAATGCGGAGCCTGACCGTGCAGTGGCTCAGGGCGGGTTCCGTCTTTGCCGTTTTGGCGTTGACGGCCTGCACCGGAACGCCTGGTCCGGCTCCGTCGTCGTCGGCCAGCAGCACTCCTGCCGCCGAGCCCACTGCCATGTTCAACTTCGGCACCGGCTCGATGCCCTTGGGCCTTGACCCGGCCATGACGGCCGACTCCGAGTCCTACCGCGTCACCCGCCAGGTCCTCGAAGGGCTGGTGGGCGTTGACGGATCAACCGGTGAAACAACTCCCCTGCTGGCCACCGAGTGGAAGGACAGCAACAACGGGCTGACCTATGACTTCACGCTCCGGCCCAAAGTCACCTTCCACGACGGAACACCGTTCGATTCCGCCGCAGTTTGCGCAAACTTCAACCGCTGGTTCACTTTCCCTGCCGACCTCCGCAAGCAGGCGCCGGGAATCTCGTTCCAAGGCGTCTTCAAGGCCTACTCCGATGAGCCCGTATTTTCCATCTTCAAGGACTGCAAAGTGGTTTCGCCCACGGATGTGCAGATCAATCTGACGAGGCCGTTCACGGGTTTCCTGCAAGCCCTGACGCTCCCGGCCTTCGCCATGTCCTCGCCTGCCGCCCTCGAATCCCAGCGTGCCAACGTCCTTGACCAGACCCGGAACGGGTTGGCCGTTTCGGCCTATGCCAGCCACCCGGTGGGGACCGGCCCGTACCAGTTTGGAACCTGGGACGAGAACAAGATCACCCTTCAAAGCTACAAAGGCTACTGGGGCAACAGGGGCCAGATAGCCACCATCAACTTCATTCCTTTTGATCACGCCGAAACACGGCAACAGGCCCTCCTCGACGGAAAAATCGATGCTTATGACCTGGTGACGCCTGCCACTTTCGACCAGCTGGTCAAGAAGGGTGTCCAAATCATCCAGCGGGACCCGTTCTCGGTCATGTACTTGGGAATCAACCAGGCTGTAGCCCCCTTGGACAAGCTTGAGGTCCGCCAGGCCATTGAGATGGCCGTGGACAAGGAATCCTTGATCCGGAAGTTCTTCATCGACAACACGGCCCAGGCTTCACAGTTCGTGCCACCAAAACTCAGTGGCTTCAACAACAACGCTCCTTCACTGGGCTACAACCCCGATAAAGCCAAGCAGCTGCTGGAGAAGGCCGGGTACAAGGGCGAGGAACTGAAGTTCTACTACCCGCTGAACGCGACCCGGGCGTACATGCCCACCCCCGAGAAGATCTACGCCGAAATCAGCCGCCAGCTCGTGGCAGTGGGCTTCAACATCAAACCAGTGCCCATCGACTGGGAGAACGGCTACCTCCAGAAGGTCCAGTCAGCCGGTGACCGCGGCTTGCACCTGCTCGGATGGAACGGCTCGTACGCCGATGCCGACAACTTCCTGGGGCCGCTGTTCGGCGAGACCCGGGCCGAGTTCGGCTACACCGATTCGGAAGTTTTCCACAAAATCGAACGTGCCCGCGCCATGCCTGATGGCGATGAGCGCAACGCCCAATACCAGGCCATCAATGCCGAGATCGCAGCCTCCGTACCGGCCGTCCCCATCGCCTTCCCCATCTCGGCCCTGGCGTTGTCCAACAAGGTGGAAAGCTACCCGGCTTCACCGGTCCTCAACGAAGTTTTCACGAACGTCCGCCTAAAGTCTTGACGAACCCCCACAATTTCAGTATTGGGTCTGCGCGGGGATATTCTGTGACAGCCAGTGCCGCCGCTATCGGAGATTGATCGTGACCTTCATTTCCAAGACTCAACATGCCGACGTCGTCCTTATTGGCGGCGGAATCATGAGTGCCACCCTTGGTGCGTTCATCAAGCAACTTGAACCCACCTGGACCATCTCCCTGTTCGAACGACTCGACGAAGCAGGGCTCGAGAGCTCTGGACCGTGGAACAACGCCGGCACCGGACACGCTGCCCTGTGTGAGCTTAACTACTCCCCCGCAGCCAAGGACGGCTCGGTGGACCCTTCCAAGGCGCTCCACATCAACGAGCAGTTCCAGCTCTCGCGCCAGTTCTGGTCCCACTTGGTGGACACCAACGTGATCGGCTCCCCCAAGGGCTTTATCAACACTGTTCCGCACATGAGCTTCGTCATTGGCGATGACCACGCGAAATTCCTCAAGACCCGGTACGAGGCCCTCAAGCCCAACACGCTCTTCCGCAGCATGGAGTACACCGAGGACCAGGACCAGATCGCCAAGTGGGCGCCCCTGATCGTCAAGGGCCGCGACCGTAAGCAGCGTGTTGCCGCCACCCGCGCGGCAGAAGGCACCGACGTCGACTTCGGCGCCCTGACCCGTGAGCTGACCGGCTACCTGCAAAGCAGCGGCGCCGAGGTCAACTACGGCCACGATGTCACCAACATCAACCGTGCGGCCGGTGGCGGCTGGGATCTGTCCATCAAGCACGCCAAGTCCGGCGAGCATGGCCGTATCCACGCCAAGTTCGTCTTCGTTGGCGCCGGCGGCGGCGCGCTCCACCTCCTGCAGGCCTCAGGAATCCCGGAAAGCAAGGGCTACGGCGGCTTCCCGGTTTCGGGTCAGTTCTTCCGCTGCACCGATGAGGCCATCACCTCCCAGCACAGCGCCAAGGTCTACGGCCAGGCCTCCGTGGGCGCCCCTCCCATGTCGGTCCCCCACCTGGACACCAGGTTTGTTGACGGCAAGCGTTCGCTCTTGTTCGGCCCGTACGCCGGATTCTCCACCAACTTCCTGAAGACCTCCAGCTACCTGGACCTTCCGCTGTCCATCCGCCCCGGCAACATCATCCCCATGCTGGCAGTGGCCAAGGACAACATGGACCTGACGGCCTACCTCATCAAGGAGGTTGCCAAGCGGCACGAGGCCAAGGTGGAGTCCCTGCGCGAGTACTACCCCGAGGCTGTGGGCAGCAACTGGGAACTCATCACTGCCGGCCAGCGCGTGCAGATCATCAAGAAGCACCCGCAAAAGGGCGGCGTCCTGCAGTTCGGCACCGAAGTCATCGCCTCCCGGGACGGCTCCATCGGCGCCCTGCTCGGTGCTTCGCCCGGAGCATCCACGGCTGTGCCGATCATGATCGAACTCCTGCAGAAGTCCTTCCCGAAGAACTTCAAGGGCTGGCAGTCCAAGCTCAAGGACATGATGCCCGGCTACGGCGTCAAGCTCAACGAGAACCCGGACCTCGCCGCTGAGCTGGAAGCCAGCACAGCCAGGTCGCTTCAGCTGGAAGTGGCCAGCGCCATCCAGAGCTAGGCCACACCCGGGGCTGCGGCCGGTTCCCGTCAGACGAATCGTTTCGTAGACCACAGGAGTCGATGCAATGTTCCGCCTGGCCAAGCTGTCCCTGGGTAACCGGGCCCTGATCGCGCTGATCACCGTCTTTGCGGCGGTGTTCGGCGTGATCACCATGGGCTCGCTTAAGCAGGAACTCATCCCATCGATCGAGTTCCCCCAGATCACCGTTGTCACCTCCATGCCAGGCGCCTCCCCCGAGGTAGTGGACAAGCAATTGAGCCGGCCCCTTGAGACCGCGCTGAACAGCGTTGAAGGACTTGAATCAACCTCGTCCACTTCACGCAACGGCGTCTCGCAGATCACCATGGTGTTCACTTATGGGTCCAACCTCGACCGGGCACGCAACCAGATCGACCGGGCCATTTCCAACGCCAAACGCCTGTTGCCCGCCAACGTCGAGCCCCAGTCGATCGCGGGAAACATCAGTGACTTCCCGATCGTCTACCTGGCCGTGTCGTCGGACAAGCCCCTGAGTGAACTCAACGCCGACCTCCTGCGGCTCAGCGTGCCCCGGCTGCAGAAGATCGACGGCGTTCGCGGCGCCGATGTGACCGGCGGCGCCAGCCAGCACATCCTCATCAAACCGCGCCAGGCTGATCTCGCAGCCACGGGCGCCTCGGTCCAATCCATCAGCTCCGCACTGAAGAACAACGGGACCCTGGTTCCGGTCGGCACCATCGAGGACCAGGGCAAGACGTTGTCCCTGCAGCTCGGCAGTCCCGTGGACTCCCTGGACGTCATCAAGGGACTGCCCCTGGCGGGAACCAGCAAAGCCGCCACCATCGGAGCCGTGGCCGAGGTCAGCATCCAGGACGATGCCGCCACCTCCATCACGCGCACCAACGGAAAACCGACGCTGGCGCTGTCCGTCACCAAGAAGCCCGACGGCGACACTGTCGCGATCTCCCATGCTGTCCGTGATGCCATCGGACCGATGCAGGAGGAACTGGGCAACAACGCGACTTTCACACCCGTTTTCGACCAGGCCCCCTTCATTGAAAAATCCATCAAGGACCTCACCACTGAAGGACTCCTCGGTTTGGGTTTCGCAGTCGCCGTCATCCTGGTTTTCCTCATGTCCGTCCGCTCCACCTTGGTCACGGCCGTGTCCATCCCGTTGTCCCTGCTGATAACGTTCATCGGCATCTCGGCTACAGGGTATTCGTTGAATATCCTGACCCTGGGAGCCCTCACCATAGCCATCGGCCGCGTGGTGGACGATTCGATCGTGGTCATCGAGAACATCAAGCGGCACCTCAGTTACGGCGAAGCCAAGCTGACGGCCATCCTGACGTCCATCCGTGAGGTCGCAGGAGCCATCACTGCCTCGACGCTTACAACGGTGGCCGTGTTCCTACCCATCGCTTTCGTAGGCGACCTCGCAGGTGAACTCTTCCGTCCCTTCGCGTTGACGGTGACCATAGCGCTGTTGTCCTCGCTCCTGGTTTCCCTGACCATCGTCCCGGTCCTGGCCTATTGGTTCCTGTCGTCCCCCGCCAAGGGTGCTGTTTCGGCTGCTTCCGCCAAGGAAGCCGGGGAAAAGGCCCGTGAGGCGGAGCAACGGAGCCGACTCCAGCGCGGCTACCTTCCCATCCTTACAAAAACCCAAAAGCATCCGGTCATCACGTTGTCCGCAGCAGCGGTGATCCTGGTGGCCACCGTCGCCGTTTCCCCGCTCCTGAACACGGACCTCCTTGGCCGCTCGGGTGAGAACAGCATGACTGTCCGGCAGGTCCTTCCTGCCGGCACCAGCCTGCAGGCCACCAGCGACGAGGCAGCAAAGGTGGAGGACTCCCTGAAGGGAATCCAGGGCATCAAGGATGTCCAGGTCACCTCCGGCAACGCGCAGACCGGCTTTGCGGCCCTCACCTCCACAGGTGCATCAAACTCGACCTTCACGATCGTCACTGACGAGAAGGTCAACCAAGGCAAGCTCCAGGATGAAGTCCGCAGCAAGCTGTCAGGGGCTGCCGGCAAGATTACGGTTGGCTCCCAGCAAGGTGGCTTCGGCACGTCCTCAACAGTGGATATCACCATCAAGGCCGCCAACTCGTCCGACCTCAAAACTGCCAGCGATGCCATGGTCAAGGCCATGGACGGCGTTCCCGGCAGCACGGAGGTCGCGACGAACCTGGCGTCCACGCAGTCCGTGGTCCAGGTGCGCGTCGACCGCGCCAAAGCTGTAGCCGCGGGCTTGACGGAAGATCAAGTGGGTGCGTTCCTGGCCTCCACCGTCAGCCCGATCCCAGCCGGTACCGTCCGGATCGACACCGACGACTATCCTGTCCAGATCGGCGAAGGAACGCGTTTCACCAGCATCGCGGCCGTCAAAGCGCTCCAGCTTCCCACGGCCAGAGGCGGGGTCGCGCTCGAGACGATTGCCGCCGTCGAACAAGTGGACGTTCCTGTTTCCATCACCAGCAGCAACGGCCAGCGCACAGCGCGGGTGACCGTCACGCCGTCGGGCTCCAACCTCGGCAGTGTCAGCAGCGCGGTGCAGGAGCGGCTGAAGTCTGTACAGTTGCCTGCCGGAGTCACCGCAACCATTGGCGGGGCAACCACCCAGCAGGCGGAGTCGTTCCGCCAACTGGGCCTGGCCCTCCTGGCGGCGATCGCCATCGTTTACGTGATCATGGTGGCTGCTTTCAAGTCCCTCATCCAGCCCCTGATCCTGTTGGTCTCGGTGCCCTTTGCGGCAACCGGCGCCGTCGGCCTCCTGCTGCTGACCGGCGTTCCGCTGGGCCTGCCGTCGCTGATCGGCATGCTGATGTTGGTGGGTATCGTCGTCACCAACGCGATCGTCCTGATCGACCTCATCAACCAGTACAGGAAGCCGCACGAGGGCCGCCCGGGCATGAGCGTCTCCGATGCCATCACCCACGGCGCCCGGCAGCGTCTGCGTCCCATCCTGATGACCGCCCTCGCCACGGTATTTGCCCTGACGCCCATGGCGTTGGGACTGACCGGTGGTGGTGGCTTCATTTCGCAGCCGCTGGCGATCGTGGTGATCGGCGGGCTGGTCTCTTCCACCGCCCTGACGTTGGTGCTGGTTCCCGTGCTCTACAAACTCGTGGAAGGGCGCCGGGAGAAGAAGCAGCTGCTGAAGGACTTGCAGGAAAAGCCAACACCGGACCCGGGAAGCAATGGCCAGGGATCCAGTGGCGCTGAGGAGTTCCAGGACTGGACCACAGGCATGATTCCTCGGGTCAAGGGCCGCCGCGCCGCCCACAATCCGGGCGAGTAGGCACACAGCAAACCTCGAAGCAGGGCCGGGAACATTTCCCGGCCCTGCTCTGTTACAGGCACTGATACATGCAAATGCATCTAGTTTGAGGTACACTGTTTACAGAGCCCGGCACCACGGGCAGGGAGAAAGGCACATCATGCAGATCGGCGTATTCAGCGTCAGCGATATCACGACTGACCCCACAACGGGCCGCACGCCCACCGAGAACGAACGCATCAAGGCGTCCGTTGCCATCGCCAAGAAGGTCGAAGAGATCGGCATGGATGTCTACGCTTTGGGCGAGCACCACAACCGGCCGTTCTTCTCTTCCTCCCCCACCACCACGCTTGCCTACATCGCGGCGCAGACCGAGCGCATCACGCTCTCCACTGCCACCACGCTCATCACCACCAACGACCCCGTGAAGATCGCCGAAGATTTCGCCATGCTTCAGCACCTGTCGGACGGCCGCGTTGACCTGGTCCTCGGACGCGGCAACACGGCCCCCGTCTACCCCTGGTTCGGCAAGAACATCCAGGACGGCATCGAACTGGCGATCGAAAATTACAGCCTGCTCCGCAAGCTGTGGGACGAGGACACGGTCAACTGGTCGGGCAAGTTCCGCACGCCGCTGCAGAACTTCACGTCCACGCCGAGGCCGCTCGACGACGTCGCGCCTTTTGTCTGGCACGGTTCCATCCGTACTCCGCAGATCGCCGAAGTGGCTGCGTACTACGGTGACGGCTTCTTCGCCAACAACATCTTCTGGCCGAAGGAGCACTACCAGCAGCTGATCGGCCTCTACCGTGAGCGCTACGAGCACTACGGACACGGCAAGGCCGACCAGGCGATCGTGGGCCTCGGTGGTCAGTTCTTCATGAGGAAGAATTCACAGGACGCCGTGAAGGAATTCCGCCCCTACTTCGACAACGCCCCGGTGTACGGCCACGGCCCGTCGCTCGAGGACTTCACGTCCCAGACGCCACTGACCGTGGGGAGCCCGCAGGAGGTCATCGAGAAGACCCTCACCTTCCGCGAGTTCTTCGGCGACTACCAGCGCCAGCTGTTCCTGATCGACCACGCCGGCCTTCCCCTGAAGACCGTCCTGGAGCAGCTGGACCTCTTCGGCGAGGAGGTCCTGCCCGTCCTGCGCAAGGAGTACGCCGCCATGAAGCCCGCCCACGTGCCGGACGCCCCCACCCACGCTTCCCGCGTGGCAGCGGCACTGGAGGCCAAGGTCAGCGAATCAGCAGCGGCAGGTGCTGCGGGCCAGGACGCCTGATGTCCACGCCATCGGCCTCATCTGCCGTTCGCCTCGCCGCCGAAACCTGGGAGTCTTTGTTCCGCTCCCAGGTGGCGGTGATGCGGAAGCTTCAGTCCGGGCCGGCCTTCAAGGCACTGCCCGTCAAGGAGTATGACGTCCTGTTCACCTTGTCCCGGTGCCCTTCCGGACAGCTTCGCCTGAACGAAATCAACGACAAGGTACTGCTGAGCCAGTCCAGCCTGAGCCGTTTGGTTGACCGCCTGGAAAAGCGGGGACTGGTGGAGCGCACAACCGCCCCCGACGACGGTCGCGGGGTCCTGCTGGCCCTCACCGACGCCGGGCGCGAACTGCAAAAAACCATCGGGCGCGAACACGTTCGCGACATCGCCACGCTGGTGGCACCCGCCCTCACGGCCGACGAGCAGCGGGAGCTGCTGCGACTGACGGAGAAGCTGCGCGCCTCCGTGGCCGGACACTAGCGCAAGGTCACGAGCTCCCGGTGGTTCTCCGCCGGGAGCTCTCCATTGACTGAAGCACTGACCTTGAGGGACTTCAGCGAGAGGCTTCCGCCCACTGTGGAGAGAAACGCCGTATCGGAAGAATCCCGCCCGGCGGTGATCCGGACCATGGATTCGCGGGGCGCCAGGCCCGTGGGGTCGATGATCCGCCATGAACCGTCAACGTACGCCTCGGCGACGGCATGGAAGTCCATGGGGGTCAGTCCCGGCGCATAAACGGCCGCCAGGCGTGCAGGGACATCCTTTGACCTCAGCAGCGCAATGGCGAGGTGGGCAAAGTCCCTGCATACTCCCCTGCGGTGGAGCAGCGTTTCCACGGCTCCGTCCGTTCCCCGTGAGGAACCGCTGACGTAACGGAGTTCACCGTGGACCCAGTCACGGACGGCGTGGAGCAACTCTTCCCCGTTAAGGGTGCCGAACTCGGCGTAGGAGGTGGGCAACAGCCGATCGGATTCGGCATAGCGGCTGGGCCTGACGTACCGGATTAGTTCCATCGGGGTAGATGTATCGGGCAACGCGTGGCCGTGGATGGTTGCCGCGTACTCCACAGTCACCTCGCTGGGCTCGGCAAACTCAAGATAGTGGAACCGACCCCCGTGATGGTCACTGAGTTCAGCTACGGGAAGCTCCTCCCCCGCCACCGTAACCGACAGGTTCTCGGTGACCGAGTCATAGCCGGGGTTGTTGGCCACGGCAATGGCCATGGCCACCTTGGTGTTGGCTGCGGTCTTGAAAACGAGCGAGGCAGCAACGTTGCGTTCCATTGATCTCCGACACTGGGTCTGCGGCGGTCAGCCCCCATCGCCGCCAAATGTGTGAGTGAGCCAATCCGAGGACTACAGATTGACCTTCAGAGACAGTAGCATCCGCTGGACGTTGGCGAATTCAGAATCGTGGGCCACGTACTTTGCAGCGAGGTCCAAAGTGTCAAAGGATTTTGCCGGAGCGACTTTCTCATCTGCGGCGAAGGCATGCAGGGCAGGGACGTCCCCGAACGAATAATCGCCCTTGCCTGCCGGCCCCTGCACGCGGTTTGCCAGTTCACACGACTGGCCGTCGGCACCGGCCACCTTGTTGGTGATGCCGTAGGAGCCGAAGAACTTATAGCCCTGGATGACACGGAAGACAACGCGCGGATCGATGGTGTCGGGTCCGTCCGAGTGCGGTACATCCAAGGGCGTGCTGCTGATCACCACGTAGGGCTTTCCTTGTCCGGCCGGGCAAGGCGCCGCAGTGGCCGGGGCCAATCCCGTCTGTAGCGTGGCGATGTACTTCCCTGCCCCGTCCTTGACCTCCACTTTCACTGCTCCAGCCAAAGAACCGGCGTCCGGGGAGGCAGACTGGGCAATCCAATCCTTGGGAAGCTCGAAGCTGACGCTCTTGGCCGGATCAGTATAGGTTTTCCAGGAAAGGGCGGTGGGTACCGGTTGCGGGCCCGCACTTGAAGATCCCGAAGGGGCGTCCGTTCCGCTCGAAGCAGCCGAAGACGAGGGCTGACCAGCGTCACTGCCGGGACTCGTCGTCGTGCTTTCCGGGGTGCCTGTCCCCGATTCGGAACTGTTGGGACTGGACGACGCCGTGGAGGTCACTTGCGGCCCCTTGTTTTCCGACGAGCAGCCCGCCGCGCCGGCCACCAGGCAACCTGCAAGAGCCGCCGCAGCAAGTTTCAGCGGTATACCTTCGAGGTTCCTCGTGCCGGTCATGAGCACAGCCTAGCGGTGGGGAGGCCACGACACGCACAGGACTAGGCTTGCTGTATGGCCCCCACCGAGCACGACGAATTCGAGGACACCCTCCCTACGATGTCAGCGGTAGATATCGCTGCCTGGCGCTTGAAGACCTTCGCCCTCTACGACAAAGTGCGTCAACTCGCAGAGACGAGTCCACGGCAGGCCCACGACTACTGGCGCCAGGAGCGGGATCTTATGTTTGCTTCACATCCTGCCTCAGCCTTGACGCCGGACATGAAGGCTTCTTTTTCCGGCCTGCGGACCGCCGGATACGACCCCGCCTACCGCTTCCACGCCGGGCTTCTCCCCGAGGGCGTGGGCCAGGAGATGAATGTCCAGACCGGCACCGACGGCGTGGTTCCCTTCACGCGGATCGGCACCTTTGAACTGCCCGGGCTGGGTTCCCTGGCTGTGTGGCGGCTGAGGAGCTACGGCGGTGGCATCTTCGTACCTTTCCGTGATGCGACAGCCGGGAAGCCCGGCGGCAGCTACGGGGCGGGCAGGTACTTGCTCGATACCGTTAAAGGCTCGTTCCATGGCACCAGGGAAACGGCTACCGGACAGGAGTTCATCCTGGACTTCAATTTCGCCTACAACCCATCCTGCGCGTACAACGAAGCCTGGGCATGCCCCCTTGCCGGGCCAGCCAACCGGCTGGCCGCAGACGTTCCTGTCGGCGAGCTGTACGCAGGCTAGCCGAACAACCCGCCCGGCCCGAAGACTGCGAGCGCCGCAATGGCGGCGATGATGGTCAGGGGTGCCACCAGCAGCCCCATCACGGCGTATCCTTGCCATTTCACCAGCACGTTCATGCGCATCAGCCGGTCGTGCCAGAGCAAAGTAGCCAATGAGGCCCACGGCGCAATCAAGGGACCGGCGTTGACCCCTACCAACAAGGCCGCCATTCTTTCCGGCGTTCCCGCCAGGGGTTCAGCCAGGAGATAGGCCGGCAGATTATTGACGACGTTGGACCCCAGAGCCCCGGTCAGCGCCAGCCTCAGGAGTTCGAAGAAGCCATCGCCTTGGCCTGCCACTTGGCCGAGCAACGCCGACGCGCCGAGATATTGGGTGGCCTCGACCACCAGGAAAAGCCCACAGGTGAACAGCAGAAGGGACCATGGAATCAGCGTGATCTTCAGGACGGCCGGGCGGCGGATGATGAACAGGACGGCCAGGACCACAGCGGCGACGGCTGCCGGAATCCAGATGGCGATTCCCGACACCAGTGCCGGCAGCAGCAGCACCAGGACTGCTGCGCTGCCTGTCAGCAGCAGCCGGTCGGGAGCCTTTGCTTCGGATATTGCCGCGGGACGGGAAGCGTCCAGGCCGTAGCTCTTTCGCAGCTCGCGGCGGAACACCACGGCAATGAACGCCAAGGGCACCAGGATGGCCGCCAGCGACGGTGCCCACATCAATTGCGCAAATTGGGCTGGGGTGATGCCACCCAGATTGTGCTGGGCAAGGAGGTTGGTGAGATTGGAGATCGGGAGCAGCAGACTGGCCGTGTTGGCCAGCCAAACCGTTGTCAGCGCAAAGGGCAGGACCGGGAGCCCCGCCTGGCGGGCCACTGTGACAACCACCGGGGTGAGGAGGACCGCTGTCGTGTCCAGGGACAGGAAGATCGTGCTCAGTGTCGCAAACAATGCCAGCAGCAACCACAGCAGGACGCTCCGCCCGCGGCCCCAGCGGCGCAGGCGCCGCGCGATCCACTGAAACGTGCCGGCTTCACTGACGAGCTCGGTCACCACGGTCATCGCGACGACGAACGCCAAAATTGGTGCGACGCGATCTACGAGAACCATGACTTCGTGCCACGGCAGCACACCCGTAGCTACGGTCACCCCACCCGCCACAAGGAGAACCAGTCCAATTATCGCCAGACGCATGAGCAGGATTCTAAGCCCCGCACCTGACGGGATTCCCACGCATCGCTTCAGCGTGGCATGTGGATCGGCCCCGCTCGCCTAATGCCTTGCGTGGCCCGCTCTGCGCGTCATGGACGAACCATGGGACGTAAAGCGGGCCTCGCAACGCGTGGGAGGACGTAGGATGTCATCATGACTTCCCCGTTTCCCCGTCGTGTCGCCCGCGTACGCCCCCTGAATCCAGCCTCCCCGGACGAGCACTTCTTCGTCGCGAATGACGCAACAAACTTCGCCTCGGACGAAGGAAAGTCGTGGATGGTCATCGAATCCCCTTTCCCCTCTTCCCGGGCCAACGCCGCCAGCCCTGGGCGCGCGGGGTGGGAGCGGGGCTCAACAGTGACCGAAGACGCCTTCACGTTCCTGGCGCCCTCCGTGCCGGTCAATGTCCTTGGCATGGCGCACAACACTGGACAGCCAGGCCGCGAGCTGCCGCCGCAAGCGTTCCACAAAGCGGCATCCAGCGTGGTGGGTCCGGGCGAGGCGATCGAACTCCAGGCGAACGTGGGCCATGTGGACCCCGAGGCGGAACTGACGATCGTCATAGGCCAGGCGGCGCGCGCGTTGACCCTGGAAACGGCAGCCTCGGCGATTCTCGGTTACACGATCGGCAATGATGTTTCGGCACGCGATCTCCAGAAGTCCGACGAACTCTGGATCAGCGCCAAGAGCCAGGACACCTTCACCCCCGCAGGACCTTGGATCGTCACGCAGCTGGACCCCACGGATCTGAAGATCGGCATCGTCCACAACGGCCGCGAGCTGGAGTCTGCGGGTTCGGCGGACCTCGGCTGGAAAGTGGACGAGATCCTGGTCTACCTCACATCGTTCATGACCCTTCAGCCCGGTGATCTTGTCCTCACTGGATTCCCGGCCGGGACCGCCCGCATCCAGCCCGGTGACACCGTGACGTGCCGTGTGGAGGGAATCGGCGAACTCACCAACCCCGTGCGCGGCGCTTCGTGGGAGGAGCTGCCTGCATAGTGTGTCAGGCTTAAGACCATGGAGATAGCTGCGGACGCCACAGGCCTGTTGCCATCTCCCCCTCAAAAACCACCCCGCAAACGGCATCGCGGCATCCTGAAGTACCCCGTAGTGCGGCAATTGATCCGCTTCAGCGGTGTCGGAGTCATCTGCACGGGAAGCTCGCTGGCCATCTACGCGCTGCTGCGTCCCTTGATCGACCCCCAGTTGGCAAACGCCGTGGCCTTGATTTTGACCTCGTTGATGAACACGGCACTGAATCGGCGCCTGACGTTCAAAATTACCGGCAGCAGGAAACGGGCCCGGGACCACCTCAGCGGAGTCATCGTGATCGGTATCGCATTGCTCATCACGGGCGGGAGCTTGGGTGTGCTGCATCTGTTCAAGCCGGACGCCAGCGTCGCTGAGGAGCTCTGGACAACAACGTTGTCCGGTTTCGTAGCCACCGCTGTCCGCTTCACGTTGCTGCGCCACTGGATTTTCCGCCGCGCGCGTCACGTTTAGCCCGGCCGGTCAGCCCGCCTGTGGTGCGGCAAGGCTCCTGACACGCCCGACGGCGGTTTCCACGGCGACGGCGGCTGCCTCCAGGTCGGCGTCGGAAATGGTGGAGGTGAAACTGAACCTGACAGCCGTCTGGGCCGTTTCCGGTGCGATACCCAAGGCCAGCAACACTGGAGACGGCGCATCGGAGCCTGCGGCGCATGCCGATCCGCTGGAGCACACAACGCCCAGCCGCTCAAGCTCGAGCAAGACGGATTCGCCGCTGGTTCCCGGAAAGCAGAAGGACGCGACCGACGGCAGGCGTTCGCTGCGATGGCCGGTGAGCCAAGCGTCCGGCACCGTGTCAAGGACCCGGTCAATGAAGCTGTCACGCAACTGCGCGACGCGTTGGGCCTGAGCCGGCTGTTCAGCATGGGCGAGTGCCAACGCCGTGGACAAGGCTACGGCTCCGGCCACATTTTCGGTCCCGGAGCGCTTCCCGCGTTCCTGCCCACCGCCATGGATGAGCGGTTCGACACGCAGTCGCCCTTTGAGGAAAACGGCACCGGATCCTTTAGGCGCCCCCAGTTTGTGTGCCGAAATGCTCATGGCGTCCACACCGAGAACCTTGACATCCAGCGGACACCACCCGGCGGCCTGGACCGCGTCGGTGTGGAAAGGAACCCCTTGGGCGTGGGCCACTGCAGCGAGCCCTGCAATGGGTTGGACGGTCCCGATTTCGTTGTTGGCATACATGATGCTCACCAGGGCCGTCTCCGGTCGCAGGACACTGCGCAGCGCATCCACGGTGACCCGTCCGTCGCCGTCGACCGGGACGATGTCCACAGCGAAGCCGTGGACGCGTTCGAGGTAACGGGCTGATTCTTCCACGGCGGGATGCTCGACGGCGCTGATCACCACACGATTGAGCGCTGGATCGGCGGCCTGCCGGGCGAGGGCGATGCCCTTGACGGCCAGGTTGTCGGACTCCGTGCCGCCCGAGGTGAACGTCACCTCACCAGCACGGCAATTGAACACTTTCGCAACGCCGGAACGCGCTTCTGCGAGCGCCACTGCGGCTGCCTCCCCCAGGGTGTGATGGCTGGAGGGATTGCCGAATTCACCGCTCAGATAGGGCCACATGGCCTCAAGTACCTCACGGCGGACGGGGGTGGTGGCCGCAGCATCCAGGAAGATCATGTCGGGAACGGCTTTCAGTTCCGGCCCGAAGTCAGTTCGATGTCCAGGCCAAGGTCCAGGGCGTTCACGCTGTGGGTCAGGCCGCCGATGGAGATCACGTCGACTCCGGCTGCGGCGATGCCGGTGACCGTATCGAGGTTGACGTTGCCGCTGGCTTCCACGATCGCCCTGCCGTCCACTTGCTTGACTCCGGCGCGCAGCTCCTCCAGGGAGAAGTTGTCCAGCATGATGGTGTCCACCCCTGCAGCCAACACGGGTTCGATCTGTTCGGCACTGTCCACTTCGACCTCGAAGTGCGTGGTGTGGCCAAGCTGGGCTTTGGCTGCGATCAGCAGTTCTGTCAGTTTGGTGGTGTCGCCACCGGTCATGACGGCCAGGTGGTTGTCCTTGGCCAGTACGGCGTCGGAAAGGCTGTAACGGTGGTTCGCTCCCCCACCGCAGCGGACCGCGTACCGTTCCAGCACCCGCAGCCCCGGGGTGGTCTTGCGCGTATCAGTGATCCGGGCACGCGTTCCTTCCACCAGGCGGACGAATTCCGCCGTCTTGGTGGCAATGGCACTCATGCGCTGCACCAGGTTCAGGCCCACCCGTTCGGCCATCAGTACCGACCGTGCACTGCCGCTGACGCGCGCCAGGTGAGTTCCGGCGTCGAAGGCTTCACCGTCGGCGAGCAGCAATTCCACCTCGGTGTCGGGGTCCACGATCTTCATGGCATCACGGAAAACGGTGCCGCCGCTGAAGACGCCCGGCACCCGGGCGTTGAGGACGGCGACCGCCCGCGCCTCGGCCGGGATGAGCAGCTGGGATGTGATGTCGCCGCTGGGAGCGTCCTCAGCAAAGGCCCGCTCCAGGATGTCCCGCACGGGGGCGGAAGGGAGGGTCAGGTTAGTCATGGACGAGGCTCGCTTTCGGGCTCATGGTGTCACTCTTGTCAAAATCGACGACGGCGGCTGCTTGGGTCACGTTGTCGCTGCGGTAGTGCGCCCCCAAGGACCCGGGCCGCTCCCGGGCCGCACGCACGAGCAATTGGGCCGCCAACAGCAGATTCGCATCCTCATGCACCCGCATCTCCAAGGAACCAGGAACATCCAAGGGCAACAGTTCCTCAGCCCACGCCTCAAGCGCAGCCTCAGCCTCGGCCAGCAACACCCCACTCCGAAGCACCCCGGCCTTGGCGGTCATTAGCCGCTGCAACGCGGCCCTGGAGAAGCCGCTCACAGGTGCTGCCGGGGCACCTACCGGCAGTTCCAGAGTCCCCGACAGCGCCGTTGTCGCGTGAGAGCCCGTGCCGGCCGCCGAGCGTGCGAGGCGTTCGCTGGCACGAGGATCGAGCGCAGGCGCCAAGGGGGCTGTGGAACTGCCGCCCACGGCCGAGTTAGCACGCAGAGGGAGTCCGCTGGGCGGGACCTCGGACACACCCAGGAACGCTTCAACAGCCCGCCGCCCAAACACGAGACCTTCAAGCAACGAGTTACTGGCCAGCCGGTTTGCGCCCTGCACGCCGGTACAGGCGACCTCGCCGGCCGCGTACAGGCCCGGAACAGTGGTCCGGCCGTGGAAGTCGGTCACCACGCCGCCCATCCAGTAGTGCGCCGCCGGTGCGACGGGGACCAGTTCCTTGGTCCAGTCCAAGCCCGCCTGCCGGGTGTGGCGGCTCAACGTTGGGAAGCGCTTGTTCAGGAAACCCGCACCGCGCAGTTCCTCAATGACGGTGGCATCGAGGTAGACATGGCCGTTCGTCTCACCCAACGAGGCCAGGTGCAGGGCAATACTGCGGGAGACCACGTCCCGTGGCGCGAGCTCGGCGTCGGGGTGGTACCCGGGCATGAAGCGATATCCATTGGCATCAACAAGGAGTGCGCCTTCACCGCGGACGGCCTCGGAAATGAGCAAGGGGTGCGCATCGCCGCCGGCTGCGGCTGCTGGCCTGTGGGAGACCATGCAGGTGGGGTGGAATTGGAAGAATTCGAGGTCGGCCACGGCAGCTCCGGCCCGCCAGGCCAGTGCCAGGCCGTCTGCGGTTGCCACCGAGGGGTTGGTGGTTTGGGCGAACAGCTGACCGGCCCCACCGGTGGCAAGGAGCACGGCGTCGCCCCGGAGGCTTTGGGCTAGTCCTTCATGGAGGAAATCGACGCCAACCACGCGGCCGTCGTCGTGGGCCAGGGAAGTTACCTGGGCGTTCCCGAACACCGTGATCCTGCCCTGTGCCTGGAAGTCCAGCACGGACGCTATCAGCGCCGCTGCCACCCCCGCCCCGGTGGCGTCCCCTCCGGTGTGGAGGATGCGCGGAGCTGAATGCGCGGCTTCGAGCCCCAGCGCCGGGCCGCCGTCGTCGTCGAGGTCGAAACTGACGCCGAACCGCTCCAGCCCGGCGATGTTCCACCGTGCTTCGGTGCACAGTATCCGCACCGCCTCTTCGTTGCAGTGTCCGGCGCCTGCGCGCAGCGTGTCAGCGATGTGGGCGGCCACGGTGTCACCGGGCGCGGGTTCGTCCAGTACGGCGGAAATACCGCCCTGCGCGTAGTAGGTGTTGCTTTCTGCGAGCGCACCTTTGGTCAGCAGCACCACCTCCGCGCCGGACTCCGCGGCGAGCAAGGCAGAATACAGGCCGGCGATGCCGCTTCCGACGACGATCAACCGTCCGGTCGCGGGCCTTGCGGCCGGGTTCTCTGTAGTCATGTGGGGCTCGATTCGAACTAGGTGGAGTGCCTGTTGGGCTAGGCCGGCTTGGCGGCCAGCATGCGCTCCAGGGCAATCTTGGCGTTGTCCTGGACGGTGTCGTCCACAGTGATGCGGTTGACGATGCGGCCCTCGACGAGCTCCTCAAGCACCCAGGCAAGGTAGCCAGGGTGGATGCGGTACATCGTGGAGCACGGGCAGATGACCGGATCCAGGCAGAAGATGGTGTGCTGCGGGTTTTCCGCTGCGAGCCTGTTCACCATGTTGATCTCGGTACCGATGGCGAAGGTGGTGGGCTCTGTGGCCGCGGCAATCGCCTTCTTGATGAAGTCGGTGGAGCCCGCCGAGTCCGCTGCGTCCACGACCTCCATGGGGCATTCCGGGTGCACGATCACGTTAACGCCGGGGAAGTCCTGGCGGGCCTTCTCGATCTGGGCTACGTTGAAGCGTTTGTGGACCGAGCAGAAGCCGTGCCAGAGGATGACCCGTGAGTCCAGCAGCGTCTGTTCGTCGTTTCCGCCCAGTTCCTTGCGCGGGTTCCACATGGGCATCTGTTCCAGGGGTACGCCGAGAGCCTTGGCTGTATTGCGGCCAAGGTGCTGGTCGGGGAAGAACAGGACACGCTGGCCGCGTTCGAAGGCCCATTCGAGCACAACTTTGGCGTTGGACGAGGTGCAGACGATTCCGCCGTTGCGTCCGCAGAAAGCTTTCAGGGCGGCGGAAGAGTTCATGTAGGTCACGGGAATGACCGGAACCCGCCCGGCGGCATCGGGTTCGGTGCCGAAGATTTCCTCAAGCTGCTCCCAGCACTCTTCCACCGAGTCCTCATCGGCCATGTCTGCCATGGAGCATCCGGCGGCGAGGTTGGGCAGGATGACCGCCTGCTCCGGGGTGGAGAGGATGTCGGCGGTTTCGGCCATGAAGTGCACTCCGCAGAAGATGATCGCTTCGGCGTCCGGCTTGGTCAGCGCAGCGTTGGCCAGCTGGAACGAGTCACCCACGAAATCCGCATACTGGATGACCTCGTCACGCTGGTAGAAGTGGCCCAGGATGACGGCGCGGTCCCCGAGTGCCGCTTTGGCGGCCCGGATGCGGGCGTCAAGTTCGGCGTCGCTGGCTTTTTTGTACTCTTCCGGCAGTTGGCCTTGGCGCGGCGTTGCCGGCGGTGCGACGTCGTCGCTGGAAGCACCCGGACCGTAGGCGGGTGCACCGGAGAGGGCTTCGGCGAGGTCGTATTCCCATGGGCCCCTGGCCAAGGCCGGGCTGCAGGTTGATCCTGCGCGTGAGAGGCCCTTCTCTGCTTCCTCGCGGGTGATCAGCTGGACGGCGGTGTTGACGCTGCTCATGGTGTACTCCTGTTGTCTGGCCCGAGGCCGGGTGTTCCGGTGAAGCGGTAGAGGCGTGGGGGACGGTGTTTGCCGCCCTGGAGATATTCACCGGTTTCTTCTATTTCCGGCGTGGCTTTGATGTGGCGGCGGAAGTTCGCGGGATCGAGCTGGCGGTCCAGGACCGCTTCATAGACTTCACGGACCTGTGCCAAGGTGAAGTACTCCCCCAGCAGGTGGTAGGCGATGGATCCGTAGGCCATCTTGTTGCGCAGGCGCCAGAGGGCGTAGTCCACGATTGCCTTGTGGTCGAACGCGAGGTCTCCGACCTTGTCCGCCCGGAACCACCGCACATTCTCGGACTCGTCGGCGAGCGCTGCCTCTGTCGGCTGCACCAGGGCCCAATAGACGATGGAGACAACGCGCTGGCTGGGCGAGCGGTGCAGGCCGCCGAAGGCGTACAGCTGTTCCAGGTAGTGCGGCGTGAGGCCGGTGGTCTCGCGTAGGTTGCGGGAGGCGGCATCCTGCAGCGATTCATCGTGGGCCAGGGGACCTCCGGGGAGGGCCCACATGTCTTTATAGGGTTCCCGGATTCGGCGGACCAAGGGGAGCCAGAGGGTGGGCCTGCCGGATTTTTCGCTGGGTCGGAGGGCGAAAATCACCGTGGAAATAGCCAACGACGGCGGCGCGAGTCGCCTTTCGGCGACGTTGGCGGAGCTTGGATTCACGGCGTTCACCTCGCTTCATCGCCGCTTGGAGCAGTCCTTGCGGTGAGGACTGCGCTAGTTAAAGTCACATTGACTAGAACTAATGGTACGGCTCCGCAGCCCTCCAGCAAAATGCTTTGCGTCACACTGACTTGGCGGCGGCTTCCATCAAAGGCAGCGTCCGGCCCTGGATATGGCTGTTCAGCACGATCACCGAGGAACACCGGACGACGGATTTGGTGGCGATCATGGCGTCCAGGACCCGCTGCATGTCCGGATTGGACCGGGCCGCGATGCGCACCATCAGGTCCGAATTGCCCGTCACGGTATGCACTTCAATGATCTCCGGGATGGCACTCAGGCTCTCGATGATGGCGTCATGGCCGATCTCCTGGGTAATGGTGACCGAGCAGAACGCCACTACCGGGAATCCGAAGTTGGCCGGATCCGGCTGGGGCACCCAAGAGCCGATGACCCCGTTTTCGATCATCCTGTCGATCCGGGACTGCACCGTGGCGCGCGCAACCCTGAGTACCCGTGAGGCTTCCAGCACGGAAGATCGCGGCGAATCAGTGAAAAAACGTACAATTTTTGCATCAAGCGCATCGACCAGCATCAAAGTTCCTGTCCCCGGGGATCCCTACCCATCACATCGCCTAAGCAAAAAGTGATGTATCTTACAAACTGCGAGAATTATTCCACGCTCTTGCTGCGTCGTCGACGCCCGCTTGCCCAGCCCACGAGGCGGGCACGCCAAACCCGTTTGCAATCCATAGAAGGTAGACACGTATGACAACGAAGTCCATCGCGGCTCCTGCCCCAACCTCCGGCCTCGGGCATTCGCTCAAACCGCGGCAACTGACCATGATGGGGCTTGGCAGCGCCATTGGCGCAGGACTGTTCCTTGGTTCCGGCGCGGGCGTGCAAGCCGCAGGGCCGGCAGTCCTTATCTCCTATCTCGTTGCCGGAACATTGATCATCCTGGTGATGTGGGCCCTGGGCGAAATGGCAGCAGCCAACCCCAACAGCGGCGCTTTCTCCGTCTACGCCGAGAAAGCGATGGGCAAAACCGCAGGCGGGACCATCGGCTGGCTGTGGTGGTTGCAATTGGTGGTGGTCATTGCCGCTGAGGCCCTGGGAGCCGCAGGACTGCTCTTCTCCGTGTGGCCGGTCATCCCCGTGTGGATCCTGGCACTGGTCTTCATGGTGGTCTTCACCGGAATCAACCTGGTAGGAGTGAGGAACTTCGGCGAATTCGAATTCTGGTTCGCCATCCTCAAGGTCGCAGCAATCGTCATCTTCCTGCTTATCGGAGCCGCACTGCTGTTCGGTTGGCTTCCGAACGTCCCCTCCCCCGGACTCTCGGCCTTCGGCGACTTCGCGCCCCACGGCATCGGCGGCATGGCCGCTGCACTCTTCGTTGTGATCTTCGCTTTCGGCGGCACGGAAATCGTCAGCGTGGCGGCAGCAGAAACCGAAAACCCGGCGCACAGTGTGGGCAAGGCGATCCGCACCGTGGTCTGGCGCATCCTGGTCTTCTACATCGGGTCCGTCTTTGTCATCGCGGCGATCCTCCCCGTGGGTTCGGATGGCCTGAAGTCGCCTTTTGCCGGAGTCCTCGACATCGCAGGGATTCCCGGTGCCGGAACCGCCATCACCTTGGTGGCCGTCGTAGCGCTGCTTTCGGCCTTGAATGCCAACCTCTATGGCGCATCCCGCATGATCTTCTCACTCTCCGAGCGCGGCGAAGCACCACGGCTCCTGTCGAAGCTGAGCGGCGCCAAGGTTCCCGTAGCCGCCGTCGGAATCTCGGTGGCCTTTGGCTTCGTCGCCACGGTCCTCGAATTGCTCTTCCCGGAGAAGATCCTGCCCGCCCTGCTGAACCTCGTGGGGTCCACCTGCCTGGTGGTGTGGGGAACGGCACTGGTCTCACAGTTCATCCTGCGCCGCCGGGCAGACCGCGAAGGCGTTGAGCTGCCCTTGCGGATGAAGGGCTTCCCCTATCTCACCATCGTGGGACTGGTCCTGCTGGGCATCATTTTCGTGGTGGGCTTCGCCAACCCGGAGAGCGCCGGCCAGCTCATCGGTACGTTCCTCCTTATCCTGGTGATTGCGGCCGGATGCTTCCTCAACGCCAGGGCAAAAGCCGGCAAGGAAACGCACCACGGCGGATAGTCTTCTGTCAGCAACATCCTAGAAGCCCTGCACAGTTTGTACTGTGCGGGGCTTCTTTGCTTGTTCAACTTGTACAAAGTTTTTGCTGGATACTGAGCTTATTGCGAAGACGCATCGTCGGTGACTAGGGTCACAGCCATGACGACCAAACCCGCGCTGGCCATCGTCGACGACGACGCCGCCCCGCTCACCCACCACCAACTCCGCGAGCTGTACACGCTGATGGCAGTGGTCCGGCACCTGGACACCTCAGCTGTGGCATGGCAACGCCAAGGCATCATCCCCGGCTACGCACCCGAACTCGGGCAGGAAGCAGCCCAGGTGGGCAGCGGATACGCCGTGGACAGGAGCCGGGACTTCGTGTTCCCCACCTACCGTGAGATGGGTGTGGCACGGGCCATGGAGCTGGACATGGTGGGCTACATGTCCACCCACAAAGCCACGTGGCACGGCGGGATGTACAACCCCATGGAGTCCAGGTTCGCGCCCATCCAGGCAGTTGTGGCCGGCTCCGTCCTGCACGCTGTCGGCTGGGCCCATGGCCAAACGCTGTCCCACCCTGACGGGCAGACCGGCGTAGCCATGACCTACTTCGGCGACGGCGCGTCCTCCCAGGGCGACGTCCACGAAGCCATGAACTTCGCAGCCGTCATGAAGGCGCCCGTGGTGTTCTTCATCCAGAACAACGGCTGGGCCATCTCCGTCCCCACCGAACGCCAAGTGGCAGGAGGATCCGTGGCAGCCCGGGCTGCCGGATACAGCATTCCCGCACTGCAGGTGGACGGCAACGACGTCGTTGCCGTCTACGAGGCCACCCGGTCCGCCTTCGCCCGCTGCCGGAACGGCAACGGTCCGGTGGTGATCGAGGCCATGACGTATCGGCGCGGACCGCACTCCACAGCCGATGACCCCGGCCGCTACCGGACCCTGGAGGAGGAATGCCTGGACGCCGGCGAGGACCCGCTGGCGCGGTTCAAGCAGCGGCTGCTCAGCGACGGCGTTGCAGACGAGGACTTCTTCGCCGAGGCGCAACGCCGGGCAGAGGAAGAAGTGGAAACCATCCGCACGGGAATCCAGGATCTCGGCCCCCGCCCCGGAGCCGAAATGTTCGGCCTGGTTTTCCAGGAGCCAACTCCATCCCTTCAGTCCCAGGCCACCGCGTGGCGCGAGGAGTCAGAACATGTCTGAGACCATCACAGCATTGCCCTCCGCGAACACCGGAGCCCCCGGCATCCAGCAACTGTCCATGCAGCAGGCGCTGAACCTGGCGCTCGATGAGGTGCTGGCAGAAAACCCCAAGTCCCTCATCTTCGGAGAGGACTGCGGCCGCCTCGGCGGCGTCTTCCGCATCACCGACGGTCTTCAGGCCAAGCATGGCGAGGACCGCGTCTTCGACACCCCACTTGCTGAATCGGGCATCCTGGGCATGTCCGTGGGACTGGCAATGGCGGGTTTCCACCCCATTCCCGAAGTCCAGTTCGACGGCTTCGCCTATCCGGCCATCAACCAGATCATCTGCCAGATCGCCCGGATGAACTACCGAAGCCGCGGCACCCTGCCCATGCCCATCACCCTGCGCGTGCCCAGCTTCGGCGGCATCCGCGCTCCCGAGCACCACGGCGAGAGCCTGGAAGCCCTCTTTGCCCACGTACCTGGCCTCAAGGTGGTCTCGCCGTCGAACCCGCACGATGCCTACCATCTGCTCAAGTACGCGGCCACGCGGCCGGATCCAGTGATCTTTATGGAACCGAAATCCCGTTACTGGCAGAAGGGAGCGGTGGATACGACGTCCGACGACGACCGGCCCACCGGAGCCCGCGTGGCGCGGGAAGGCCGGCACCTGACGCTCGTCGCCTGGGGCGCCATGGTGTCCCGCTGCCTCCAAGTCGCTGAGCTCGCCGCAGAGGACGGGATCGACGTCGAAGTGCTCGACCTGCGCTGGCTGAAGCCGATTGATGCCGAGGCCTTGGCGAGGTCCGTGGGAAAGACGCGGCGCGCCGTCGTCGTGCATGAAGCGCCCCTGACCTCAGGCCTTGGCGCCGAAGTCGCCCAGCTCATCACCCAACAGTGCTTCGACACGTTGAAGGCGCCGGTGGAACGCGTCACCGGCTTTGACGTGCCCTACCCCTCCGGTGACCTGGAGGACGAATACATTCCCAACATCGACCGCATCCTCTTTGGGATCCAACGTGTACTGGAGTACCGCCGTGGCTGAAATTTCCTTTCCTCTTCCCGATTTGGGCGAAGGCCTCATCGAGGCCACCGTGCTGGACTGGCTGGTGGAACCGGGACAGCAGGTTGAACGCAACCAGCCCATCGTTGAACTGGAAACAAGCAAGTCCGCGCTCGAATTGCCGAGCCCCCAGGCGGGTAAAGTTGTCCGTATTCACGGAGCGCCGGGAGAGATCATCAATGTCGGCGCCCCGCTGATCGTGTTCGAAGTTCCGGACGATACCGCCGGAATCGTGGGCACTGTTCCGAAGGACGAAGCACCCAAGCGCCGGGTCCGCCTGAGCGCCGTACTCGATGAGGACTGACATGATGACCGGCAGGCACACCGTGGAACAGCACAGGCACACAGTCGAAGGAACGGACCCCGGACTGTTCGTGGAAGTTCACGAGCCGGCCTCCGACGCCGGACTCCGCCCGGTCCTGCTGATCCATGGCTTCTCCTCCTCCAGCAAACTGAACTGGGCAGACAGCGGCTGGATCACCACCCTCCAGGAAGCCGGACGCCGGGTGATCACCGTGGACCTTCCGGGACACGGCCGGAGCCACTCCCCCGAGGACCTGGATTCCTACACGCCGAGCCGGATCCGCGCCGACCTTTTGCAGATAGTGACCGACGCCGGAGCCCGGCCCCTGCGCGACGGCGACCCCTCCACCGGACTGGATGTCATCGGCTACTCGCTGGGTTCGCGGCTGGCCTGGGAATTCGGGGCCACGCAGCCGGACCTCGTCCACAGGATCGTCCTGGGCGGGCCAAGCTCAGCTGACCCCTTGGCCGCCTTCGACCTCGCTGCTGCCCAACGGCACCTGGCCGACGGCACTCCCATCGAGGACGAATCCACCAACGGGCTCTTGAAGATGGCCCAGCTGCTTCCCAGCAACAACCTGTTTGCCATGTTGTCCCTGATCGAGGCCATCAAGGGCGAGCCGTTCGATCCCGCGGAGGCCGCCCCGCACGTGCCCCTGCTGCTGGTCGCCGGGGAAAAGGACGAACGGGCGGCAACCATGCCGGAGCTGGCCGCCATGGCAGCAAAACGCGGTGGGCTGGTCGAAACCCTGATTATCCCCGGGCGCACGCATACCAACGTAATCACCAGCAGGGCCTTCAAGGAGGCCGCCATCGAGTTCCTCGGAGTCTAGCCCCCAGCTGAGAAGGCGACTGCTCCCCTCAACGGCTGGCCCTCTAACGGGCCAGCCGTTCTGCGTTAAGGCTCATGCGTTCCAGGACGCTCAAGGCCATCGCGTACTCGTCGATGCCGATCCCCATCGAGAGGTCCTGCCGTGCATCTTCCACCAGCAGCTGGGCCTGGTGATATCTTTCCCGCCCGCGCTCGCTCAGGGCCAGACGGTCATCGATCATGGTGATCATTCCGTGCCCCACCAAAGCAGCGAGTTCACGCTCGCGCAAGCGGTCATCACCACCCCACAGCGGCTTCAGCACGTCTTCAAGCTGGTCCGGAAGCATGGCACCATCGGCCAACGTAGCCAGAGTCTGCCATTGACGGCGGGTCAGCTTGATCCGGGCCAAGGTGCGATCCAACTGGACCTCCAGCGCGGCGTCCAGCCTCTTGATCCAATATCCGATGGGCTTGTTCACAAGGCCATGCTTTCAGTGGAGGCGGCGGCGGGCAAGGTCCGGAAGGTAGGCTTGGGAAAGCAATAAATAACGTGGAAGTGGAGCGAATGGGCATGCGTTTCAAGGACCGGTCGGAAGCCGGTCGGCGCCTGGCTGAAGCACTCCCGCAACTAAGGGAGCGTCCCGATACCGTCGTCCTGGGGCTCGCCCGGGGCGGTGTGCCGGTGGCCGCCGCAGCCGCCTCGGAACTGTATCTGCCCTTCGGCGCCGTACTGGTGCGCAAACTCGGTATCCCGGGCAGGGATGAAACTGCTTTCGGCGCATTGGCGTGGTCAGGTGGCGATGTGCTCCGGATCATCAACAGGCCGCTCCGGGAACTCATTCTCGCCCGCGGTATCCCGCAGTCGGCCTTGGACACTGTGGAAGCCCACGAACGCCCGGAACTGTTGCGCCGGGCCAAGGAGTATCCCGGGACCAGCCACGATCTCCGCGGGAAGACCGTCGTCCTGGCAGACGACGGCCTTGCAACCGGGGCCACCATGCGCGCCGCTGTGGAAGCCGTCAGGGCAGGCGGAGCGAAGACCGTGATTGCCGCTGTTCCAGTGGCGTCTTTAGAGGCCTCATCATCACTGGCGCGGGTTTGCGATGTCGTCATGGCCCTCCACACTCCGGGCAAGTTTCATGCGGTAGGCGCTTTCTACCAGCACTTCGAGCAATTGACGGACGAGGACGTCATGGACTTGTTGAAGGGTGCTGCGGCCAAAGGGCAGCGTCAGTAGCTTCGTCCCCCCGTAGCGCCAACGTCGGGCGGCGGTAGTTGAAGGAACCGCGTCGAGTTCATGTGTCCAGACGTTCGTTGTAAACCCTGAGGGCTCTCCACATCAAAAGCGCCAAAGCTGCTACGAGGATGCCAACACCGGCTTTCATCACCAAAGGCCCAAGGCTGCCCAGCAAGGCATACATGTCGAGTATCCAACCGACCAGGATCATCAACAGCCCGATACTCAGGCCGGCATAGCTTATTTTCTTCATTAAGTCCCCCAAAGATTTGATGAGTTCATTCCTCACAGCACCATCTTGGAGTGCCTGCCTACATGCAAAAATGACGCCGCTCGACTGAGATCTTTCGAACATTGCTTGATCGACTCTGCCGTTGCACCATGGAGCTTCCCTTTCCAGCGCGAAGCAAGAGGGGCGCAGCCGTCACGGCTGCGCCCCTCTTTTGCCTTGGCTGCTAGTGGTGCACGCTGTAACCAAGCGGGCGGCCTCGGGTTTCCTTGGCGAGGATCACGCCGACTGCCGAGATGATGCACAGCCCCATGATGTAGAGGCCCACCGACCCGGACCACTTGGTGGAGTCCAACAAGGCCTGGGCAATCAAGGGCGCAAATGCACCACCCAGAATGGCACCGAGTGCGTAACCGATCGAGATGCCCGAGTAGCGCACCTGGGCCGGGAACATCTCTGCGTACATGGCGGACATCGGACCATAGGAAAGGCCGAGGCCGATGGTCAGGATGAACAGGGCCATTCCATAGAGCAGGATGTCCTTGGTGTCGATCAGGACGAACATCGGGATCATCCAGGCAAACACCAAACCATAACCAATCAGGAAGGTCTTCACGCGGCCGATCTTGTCAGAGAGCCAGCCACCGACCATGGTGAAGATCAGCCAACCGAAGGATGCGATGGTAGTGGCCAGCAAAACCTGTGGCGCCGGCATCTTCAGCGCCTTGGTGGCGTAGGAGATGAAGAAGGCTATGAGAAGGTAGCCCGCGGCGTTGTTGGCGATGAAGATCAAGGCAGCGAGAACAACTTCTTTCTTGTTCCGACGGAAGAGCTCACCCAGAGGTGCCTTGCTCTCAGCCTTGCGCTGGGCGAGTTCCTTGAAGACCGGGCTCTCACCGACGGCCCGGCGGATTGCGTACCCCACAACGATCAAGACGACAGAGAGCAGGAACGGTACCCGCCAGCCCCAGGCTGTGAAGGTCTCCTTCGACATGCCGGACTGCAGGAAGAACAACAGTCCGGTGGCCAGGATCATGCCGATGGGGACACCAATCTGGGGGTAGGCGCCAAAGAGCCCGCGCTTCTTGATGGGGGCGTGCTCCACTGCCATGAGGGCTGCTCCACCCCATTCGCCGCCCGCTGAGAATCCTTGGACCACGCGGAGGAAAATCAGCAATACCGGCGCCCAGAGACCGATCGTCTCGTAGGTGGGGAGCACACCGATCAGCGCTGTAGCCGCTCCCATCATGACCAGCGTCATGACCAGTACGGCCTTGCGTCCCATCTTGTCGCCAAGGTGGCCTGCCACAAACGCACCGAGGGGACGGAACAGGAAACTGATGCCGATCGTAGCGAAGGAAAGGAGTTGGGCGACTCCCGGGTTGGACTTTTCCAGGGGAGAAAGGAACAACGGTGCCAACAGGGTGGCGGTGAGCTGGGCAAAGATGAAGAAGTCGTACCACTCGATGGTGGTGCCCACCAGGGTTCCCGCCAGAACCCGGCGCTCTTCGCGCTTGCTGCTTGGGCCCGACGGCGAGTCGACAGTGGAAGTTGCGGTCATTGGAACTCCATTGGGGTGAAAGTGCGATGCGAGACGTGCATAACCGACAGAACGGTCAGTTAGGAAACCATACTACAAGCTGTGACTCAAAGCACAGCCTTGTCAACACGCCGCCAACATAGGATGGTTCGCATGAATCCACGCAGCGGCGTCAACGGCCAACAGCAAGCGGGGACCCAAGTCCCGCCGTCGCAAACACTCTCCCGCGGAATCCGCGCGCTGGAGATCCTCGCCGCAGCCGATCGTCCCCTCAGCATCGGGGAACTTACCGAAGCCCTGGGTGTGCACCGCTCCGTTGCCTACCGGATACTCAGGACGTTGGAAGACCACTCCTTGGTGGTCCGCGACGATTCCGGGCGGGTCCAACCGGGTCCCGGTCTTTCCGTTCTGGCCAGCGGGGTTTCCCGGAACCTGCAAACCGCCGCCCTGCCGGAGCTGACTCAACTGGCCAACACCCTGCACATGACAGCATTCATCGCCGTGTGGGACCACCAGGAATGCGTCACGCTGGTCACGGTTGAACCACGCCACACCGGCGCGGCCCTCGCCCAACATCCAGGGAGCCGGCACCCCGTCAGCACCGGCGCTCCCGGCATTGCCATTCAATCAAGCATGACCGAAGAACGGTGGCAGCAGGTGGGCGCGGGCAACCCGTACCGGCCTGAAGCCCATGAGGCCCGCCGACTCGGCTACGCCACCAGCCATGATGAAGTAGTGGCCGGCTTGTCCTCCATCGCCGCCCCCATCAAGGTTCCGGGCGGACGGCCGGCCGCGATCGCCGTCGTCTATATCCGGCTTGACCAGGACGCCGACGAGGTGGGCCAGGCCTTGGCTGCCAGTGCAGCACGTATCGAAAGCCAACTGGCCTGAGGTCATTCGTTCCACGCCAAGGAGTGTGCCCCGGCACACAAGACTGAGGGCCGGCGGATCTCGAATACTCGACGAAGGACAGGACCGCCTTGGCCTGGCCTTGTTCGAGTTTCGGAAGGAACCCATGAGCCTGAATCTTCTTGACACCTCCAACTGGCTGCCCCTGGACGGCCTGGCGCCCGGCTTCGATGCCAACAAGGCGCCGATCGTCCAGGATTTGGCGGGCAAGGAACTGACGGTGGTCGGCGACGGCGGCCCCATGACTTTCAGCTTCGACGACGAAGAAGTCACGTGGACAGCCGCAGGCTACACGGGCACCTCGACCCACGAGGTCTTCAAGGTTGCCGAGGACCTTTACTATGCGCAGTGGCACAGCAGTGTTCATGCTGGACTCGCGGTCTCGCTCATTGCGGACCTGGCCAACGGCCGCGCCCTGTACATCGGTGCGCATCTGGGCCGGGCAACCGCGGCGGCCACCGCCGTGCAGCATGATTTCCGGGTCGGCACGCTGGAGGGCCTCACAGCCAGAGGTGACGCCATCGGCGAAAGCACAGCCTTGATCGGCCGCCGCGTCGAATGGATTTACAGCCCGGTCCACGCCTACGAGCACGTCTACCTCAGCCCCACCTGGTACACGTGGCAATGCCTGGCCGGTCCGGAGCGTGGCTTGGCGGACACCGATTCCAACACCGTTTTCCAGGTCAGGCCGGGCATTTTCGTGTTCACGTGGCGCGAGAAGGTGATTCCGTGCGGATCGGTGACCGTTGCCGATCACCGCGACGTCAACGCCATCCGTTCCCACGGCAGCCTGTTCGGTTGGGACGAAGCCGGCGTCAATCCCGTCCACTTCACGTTCGGAGCGCATGGCCGCTTGATCAGCGTCAGCCACCACAGCGCCGAATTGAACCCCGCAATCTAAGCACCCACAACGCGGAAGCGTCCCCGGCAGAACCTGCCGGGGACGCATTCGTTGCGGAACGGTTCAGTCTTCCGCGCCGTGGCCAATCCGTGCATACAACGCCGGTTGCGAGCGCCGCAGACGCAAGCCCCAGATGATGCCCGCCACGCCCGGCAGCAGGACCAACAGGGGCAGGACAAAGCTGGCGGCCGTGGACTCCGACTGGCCCAGCAACACGTTGAAGTTGGACACAATCAGCACCAGGACGAGGGCCAGCAGGGCGAAGCCCAAGCCCGGCGCCACCACCCGCACCCACAGGCTTGCGCCGTGCCCGTTCTTTCGGAAGAAGCCGATCACGGCCACGGACACAACAGTCATCAGCAACACCAGCCCGAGGGCGCCGCTGTTGGTCAGCCACGTGAACATGGTCAGGACGGGGTACAGTTCCCCGAGTTCGGAACCGGATCCCGCAACGGCAAAACCGATGGTCACGACGACGGCGATCACCGTCTGCGCCAGCGAACCGGCGAACGGCGCCCCGCTGCCAGCACGAACCTTGGCAAGTGCCGCCGGAAGGACGCGTTCGCGGCCAAGGGAGAAGAAGTAGCGGGCCACGGCGTTATGGAAGCTCACCAGGGCGGCGAAAAGACTGGTGACAAAAAGGAGCTGCGCTATGTCGCTGAGGAGCACACCCCCGTGTTCGCCGAGGAAGGCGAAAATCATGTCCGGGCCACTGGTGGCAGCGGTCTCGACCACCGCGGAGGGGCCCGCTCCCACAGTCATGGCCCAGGCTGAAACAGCATAGAAAACAGCGATGATGCCCACCGCGGCAAAGGTGGCCCGGGCGACGGTGCGCTGCGGGTCTTTGGACTCTTCGCCGTAAATGGCGGCGGATTCAAAACCCATGAAGGCGGCAATACCGAAGGACAGGACCGCACCCACGCCTGGGACGAACAGGCTCTCCGGGCTGAAGCCCGCTGCGCTGACACCTTCGGGAGCCACCGCCAGGCTCATGACGTCGTAAATGATGACCACCAGGAACTCCAGGGCCACCAGGACCCCAAGCACCTTGGCCGACAGATCCACCCTGTTCACCCCAAGCCATCCCACGATCGCGATGCACAACAACACCGGGATCCACCACGGCACGCTGATGCCAAGCCGCGCCGACAGAAGGGACGAGACGGTGAAGCCAAACAAGCCGTAGATGCCTACCTGCATGAGGTTGTACGCCATCAGGGCTATCAAGGAAGCCCCGACACCGGCAGGCCGGGAAATGCCCTGCGCGATGTAGGCGTAGAAGGCGCCCGCGTTGGTGACGTACCGGCTCATTGCCGCATAACCGACGGCGAACAGCGCCAGGATTGCACCCAACACCAGGAAGGACAACGGCACGCCGGTCACTCCGGTTACGCCGAACGTTGTAGTGACTCCCCCAGCCAGAACGGTCAGCGGCGCAGAGGCCGCGATAATCATGAAGGTCACAGCCGGTACGCCCAGCCGGCGTTTGGTGCCGACGGTCCCTGCGGTCCTGCCTTTGACGGGGTTGTCCACGCTCATAGTGTGCTCCTGCTCCTGCCTCGGTGCCGCGGGAGATCGGCGCGGCACGTAGTGTTTCCGCAATCTTCCACCGCCGGAACACTGCGTGACTTGTCTCACACGGCAGGGTAGTTGTCGGAACACGCACGCCACTTCCGGCCGAGGTTACCGGTGTAGAATCGTGGGCAAGCTCACGAAGGGAGTCCGATGACCGTCACAGCTCACACGGACCCCGCAACCGTTCAAACCATCGTCGCGGAGTCGTTCCAGGAGTGGAGCCGGGCCATCTCTGCGTCCTTTGTACCCTTGGCGGCAACGGGCCCCAGGGACGCGTCTTTCCGCGGGATCATGCGGGCTCGCGTGCTGGGCCAGATCTCCGTCGTGGAAGTGACGGCCGGACCCCATACGGTCCTGCGTACTCCGGAGTTGATTGCCGGATCCACGGGCCGCTTCTTCAAGCTCAGCATCCAGTTGGCGGGATCGGGCCGGCTGGTCCAGGACGAACGGGAGGCCTTGCTTCGTCCCGGCGATCTGTCCATCTACGACACCTCCCGTCCCTACCGGCTAACCTTCGACGACGACTTCCGCACCTTGGTGCTGATGTTCCCGCACGTGCTGCTCGACTTGCCGGCAGAGGCCATGGGGCACGTGACTGCGCTTCGGATACCGGGCGACCAGGGGCTGGGGGAACTCATCAGTCCGTTCCTGGTGAAGCTTGCCGACAACCTTGAGGCGCTCTCTGGCGCCAATGGCCTGCGGCTGGTCCATAACGCACTGGACCTGGTCACGACGCTGTTCAACGGAGAGCTCGACCAACTCATCGAAACCGGCCGGGACCCGCATCTGCTGCTCCTGGGCCGTATCCACGACTACATCGAAGCCAACCTTGGCGATCCCGGACTCTCCCCCGGGAGCATCGCCGCCGCGCACTACATCTCCACGCGGCATCTGCACGACCTCTTCCAGGAAATCGGCACGACTGTGGCATCGTCCATCCGGCAGCGGCGCCTGGAACGGTGCCGGCGCGATTTGAGGGACCCGGTGCTGGCGGACCGCCCTGTCACCGCCATCGCCGCACGCTGGGGCTTTACCGATGCCGCCCATTTCAGCAGAATTTTCCGCGCAGCGTTCGGCAATTCCCCCACCGGCTACCGCAACAGCGCTTAGCACCAGTGCGGTTGTCTTTGGGGTGCCGGCTGGAGGGCGGCTAGGACTGTGGGCGCCGCTTCATGACCAGCCAGGTGATGGCGCCCAGCAGCAGAAGACCACCGGCTGCGCCCATGGATACCGCGAAGGCCGCTCCTGCCCCTTGGGTCTGAGCAAGTTGGCCCGCCAGGTAGGACCCCAGTGCGGTGCCCGCCACGATCCCGCTGGCCAGGGCCGTCATGACCGTCGCCATTCGACCGGCAGGTGCCACGACACCACCGATGCTGAAGACCGTGACCATCACCGGCCCCACAGGGATACCGAGGAGCAACAGGACGAAGACCATCGGCCAGATGCCGGACGGAAGGAACAGCAGCACCGACAGGCCCGTCATGGCCAGCGCGGCAGCAACCCATCGCGACGCCAGGCCGAAGCGTTGCGGCCAGAAGGCCACGGAGAGGGCCGCGACAGCTGAGCTGAGTCCCATCACTGCATAGAGGAGTCCAGCGATCTCAGCCGTCGCGTACTGGGCGGAATAGGCGCTGAGGGCATTTTGGGTTGCACCAAAAAAGGTGCCCATGCACACCATCGCCACCACGGGGACCGCTACCACCGCCGCGGACCATCGGTTGCGGCGCGGCGAGGTGGTTGCCTGTTCTCCGGAATGTACGACGCCGGCACCCGGCACCCGCGGTGCCGGCACCACGGCCAGCTGGCTGGGGTGCACCGCAAAGGCCGGAACCAGCGTAATGGTCATGACGGCCGCCAAGGCGAGCGGCAACCACGGCGCCACGAGGCTTGCGAGCAAACCCACCAAAGCCGGACCCAGGACAAAGGTGATTTCATCGGCGGTCCCCTCATAGGACAGTGCTGTGTCCAGATCGGCCCTGTTGGAGGCCACGCTCTTGCTGCCGCTCGTGGCATGCGAGAGGTTTCTGGTAGTCAATGCCATCCACCGGACTCGGGCCATGGGGCCCACCTGCGGGCAGCTTGCGCCGGCCAGGAAGGCAGCGATGAGAACTCCCACGGCATCAGAGGCCGAGCCGTAGGCCGGGGTGAGATAGGCGGTGGTCAAGAGAGCGGCGACGGCGAGGGTGTTGACCACTGCTGCGACAAGAAGCACAATCCGCTGCCCTGCGCGGTCAGCCAGGGAACCAAGGACCGGCGCTCCAAGTGCCGATCCGATGCCGACAGCACCGGCGGCCATGCCACCGATGGCATAGGAGTGACTGACTGCCGTGACGAGGGTCAGGGCGCCCACGGTCAGCATGGCAAGTGGCAGGCGGGCAAACAGCCCCAACGGCAGGAATCCAGGTCCGGCCAGTTCGGGGAGCCGGGCAAAACGGCCTGGCAAGCGGGAGGGACGGGGCGCCACGTGTGAATCGGGCTGGGTGGCCACTGTAGATTTTTCCATTAATCCGGGTTCGCTAAAGTGTGCGCATCGTCCCTCCTCCCGATGCGCGAGACCCGGTGTAACGGAATAAGTCTATCGGAAGAGCCTCAGACCGGAACAGCTTCCGCGAACCGTATGCTGGAGCCGTTGCGCCCCTTGACCACCTGAAGCTGGCTCGTGATGCGTTGCTTCATCTCCGCAACGTGGCTGACCAGGCCAACTACCCTGCCGCCGTCGCGCAGTCCCTCCAAGGCGTCCATCACCTGTTCCAGCGCCTGCTCGTCGAGGCTACCGAAACCTTCGTCCACGAACAGGGTCTCGATGTCCACGCCACCGGCCTCCTGCTGCACCACGTCCGCCAATCCCAGCGCCAACGCCAACGAGGCCATGAAGGACTCCCCTCCGGAGAGGGTTGACGTGTCACGACGCTGACCGGTCCATTCATCCACGACTTCCAGCCCCAGGCCTGACTTCGCACCCCGGGCAGCCTTGGCATCTGTGTGCTGCAGCGTGTAGCGGCCATCGCTCATGGATACCAGACGTTCGGAGGCCGCGAGGGCGACTTGCTCGAGTCGTGCAGCCAGGACGTAGGTGTGCAAGCTCATCCGGTAACCGTTATCTCCCGAGCCCCGGGCAGTGTCGGCGAGGCCGGCCAACATCAACGCGCGCATGCGGGGTTCGTTCCCGGCTTCGGCGAGTGCCTCATAGCTGGTACGCAATCGGCGGATGGTTTCGGCCGACTTGGCAGCAAGGCCGGCTGCCAACGCCGCAGCCTGGGCATCCCCGGCCGCGGTTGAGGCCCTACGTTGCGCCCCGGCGAGTTCAGCTTCGGGCAGGGGAAGCTCGCCGATACTCATTTCTTTGGCTGCCAGGACGATGTCCTCGTTGGCAAACAGCTCATCCAGCCGGGCCGTTTCGGCGTCGAAATCTGAAATGTCCTTCTCGAGGCCCACCACGTCGGCGGCTGGGAGGATGTCGTGACGGGCTTCGTTGGCAGAAGAGAATCCCGCTGCCAAGAACGCCTTCTTCAACGACTCCAGTGCGTCGAGCCGGGCTTCTGAGGCACGGCTTAGTTCGGATCCGGCATCCGTGGCTTCCTGAAGCAGCGCGCAATCCGCCGACACAGCGTCCAAGCGAGCGCGCAAGCTGGAGAAACCGGACCGCAGCGTCGAAAGCCCAGCCTCAAGGACTTCATGTTGTTCCTGGAGCAGCAGGACGGTCGATGATGCCTGCCCTTCGGCCTGCAGGCACTCTGCTTGTTCCTGTTGCGCAGTGAGAAGCCGCTCAGTGATGTGATCTTGGCGGGCCTTCAGTTCCTCCAGCAAAGTGGCGGCCCGCTGCGCGGAAGTGGCAGCCGCCTCAGCCTTGGACAAACGATCGTCCGCTTCGGCCGGATCCGTTGCTCCGCCTTGTGCTTGAAGCCCGGCAACCATTTGGGCAGCCGCAGAGAGCTTTTCTCTGAGCTTCCCCAACGTTTCCTCGCTGGCTTCAAACCGGGCCTTTGCTTCTTCCTCTTCCTGGGCAAGGGAAAGAGCAGTGCGGACAGCTGACGCAGGATTCGGGTGCTCGGTGCTTCCGCAGACGGCGCACGGTTCTCCGCTTTCCAACGCTGCGGCCAGTTCGCCGGCCGCATTGGCAAGCCGCTGTTCCCGCACGTCAAGCCACTGCTCTTTGAAATCCTGGGCGGCGACCCGGGCCTGGAGGTGCTTTTCAGTGAGGTCCTCCAGCTCAGCCGCGGCCACTGTGTGGCGGGAGACGACGCCCACCAGTTCGGCCGCTGCCGTCGCCTCGCGTTCCGCCGCAGCTACGTCGGCGGCAACGGACACCAAGGGTTCCATGCGGTTTTCAAGCTGTGCGGCTTCCTCGCGCAGTTGCGTCAGGGTAGCAGCGACGGACCCGGCCGCAGCCTGCTGACGGGCGACTTCCTTGCGCTCTGCGTCGAGCCGCAGGGCAACGTCCTCGAGGCGTTGCTCGTCAGGGAGCCTCGCCTCGATGACGGCCATGGAGGCCTTGACACTCTCCAGTGCGGCAGCAGGGTTCTCCGAATCCAGGCCCGATGCTGACAACTTCTCCCGGAGCTGTTGCATCCGGGTCTCCGCAGACGTGAATTTGCGTTCGGCAGCATCGACGGCGTCCAGTTGTCCGTTCAGGACAGCAGCGCGGCGGTGCTTTCCGAGTAGTTCCTTGTTCTCCAGGGCACGTGGGGCGGCCAGTTCAAGGAGAACTTTTCTTTGGGTCGCTGAGCGCAGCCGTTCGTGCCGCTGCGTTTTCTCCTGCTCCTCGCGGAGTTCGCCACTCAAACGGGTCCACAGGGATTCAGCCACTGTGGCTTCGTCCTGCCGCCGTTTCACTTCGTCGTCCACCTGCGCCTGGACCTCAGCGAGCCACAGGCCGGGATCGGGAGCGGCACTCGCGGGAGTGTCTTCGCCGTCAACCCCGGCTTGCTCCAACCCAAGCTGATCGCGCTCGGAAGCTGCCTTGTCCAGGAGCATTTTGAGCTCAGAGGCATTCTCCTCCACGGCCTTGGCAGCGTCTGCGGCCTGACGGGCGAGTTCCTGTTCGATCGCCTCGAAGCGCTGGGTGCCGAAGAGTTTCTGAAGGAGGTCCAAGCGGTCACCCGCCTTGGATCTGAGGAAAGCGGCGAAATCGCCCTGCGGCAGCATGACTACCCGGGTGAATTGGTCCCTGTCCATGCCAAGGACGTCGGAAAGCTCAGCGCCGACTTCATCGTTCCTGGACGACTTTTCTTCCCAATGCCCAGCCACTTTCTCCCGCAAGAGCGTCTTGGCTTGCTGCGTGGTGAAGCCCTTGCGGCCACGTGCGCTGGGGCGATCCCACGCCGGGGACCGAGTCACCTCAAAACGCCTGCCGCGCGCGGAAAATTCGCAGACCACGCGAGGTTCGGCGCCAGGAAGGGCATGATCGCTGCGCAGCCGTTTGCCTTCCTGCCTGGCCCCGGGCACCGAGCCATACAGGGCGAAGCAGATCGCGTCCAGGATGCTCGTTTTGCCTGCACCGGTCGCGCCGTTGAGAAGGAACAGCCCCTGGGCACTCAACAGGTCAAAATCGATGTGTTGTGGCGTGGCAAAGGGCCCGAACGCTTCAATGTCCAGCCGATGGATCCTCATAGTTCCGCGTCCTCCAGACGGACAGCCTCCAGGGCTTCGCGAAGGGCAACTACCTCGGACTCAGCGGCGCCCCGGCCACGGACATGTTCGAGGAAACCGCAACAAACATCAAGATCGTTTTCGGCCTCTGAGAGCCGGTTGCTGTAAGTCGTCTGCGGCTTGGATTCGGAGCCTTCCGGGTCAAAGGCAAGAACCAGTGTTTCGGGAAAGCGCGTGCGCAGCTTCTCCATGGCCTGTGGCGGACGTTCCGCATCCGTCAGGGTGACCTGGACGTAGGCGCTCTCTGCCCAGGCGTACTCCTGGGAGGCCAGCAAATCATCCAGCTTGCCCCGCAGGACTGCGAGCGCTTTGGGAGGCTCCCAGTGGACTTCCTGAACACTGGCTGCCCCGTCGGTTCCAATGTCCAGCAACCATGCGCCCTTGTGGTGCTTGGCCTCGGAGAAGGAGTAGGCCAACGGAGAACCTGAGTATCGGACGTTGGGTGCCAGCTCCTGGCGCCCATGAAGGTGGCCCAGTGCCGTATACGTGAAGCCTTCAAACAGGTCCAGCGGAACTGCCCCCAGTCCGCCAATGCTGATATCCCGCTCGCTTTCGGAGGTGATGCCTCCGCTGGCGAACGTATGCGCCAGGACAACCGGGTGGACGGGGCCGGATTCGCGGCGGCGCTCAACGTCGCGCCGGATCCGGTCCGTCGCCTCCTTGGTGACATCGAAGTGGTTGGCGTTATCGACGCCCAGGCGTTCGGCCACCAGTCGGGGCTCAAGGTAGGGAATTCCGTATATGGCGACCTCTGCGGATGTATCCCCTCCCGGTTCCAGCGGCATCAGGACCGGGAGGTCCAATTCCTCCACGCGTGTCCGGACATGGACTCCGCCGCGTTCCAGGAGCCGGGACGCAAAGCCCAACCTGATGGCGGAATCGTGATTGCCGCTGGTCACCACAACGGCCGCGCCAGCCTGGGTCAGACGGACCAAGGCGTCATCGAGCAGCTTCACCACATCCAGGCCGGGCAGCGCGCGGTCGTAGACGTCTCCGGCAATCAACACCACGTCCACCGATTGGGCCTGGACAAAAGCCACGAGCTGGTCCACGAAGCCGCGCTGGGCTTCCAGCATGCCCACGCCGTGGAATGACCGGCCTAAATGCCAATCCGATGTATGGAGTAACCGCATATTTCCAAGCTAACCGCGGGCACCGACAAAAAAGCGCAGACAAGCCGTCCGCCGTCGTCCCTTACGGTTCGCTAGCCCTTCTTGCCGTCGAAAAAGTCGCGGGCGTCATCGTGTGCCGGCTTGCCCGGAAGCGGCTGCGGAGCGGCGTCCGTTTCGGAGTCCGACGCCTTCTCAGCGGTGCCGGCGTCGAAGTCGTCATTGATGGCGTCGGAACCGGACTGGGGTTCGGCAGCCGCGTCAGGGCCAGCGGACAAGCCCTGGAATCCACGGAAAGCCAGCCCCGCCAAAGCCGCGCCCATGAGCGGAGCCACCCAGAACAGCCACAGTCCGTCCAGGGCCCACGAGGGGCTGAAGAATGCCTGGGCGGTTGCGCGTGCCGGGTTGAACGGGAGGTTGCCAAGAACCTGGCCAAGCTGCAGCAGAACGGCCACGGTTAGTCCTACGGCGAACGGGGCCAAGGTCGGCAGAGCCCGGCGTCCGGCCGTGGCACCGAGGAACACGGCCACAAGAAGCGCAGAACCAACAACTTCCACCAGCAACACGCCGGCCAACTGGGTTTGTGCTGCTGCGTGCTCACCGTATCCCGCCGCGGTGGATCCGAAGGCGGCCCGCGCATCCGTGAGTACGGGCACCATGGTGACCACGATGTACACCAGGGCGGCGCCAATGACGCTGCCAATGATCTGTGCTGCGATGTACGCTACCGCGGCCACAGCCCGGATGCGACCGGCAATGAGGTTGCCCAAAGTGATCACCGGGTTGAAGTGGCCACCGGAGATGTAGCCAAAGGCCACCATGGACGCGGTAACTGCCAGACCGGTCGCCAAAGCTGCAGGCAGCGGCGCACCGGAAGGGTTCGAGAAAATCGAAACGCCCACCGCCACAAGCACAACGAACAGCGATCCCAGGGCTTCGGCCGACAACCTGGCCAGCAGTCCTGGCTGGGGATCGGTTGCGGCCTGAACAGAAGAGGTCATGGGGAACGGGTCCTTACGATCGGGGTGGTAGATGTACAGGTGCCCACGCACATGGGGATGGCCCGGGGGCGCTCTTGCAAGCGACAGGGATCCTTGAGCATTTTGCCAGCCGAATCTGGACAGTTGCTGGGTTAAAGCTGAAGGTGCTGGGACAGGGCTAAGGACGCGAACCTACCCTCGAGCTTATCCGCCCAACGCAATGGCCGCGATCGCTGCGGCACCCAGTCCCAGGACGGCCAGCGTGCTTGCCAGAATCAGCCCCGCCGAGGACGCTGCGATCCCGGCCTGCAGCTGCCTCGACCGGACCCAGACAACGGAAGCGAGAACAACCGTGGCTGCTGCAGCCGCCAGGGCGCAGATTCCTTGATAGTCCAGCCCCGGCAGGCCGTTGATGATACTGATCGACGACGGCTCGGATGTCAGCCAGCTGCGCCAAATGAACAGATCCACCACCACCAGTGAGATCAAGGTCCTGCGCCACGCCAGAGTGGTTCGTTCCGGCTGCAGCCCGGGATCCCGGGTGGCTTCCGGAATGGCGCCGCTCACCGCCCCGCTCCGCTCACTGCTGCGAGCCGCTCAACGGGCCACCAAGATCAACACCGCGAACGCGAAAGCCGCCACAGCCACAACGATGGTCATGAACAACATCACGCGGGAGAACGGCAGGGCCTCGTCGTTGCGCATGGCTGCTTCCATCCGGCCCCATCTGCGGTAGGACAGGGCCGCAAGGCCGGCCCCAACCAGGGCGAGCAACACGCACAAAACCAAGCGGACCGGCGTCGGAGCGATGTTAGGCGCCAGCTGATCGACGGCGACTGCGCCGGCCAGCAATGCAAGCGAGGTGCGGATCCAGGCCAGGAAGGTGCGTTCGTTGGCCAGCGAAAACCGGTAGTCGGGAGTCTTGCCCGTTTGTCGCCAAGCAGGTTCACGCACGATGTCTCTCCAGGTTTCTCAGCGGCGGACAGCTTCCCCACCATATCAGCGGGGGCGTCCTTGGCACGGTAAGTTACTGGCATGAGTGCTGAAGCTACCTCCCCTGCCGCGCCTTCCTTCACCTCCCGCGTCTACGGCTCCCTTCTGGGTGGGGCCCTGGGCGATTCCCTGGGTTATGCCGTGGAGTTCGACTCCATTGCCGCAATCCGCGCGCACTACGGACCAGAGGGCCTGACCTCCTTTGGACAGCTCGACGGCGACAGCCACTTTTCGGACGATACCCAGATGACGCTTTATACGGTGGATGGCCTGGTAGAGGCACTTGAATGGGCAAACGACGGAGTCGCCGCCGATGAAACCGCCTGCCTCTGGCTCGCCTATCTGCGGTGGCTTGCTACGCAGGACGTGGAAGTTTCCTCCTCTGCGCCCGTCCCGCAGCCCCGGTGGATCGATGCCCAGGACGTGCTCCGGCACCGGCGGGCGCCGGGCAATGCCTGCTTGAGCGGGCTCGCTTCGGGCGAGATGGGAACAGTGGCGCGTCCGGTCAACCCCGACTCCAAAGGGTGCGGCACGGTCATGCGCTCGGCGCCGTTCGGACTGATCCCCCACATTTCACCGGAGGCGGTCTACAAGCTCAGCTCGGATGCCGCTTCACTGACGCACGGTCATCCCTCGGCCCGGCTGAGCGCCGCGGCGTTCAGCCTGCTGATCCACAACATCGTCGCGGGAAGGAGCATCCGCGAGGCAGCGCAGGAGGCGCTGGGCTACATCGAAGATGCCTCCACGCAGGCGCCCGAACTTCGTCAGCGGTTGCAGGCAGCTTTGCAGTTGTCACTTCAGCCCGCCCGGCTGGACCCCGGGGAACTCATCACGACGCTGGGTGAAGGGTGGGTAGCCGAGGAGGCCCTCGCCGTCGCCCTTTACGCGGTCCTGTCCACCACGGACGGTGACCCTGCAGAGCATTTCCGCAAGGCGATTGCAGTGGCCATCAACCACAGCGGCGACAGCGACTCGACAGGATCCATCGCCGGAAACATCCTGGGAGCCTACTACGGCGAACAGTGCCTTCCCACGGACTGGCTCGCCGCGCTGGAAGCACCCGACGTGATCCGCGGCATGGCGGACCGGCTGATTGCCGTCACTACTGGCTGAGGTCCCTACGAGCTGCGCAGCGTGATGTTGTTGCAGGCTTCGCAGATATCGTCGGGAATCAGTCCGCGTCGTTGCAGCAGGCCAAAAATCGCGCAGCCAAGGCAGTAGCCAACGAACGATTCCAGCGACGCGGCAACGATCAGCAAGCCGAGGACGACCCAGGCAGCCGGCTGGAAGCCGGTGAAATACAGCACGACGGCGGCGCTCGTCATGGCGGCCCCCATCCCTTGGGCGAAACGCTTGGGAGGACCGGCAACGAGCTTGGCGTGTCCAATGCGGGGCGCCAGGACCTTGACCGACAGCAGGGCAAGCGGCGAAATGCGCGGACCAAACAGCACGCGGAGCCAGAATCCAACTGCCAGGACCACCAGGCCCCAGCCCCACGCCGTCAAAAGTGTCACGACAGCCAGCAGCACCACCAATCCGGCGGTGATTCTGGCGGCGTACTCGTTGACGGGATTGGGGAACGCAAAGACAGCCCGCCAATCAACCCCACGGTTCACGCGGGCCCCGGTCTGGCGCACTGGCGTTACAGGAAGGGTTGGCTTTGTCATGACCCTAGGCTAGGAGCGCCGGCCCGGCTGCAGAAAGCATTGTTGCGGACTATGACCCCAACCCTCTCTCACATCCCACCACCATTCCCCCAACCCTCAATCACATGCCACCCACTTGATCCAAGCCCTCGCTCAGACCGCCGGTGGCAGATCTGCCAGTACTCCGATCCGCTATCGCGCTGCCTCCTGACGGCCCGCCGAAACCCGTGGGATGTGAGAGAGCGTCCACAGGAAACCCGTGGGATGTGAGAGAGCGTGTCGGCCCTACGCGCCGCCCACCATTTGCAGGAACTCGCCCTCGGAGACCACTTCGATCTGCTGGCCCTTGGCGTGCAGCTCCAGAACACGTTTTGCCTTGCCTGTGAGCCGTCCGGCGCGAAGGTCGCCTGCCACGAACCCGTCGCCAACAATCAAAACCGTGGTCCGCGCGGTAACGCGGCTCTCGGGCCGGGCTCCCACGTCAGCGGCCCGCGACTTCGCTTCGGGCCGGGTGATGGCGAGATCGCCCGTGAATACCACCGTCTGTCCAAAGAGCGGATGTCCGGGCTCGGCTGCAGGGTTCGGCAAGGGATTCGGGCCCTCTTCGGGCCAGGCCGACCAAGCGGGAGCTGCCGCCGTCCGTGCCGGGGCCCCTGGCAAGGTGGCGCCAGTCCGGGCAGCGAGGGCGGACATGGTGGCCTTCGACAACCCGTGGGCGGGATCAAATGCCGGCTGTTGAGGCAGGTTCAGGCCCAGGGAAAGGTAGAGCTCGGCGATGCTGTTGGCGTTGTTACGCCGGGCAATATCGACCAGGATTCCGGCGCAGGCACGGGCGTCCTCCGCGGCGTCGTGATGGTTCACCAGCGGGACACCGGCTTCCTCGGCCGCATAGGGCAGCGAGTTGGACACCAGTGAGTAGCAACGCCGGGAAAGCATCACGGTACAGACGTAGTCGTAGGCGGGACCGGGAAGCCCTGAAACTTCCAGGCCGGATCTGATCACGCCGAGGTCGAAGGCGGCGTTGTGTGCTGCGAGGATGTCACCGCCAATGAAGGCGCCGATTTCCGGGAAAAGCTCCCCGAACCTGGGCTGTCCTGCGACGTCCTCAGCCCGGATCCCGTGAATGCGGGTGTTGTGGAACTCGAAGTGATCGTGGTTCTCCGGCGGGCGCATGAGCCACGAGGCTTCCTCCACCACGACGCCCCCACGGACCTTGCTCAGTCCCACCGAACACGGGGACCCCCTGAAACCGTTGGCTGTTTCGAAGTCGATCGCCGTAAAGTCCAATGCCACTGGACAAGATTACAGGCGTAAGGTGCCCCTCCTGGCCGATTTCGACGGCGGGGCGGCCGGTCCGGCCCCTATTGTGGGCAACGCTACACGCGCGTTGGCTTCGGCCCGGCCGCAGATAATTAACGACGGCGGCGGTCCAGTAGGCTTGTTGGGTGATCTTTTCTGCGATGAGCGACCTTGCCGTATCCACTTTCGGGGGCGCAGGCCCCGTGCACCCGGCAATGGCGTCGTTCCTGCCGGACTGGCTGAACCCCGATGTCTTCCTCCGCGACTCACCGCTGGGACCGTGGGTGGTTCTCCTGGTGTGCGCCATCGTCTTCGCAGAGACCGGGTTGCTGGTGGGCTTCTTCCTGCCTGGCGACTCGATGCTCTTCACGGCCGGGCTGCTGGTCTCCACGGGGGCCATTGAGTTCAACTTGTGGGCCATGTGCGGCCTGATCATCGTCTCGGCCATCCTGGGTAACCAGACCGGCTATCTCATCGGTTCCAAGGCCGGGCCGGCGATCTTCAACAAGCCCGACTCCCGCCTCTTCAAGCGGGAGAACGTTGAAAGCGCCCACGCGTTCTTTGAGAAGCACGGCGGCAAGGCACTGATCCTTGCACGGTTTGTTCCCATCATCCGTACGTTCGTACCGGTGATTGTCGGCGTTGCACAGATGGACAAGCGCAAGTTCTTCCTCTACAACGTCATCGGCGCTGTCCTGTGGGGCGGCGGCGTCACGCTCCTTGGCGCGTGGCTTGGCCAGTTCGAGTGGGTTGGCAAGAACATCGACATCATCTTCATCGTGATCGTCCTGATCTCCGTCATTCCGATCCTGGTCGAGGTCGGCCGTGGTTTTGTGGCCAAACGGAAGGCTGCAGCCGAAGGCACCGACCCTGTGGAGGAATTCATCGACGAACACGAAACAGGAAAGCACGGAGAACGCTAGGAATTACCGAAGCCAAAAGGCACCCCCGCTGTGCGGGGGTGCCTTTTCCTTTGTCGTTGCCTGCCGGACTAGGTGTACTGCCCAGGCAGGTTGGTTAAGCGGCTGATGGGCGGGTGGCCTCCGATTGCGGTGTGGGGCCTGTGGTGATTGTAATGGTGCAGCCATGCCGGGAGGGCGTTTCTGCGGGCTGATTCCGTGGCGTAGAAGCGTTTGAATGCCCATCCGTCGGCGAGGGTGCGGTGGAACCGTTCGATTTTGCCGTTTGTCTGTGGCCGGTAGGGGCGGGTCTTCTTTGCCTTGATGTCCAGTTCCCGGCAGGTGTCCCGCCAGAGGTGGGATTTGTAGGCGGACCCGTTATCGGAGAGGACCCGCTCGACGGTGACGCCGTGGGCGGCGAACCAGGACACGGCTCGCTTGAGCACTCCAACTGCGGTGGCTGCGGTTTCGTCGCTGTGGATTTCGGCGTAGGCGACCCGGGAGTGGTCGTCGATGACCGTGTGGATGTAAGCGGTGCCGATCAGCGGATTACGATGGCTGCTCCGCGGTTTTGACGGAGTAGCAGCACGGTTCTGTTTGCCTTGCTGTCGGCCGACGTAGCGCCAGCCGCCGCCGTCGGGGATATTGCCGAGTTTCTTCACGTCGACGTGGATCATCGCCCCGGGAGCCTCATGCTCGTAGCGACGGATCACTTCCCCGGTGCGCTTGTCCACGTGATGCAGGCGGTTCAGCCGGCACCGCACCAGAACCGCGTGCACGGTCGAGGCCGGCATTGCCAGCTTCGCGCCGATCGCGACCGGCCCCAGCCGTTGCTTCCAGCGAAGATGCACGACCTTGCGCACCAACTGCTGCGGGGTGCGGTTCGCCACCCGGTGCGGGCGGGAAGATCTGTCGGTCATACCAACCTCACCCATCGCGGCGTAGCGGGCCGCCCACCGTTTGGCTGTCGGCCAGGAACAGTTGAACTGTTCGGCAGCCCGGGACACCGGCCAGCCGTGGTCCACGACCAGACGCGCGACGCGTAGACGTTGGCGAGGAGTCAAAGCGGCATTAGCGTGGGACATGAGGACCTCCTGGTCGCTGCAGCGGTTGTCTAAGCAACTCCACTGTGCAACCGGAGGTCCTCACCTTTGCGTCAACGACTCCAGCGAGTCATCACATTCACCGAACCAACGTCCCTGGGCAGTACAACTAGGACCGCTCTGAACCGTTACCGGAGAGCGCTGAGACTATGGCTGGAAGCAATGCACGGAACGCCTGCCCGCGGTGGCTGATGGCGTTCTTCTCCTCGGAACTCAACTCCGCACAGCTGCGGTCCATCCCGGCCGGCTGCAGCACGGGGTCGTAACCGAAGCCGCCTTCGCCCTTGGGCTGACGCAGAAGCGTTCCTTCAAGTTGGCCGTACTCCACGGTCTCGTGGGCAACGCCATCAGGCCCTGGCACAGCCAAGGCCGCGGCACACACGAAGGCTGCTCCGCGGAATTCATCCGGTACATCGGAAAGCTGGGCCAACAACAGGTTCAGGTTTGCTTCGTCGTCACCATGCCGGCCCGACCAGCGGGCTGAGAAGATTCCGGGCGCACCGCCCAGAACATCCACCGCCAGCCCGGAATCATCGGCGATGGCCACCAAGCCGGTCGCCTCTGCTACTGCGCGGGCTTTGAGCAGTGAGTTCTCCGCAAACGTGACCCCGGTTTCCGCCACGTCCGGCGCACCCGCCGCAGCGGCGTCAACCACCTGGGTATCGACGTCGAGGCCTGGCACCTGCCCCCGCAGCAGTTCGCGGAGTTCCTTCAATTTGCCCTTGTTGTGGGTAGCGAGAACCAGCAGTGGCGCGCCAGCTACGGCTTCGGCGCTCACGGGGCTTCCGCCAGCGTCTCGCGCTGGATGGCAGCGAGCTGGGTGGTGCCCAGGAGGGCCAGGTCCAGCAGGGCGTTCAGTTCATCACGGTCGAAGGGTGCGCCTTCAGCTGTGCCCTGCACCTCCACGAACTTGCCCGAGCCCGTCACCACCACGTTCATGTCCGTCTCCGCCCGAACGTCCTCGACATAGGGCAGGTCAAGCATGGGAACGCCGTCGATGATGCCCACGGAGACCGCCGCAATGGTATCCACCAGCGGCTCGGCGTTGCGGGCAATGAGCTTGTTCTCGCGGGCAAAGCGAATGGCCTCGGCCAGGGCCACGTAGGCGCCGGTAATGGCAGCGGTGCGCGTGCCGCCGTCGGCCTGGAGGACGTCACAGTCCAGGACGATAGTGTTCTCGCCGAGCGCCTTGGTGTCGATGATCGAACGCAGGGAACGGCCGATGAGGCGCGAAATTTCGTGGGTGCGTCCGCCGATCTTGCCCTTCACGGACTCGCGGTCCGAGCGGGTGTTCGTCGCGCGGGGAAGCATGGCGTACTCGGCAGTTACCCAGCCGCGGCCCTCGCCCTTGAGCCAGCGGGGCACACCCTCGGTCAGGGAAGCGGTGCACAGAACCCGGGTGTTTCCGAACTCGATCAAAGCCGAGCCCTCTGCCTGCTTGGACCAGCCACGGGTGATGCTGATGGGTCGCAGTTGCTCGGGGGTCCGGCCGTCGGCGCGGATGACGGGTGTTGCTGTAGCTTCAGAAGTCATGCTCCAAGCTTAGCGACGATGGCCACCAAGCCCGCGCCGGAGTCCGTTAGATGGTGTAGTGAACCCCGGCTACGGCAACAGCTACGTCCCCGGCGAAAACGGGTTTCGCCTCGGACATCACTTTCGTCTGGGAAGTCCAGACGGGGATGTGGGTCAGCAGCAGCCGCTTGGCGCCGGCGTTCACTGCTGCCTCCGCGGCGCGCTTGCCGGTGAGGTGGACGTCCTTGATGGCGTCATCGCGGCCTTCCTCGAAGGCCGCTTCGCAGAGGAAAAGGTCTGCGCCCTCTGCAGCATCTTCCAGGCCCTGGCAGGAGTCGGTGTCCCCGGAGTATGTCAGGACCCGGGTCACCGGCGTGCCGTCCTTGCCCGGCTCTGTTGCGGTGACGCGCAAGGCGTAGCACTCCTCCACCGGATGGTTGACGCCGTAGGGGGTCACGGTGAACGGTCCCACTGTCACGGGCTTCTGTTCCGCCCAGTTGGTGAAGTCGAACTCCTCATGCATCCCTGGGTCCAGATCCAGCCCGTAGGCGGTGGCCATGCGGTCCGCAGTAGCTGCCGGACCCCACACCGGAATGCGGTCGCGTCCCCAGCCGCCGGGCTTCCACCGCACAGCTACATGGAGGCCGCAGAGATCCATGCAGTGGTCCGGATGCAGGTGGGTGAGGAAAATCGCATCGATGTCCTCAAGATCCGTATACCGCTGGATAGCGCCCAGGGCACCGCTTCCGAGGTCCATGACGATCTTCCACTCGCGTTCGCCGTCATGTGCCGTGACCAGATAGCACGACGCCGGCGAACCCGGCCCCGGGAATGAACCCGTACACCCCACGATGGTCAGCTTCACAAGCCACGCCCCAAGGCGGCGTCGGCGGGGTTGACGAAGTAGGAGCGACGCGCCAGGCCTGCCCCTGATTTTGCTGCTTCGAGCATTTCGGGCGTGATCCGTGCGAGGCTTCCGGTCGGATACTGCGCTGCCACATGGTCCACGTGCTTCACGGACAGCACTTCAGGTCCCAGGAACCGGCGCGCGAGCGTTTCGAACTGGGCGGCGTCACCTGTGGCGATGAACTCGTGACTGGGAGCAGCTGAGCCGGTCCGCTGGATGCCGTGGGTGGCCAGCGCCCGGTAGACGTCCTTGGCTGTTTCTTCGGCGCTGGAGACCAGGGTGACATCTTCACCCATGACGAAGGAGATGACGCCGGTCAGCAGTGGATAGTGCGTGCATCCGAGGACCACGGTGTCCACACCGGCCTCTTTCAGCGGGGCCAAGTACTCGTTGGCGGCTGCCAAAAGTTCAGGGCCGGTGGTAACGCCTGCTTCGACGAAACTGACGAACGCAGGGCAGGCCACGGACGTGATGGTGAGGTCCGGGGCTGCGGCAAAAGTGTCTTCGTAGGCCCGCGAACCCACCGTGGCAGAGGTTCCAATGACCCCGATCCTGCCTGTCCGTGTCGCGGAAACGGCACGGCGGACAGCCGGTTGAATGACCTCGATCACCGGTATCCCGTACCGGGCTGTGTACCTTTCCCGGGCGTCCCGGAGCACAGCGGCCGACGCCGAGTTGCAGGCTATGGTCAGGAGCTTGACTCCGGAGTCCACCAGTTCGTCCATGACGCCGAGGGCATTGGCGCGCACCTCGGCGATGGGAAGTGGGCCGTAGGGTCCGTTGGCGGTGTCGCCTACATAGAGGATTGACTCGTTGGGCAGTTGGTCGATGATGGCCCGCGCCACTGTCAGTCCGCCCACGCCGGAGTCGAAGATACCGATCGGACGCGTTCCCACGATCTCCCCCGTGCTGATGGGGGCGCCACTGCCCGGAGCGGCGCTTGGTGAACCCGATGCTGATGTCATGATTATTCGAGAATAAGGCTTCCCGTGGGGTGCGGCCATCAGGTGTGTCCTCCGCCTCGTGTCTTATGTGTCACACGGGCGGGGCGGCACAGGGCCCCCACGATCAGGATTTCGCCTGCCGGGCGGAGATCATTGCCTGAACCAGTGACTCCTGGAGCCAGGTGGTGAAGTTGTAGACCAACGCCAGGTAGCTCTCCACGTCTTCGGCCTGGCTCCAGTCCTGCATGCTGTGAATGTGCTCGGCATCCGCTTCATCCCGGATGTCCAGGCGTTCGGCGAGAACCAATCTGACGTCATTGAGCGCCATGGACCAGCGGGCTGCTTCTTCGGGCGTCAGGACCAGGTCCTGCCGGTCCAAGCCCAATGCAGTGGCCCGCAGCGCGCCGATCTTGTTCTCCCGGACGGAGCGTTCGGTGAGCTGCCGGAACTCCAGCGAGCCGGCGTCGTCGTCCTTTAGGACGTTCGGCAACAACCGCAGCAGGGCGCGGTCGCTTGGCTGCTTGACGTCCATATCCAAACCGATGAGGGCCGCCAGGGGATCTTCGTTTTCCCGGACTTCGGGGTCCAGCATCGAGATGACGTCGTCCAGCAACCCCCGCAGGAGGTCGCGCTCAGCTGGCTCAAGGTACCCCGTGATGCCTTTGAGTCCGTATTTGAATGCCTTAGCCACGCTGGCGGCCGCCCTTTCCGGGTGTTTCGTTGCCGCTTGCGGCCTTCTCCACAGTGGCCCACAGGCCGAAACCGTGCATGGCGACAGCGTGCTGCTCTACCTGTTCCTTGCTTCCGAACGCCACGATGGAACGGCCCTTCTTGTGGACCTCCATCATCAACTTGTGCGCCTTGGACTCCGAGTAGCCGAAGTAGCTCTGGAAAACGTAGCTCACATAGCTCATCAAGTTGACGGGATCGTTCCAGATCACCAGGTTCCAAGGGACATCGGGGGCTGTCAGGACATCGGTGGACGTTTGCTCTGCAGCTTCGGTCCGCTCGTCGATGTCCGTGCCAAACGCAACGCTAGGGCTCATCTGTCCATTCTATGGCGGCTCGCACTAGAGTGAATTCGTGAGTAGAGCCGCGTCGTGGGACCATCCCGCAACTTCCTTGTACACAGACCACTACGAGCTGACCATGCTGCAGGCCGCCCTGCACTCGGGTGCCGCGCACCGGCGTTCAGTGTTTGAGGCCTTCGCCCGCAGGCTTCCGGACGGCCGCCGGTACGGAGTGGTGGGCGGGACGGGACGCCTGCTCGAAGGCATCGCGGACTTCAGGTTCGGCGATGCCGAACTCGCCTTCCTGGAACAGAACAAGGTGGTCAACACGGAAACCCTGGACTACCTGGCCGATTACAAGTTCAGCGGCGACATCTGGGGCTACGCCGAAGGCGATGCCTACTTCCCCAACTCCCCCATCCTGATTGTTGAGTCGACGTTCGCTGAGGCCTGCATCCTTGAGACATTCATCCTCTCGGTCCTCAACCACGACAGCGCCATAGCTTCGGCCGCGTCCCGCATGACGTCGGCGGCCGGAAGCCGTCCTTGCATCGAGATGGGCTCCCGGCGCACCCAGGAGGAATCGGCGACGGCGGCAGCCCGCGCCGCTGTTATCGCCGGCTTCGCCAGCACCTCCAACCTCGAGGCCGGCCGGCGCTACGGGATCAAGACCGTCGGCACGGCGGCACACTCCTTCACCCTTCTGCATGACACCGAACGTGAAGCCTTCGAAGCCCAGATTGCGGCCTTTGGCCCCGGGACTTCCCTGTTGGTGGACACCTACGACGTCGAAACGGCGGTGCGGACCGCCGTCGAACTCGCCGGAGACAAACTCGGCGCCGTGCGCCTGGACTCCGGCGACCTCGTGGCGCAGGCCCAATGGGTCCGCCAGCTGCTCGATGACCTCGGGAACGTCAACACCCGCATCGTGGTGACCTCCGACCTTGACGAGTTCGCCATCGCAGCCCTGCAGTCCGCGCCCGTGGACTCCTACGGCGTGGGGACGTCGCTGGTCACAGGCTCGGGCGCTCCGACGGCGAGCATGGTCTACAAGCTCGTCAGCCGCACCAACGACGCCGGCGAATTCATTTCCGTCGCCAAGGCGGCCAAGAACAAGGCAAGCGTTGGTGGCCGCAAGTACGCCCTGCGCAAGCTCAATGAGCGCGGCCGGGCCACCCACGAAGTGGTCGGCATCGGACACCGCCCCGAAGACGACGGCAACGACCGTCCCCTGCTCCACCAGTTCGTCAAGAACGGCGAGGTCCTACCGGGGTGGACCGGCCCTGAAGGTGTTGTCCGGGCTAAAGAGCGCCACGCGGCAACCATGGCCGAGCTGCCCCCTGTTGTGAACCGCCTGCAGCGCGGCGAGGCCGCCATCCCCACCGTCTACGAGGAGAACTGATGTCCAGGGCCTTGATCATCGTTGATGTCCAGAACGATTTCTGCGAGGGCGGCACCTTGGCGGTCCAGGGAGGTGCCGATGTTGCCGGCGCCATCACCGAATACGTTGATGCCAACCAACAGCACTTCGATCACATCGTGGCAACACAGGATTGGCACATTGAGCCTGGCGACCATTTCTCCGACAACCCGGACATGGTGGATTCATGGCCGCCGCACTGCCGGGCCCGCACCAAAGGTGCCGAGCTTCATGAGGACCTTGACCCCGAGTACATCCAGGCCTACTTCCGCAAGGGACAGTACACGGCAGCCTACTCGGGTTTCGAAGGCGTCCTCGCACCGGAAGACGATGTCCCTTCAGGAGACCTGAAGGCCGGCGCAACGGTAGCCGAAGTGATCGATGAGGACGCTATTGGACTCGACGACTGGCTCCAGAGCCACGATGTCGAAGATGTGGTGATCGTAGGCATTGCCACCGACTACTGCGTCAAGGCCACCGCATTGGATGCCGTCCAGGCCGGCTACAACACCACCGTGATTGCCGACCTCACGGCCGGAATCTCGGAGGACCTCAGCGACGTCTTCGACGACCTGGAAGCCGCCGGCGTCGAGGTCGACCACGGCTGAGCCACAAGGCACACAACGCCACAGGGCGCCGCATCTGCGGCGCCCTGTGGCGTATGAGCTGACATCCGGGCCGGCTACTTCCGGCCGATGAACCAATCCTGGAGCTTCCGGAGGCGTGCCTGCAGTTGCTCCTCATTGGCCTGGGCTACGGCGGGACCGCCGCAGACCTCGCGGAGCTTGGTGTGGACCACCCCGTGCGGAGTTCCTGTACGGGCCGCCCACGCGGCAACGTTCTTGGCGAGCTCGTTGCGCAGGTCCATGAGCATGCGGTGGTCCGGAACCGCAGGCGACGCCGCGGCGGCCAAGGGCGATTGGCGCTTCTTGCGTGACTGCTGCTCGTGTTGCCGCTGCCGGAGCAGTGTGCCCACCTGCTCGGCATCCAGAAGTCCCGGAATGCCGAGGAAGTCCAGTTCCTCGTCAGAGCCGATGTCCGCCCCGGTACCGAACTCACCGCCGTCGAACAGGACACGGTCGAAGGAAGCTTGGGAGTCCAGTGCCTCGAACTTGCCCTTGGTGAGTTCCTCTGAGGCCTTGTCTTCCCGGTTGGCCTCGGCCATCAGGTTTTCCTCCGGGCTGAACAGCCCGTCGTCGTCCTTTTCCGGGCGGTCCAGCGCGTGGTCGCGCTCGGCTTCCATGGTGTTGGCGAGGATCATCAACGGCGGGACCGACGGCAGGAAGACCGACGCCGTTTCTCCCCTTTTGCGCGCACGCACAAAACGGCCAACGGCCTGCGCGAAGAACAGGGGGGTCGAGGTCGACGTGGCATAGACACCCACCGACAAGCGGGGCACGTCGACACCTTCGGACACCATGCGCACGGCCACCATCCAGCGCTTGTCCCCTGCGGAGAACTCCTCGATTTTGCTGGAGGCCTTTGAGTCGTCGGAGAGAATCACCGTGGGCGACTGGCCCGTGATTTTCTTCAATTGGCCGGCATAGGCACGGGCGTCCTCATGGTCCGTAGCGATCACCAGGCCACCGGCATCGGGAACCGTCCGACGCACCTCGCTGAGGCGCTTGTCCGCAGCTGCCAGAACCGCCGGGATCCACTCGCCGGTGGGATTGAGCGCCGTCCGCCATGCCTGGGACGTGATGTCCTTGGTCACGGCGGCCTCGCCCAGGGACGCTGCCATTTCATCCCCTGCACTGGTGCGCCACCGCATCTGGCCGGAGTACGCCATGAACAGCACGGGCCGGACTACGTGGTCCCGCAGCGCGTTGCCGTAGCCGTAGGTGTAGTCGGCTTTGGACCTGCGGATCCCGTCCCGGTCCTCAGCGTATTCAACAAACGGGATGGGCGAAGTGTCCGAGCGGAACGGCGTTCCCGTCAGGGAAAGGCGGCGCGCAGCAGGATCAAAAGCCTCGCGGAGCCCATCACCCCAGGACAGCGCTTCACCGCCGTGGTGGATCTCGTCAAGGATCACCAGGGTCCGGGCCGCTTCGGTCTTGGCCCGGTGCAGCATCGGCTTGCTGGCCACCTGGGCGTAGGTGACAGCGACGCCGACGAAGCCCCTGCCGTGCTGGCCGTCGGAGTTCTTGAAGTTGGGATCGATGGCGATGCCTACCCTGGCCGCGGCGTCAGCCCACTGCCTTTTGAGGTGGTCGGTTGGTGCCACGATCGTGACGCGGTTGACCACCCCGCTGTCCAGCAGCGTGGTGGCAATACGCAGGGCGAAGGTGGTCTTACCGGCGCCGGGCGTTGCCACAGCGAGGAAGTCCTTCGGGTTGCGGGTCATGTAGAGGTCAAGTGCCTCCTGCTGCCAGGCACGCAGCTTGGGGGCCGTGCCCCAGGCAGCGCGTTCCGGGTATGCGGGAGGCAGGGAGGGACCACCGAAAAGTGTTTCTGTCATGCTGACTCCCCCGGCCTGACGGCAGTTGCAGTTACGGCACTTTCTGCGGGCACGCCGAAGCGGACCGCACAGCGGTGTCGTTCAGAAGGGGCCTGTGTTCTCTTCCCACCCACTACTTGGAGTTGCCCGGACCGTCGCCGTTTCCACCGTCATTGCCTGGGCGGAGACCCTCATAGATCTCCTTGCACTCCGGGCAAACCGGGAACTTCTGGGGATCCCGGCCCGGGGTCCAGACTTTTCCACACAAAGCAATGACGGGCTCGCCTGTCATTGCCGATTCCATGATCTTTTCCTTGCGGACGTAGTGCGCAAACCGCTCACGGTCGCCGGGTTCCACTTCCTGGCGTGTTTCTTCACGCTCGATGGTGGAGGTGGACGTTCCGGCTCCGGAAAGTTCGCGCATGGGGTCGTTTTCGAATGGATCCGGAGGAAGCGTAGTCATGCCAAACATCTTACCGTCTACAGGCCCTGCCACTTCGGCTTGTTGTCGTAGGTGTGCCGGTAGTAGTCGGCCAGCTTCAGTGATGACGCGGCAGCTTCGTCCACCAGGATGGTGGCGTGGGGGTGCATCTGGAGGATGGATGCGGCACAGATGGCGGCCACTGGCCCTTCCACGAAATCCCGGACCGCCTGGGCCTTCTGCGCGCCCGTGGCCACAAGCACCACATGCTTTGCATCCATGATGGTGCCCAGCCCCTGGGTCACTACGTGGTGCGGAACGTCGTCGATGCTGTCAAAGAAGCGGGCGTTGTCCTTGCGTGTCTGCTCAATCAGGGTTTTGATCCGGGTCCGGGAAGCCAGGGAGGAGCCCGGCTCATTGAAGCCGATGTGTCCATCCGTTCCCACGCCCAGGATCTGGAGGTCCACGCCGCCCACGGCCTTGATGGCGTCCTCGTAGGCCTGGCACGCTGCTTCGAGGTCGTCGGCAGCGCCATCGGGACCATGGACATTTTCGGGCTTGATGTTGACCCGGTTGGTGAATTCCCGTCGGATGACTTCGCGGTAGGACTCCGGGTGCCCGGCCTCCAAGCCAACGTACTCATCCAGGGCGAAGCCGTGGGCCTGGCTGAAGTCCAGGCCCCCGGCTTCGTAACGGCTCGCCAATTCATCGTAGATGGGCAGGGGTGAAGAGCCCGTGGCGAGGCCCAGCACAGCATTCGGCTTGCGCCGCACCAATGCCTCGATGGCATCGGCAGCCAGCGCACCAATCTGCTTGGTGCCAGGGAGAATGACAACTTCCATCGTCACGGCCTTTCTTTCTGAGGATCATCTACTGTCACAGAGGTTATCCCATGTCCCACCTATAGGGCCACGATAATCACACTTGTTACGGAGTCAGCGGTTGACACTGAGCTGGGCGAACATCTCGGGGCCACGCGCGTCCAGCCACTTACCCCCGAGTCGAACGCCGACGATAAAGAGGATCCCACCCAGGACCGGGCCAACAACCAGGTTGATCCATCCTGCTTCCGGACCGCCGCTGACGGCCTGGACAACCATCAAGGCAAGTTCCGGAACCAACAGCAGAGCCAGCACCACCATTCCGATTCCCTGCACGGCGAGCGTTTGGGCTACGTTTCCCGGTGGCTTCTTGAACGGGCTGTCGCCGGGCAGCGGTACGGCAATGTTATACCGGGCCGAGATCACCGAGGACAGGCCCAGTCCGGTGAAGAGAGTTCCGAGAGACAAGCCCAAAAGATTGGGAAGCCACTGCCATTCCCCGGTGAGGAACAACGGCGCAACAGTGAAGACCAGAACCACGGGAAGCGATATCGCCAGGCAGGCCAAGGCGCGCCCCAAGCGGTCATCCACACCCCGGACACCGGCGGCCAGGTGGAGCGCAAAGGCTGTGTTGTCGTAGGAAACATCGGCACAGATGGACCACGCCATAACGAATGCGGTGAGCGGCCCCAGGATCATGAAGAGCCCGTAGCTGCCACTTTGTGAACTGCCGAAGAAGAAGAGCACAGGGAACAGCGGGACGATGACCAAGGACGCCGCGTAGCGCGGATCCTTCATCCAGTAGACCAGCGCCCGAGCCATGACGGCTCCGGCCGGCGTCCCGGGAAGGCGGCCAAAAAGGCCAAGCTTTCCGCCCTTCCTCGCCGAGGCGCCGGAATACGTGGGCGTCACCAAGGCGCGCCGCAGGAGCAGGTGCCAGCACAACAGCAGCGCGCCAATCGTAGCTGCGGCAATCAGGAACTTCAGACCGGCGGCGGCTGCCTGGCCTGATTCGAGGTCCCCACCCAGCGACCACGCTGCTCCGAGGGGCGTCCAGGACAAAGTACGTGCCAGCCCGGGAAGGTAGTCGGCGCTGTTGCGGACCCCCTCCACGATGCCCATCATGATGGGCCCCAGCAGGACCAGCGGGATGAAGACAACGATGCTGCTGATGTCCTTGAACCGCCTCGAGGCGGCGAGTCCGGCAGTCGCCGTCGTGACAACCTTGGACAACACGACGCAGGTCAGCGTCCCCAGGACGGCACCGAGCAATGCGCCAAGGGCCGACGGAACACTCCGCCACCAAGTGCCTACGGTTCCCAAAGCCGCAATCAGCGTCGCAAGGCCGGGAATTCCGATCAGCCCGGCAAGCGCCAGACCCGCGAGGAGTTGCTTCGGCGGGATCGCGAACGTGGTGAAACGCGCAGGATCCAGCGTCATGTCCGCCGCCGACGCTACCAAGGGGATGACCGCCCACCCCAGAACAGTGGCCACTCCACCCAATACCACCACGGTGTGGGCGATCCCGGGATCAGCCCACCGCAGTGCTATGAGGCCTCCAACAAGGAGGACCAGCATTCCCAGGGCGTAGAGCAATCCCAACGCCATGCCAACCAATTGCCACGGACTGCGCTTGAAGCCGTTAAGAAGCAGCTGCCACTTCAGGCCTAGAAGGTGCGCAACCATTCCAGCCCCTCCGTCCGGTGTCCGCCGCCCACCAACTGCACGAAGCGCTCTTCGAGGGTGGAACCGTTGCGTACCTCGTCCACAGAGCCCGCTGCCAGGACCCGGCCGCCGGCAACGACAGCTACGTGGCTGCACATGCGCTGTACGAGGTCCATGACGTGGCTGGAAACAATAACCGTTCCTCCGGATGCTACATAGCTCTCCAGGATGCCCCGGATATTTGCTGCCGATACCGGGTCCACCGACTCAAAAGGCTCATCCAGGACAAGGAGCCTGGGCGCATGGATCAGGGCAGATGCCAAGGCTATTTTCTTGGTCATGCCGGCCGAATAGTCGACCACCAGGGATCCGGCATCACCTTCGAGGTCAAGGGCAGCCAGCAGCTCCGACACCCGCGTACCGACAACGTCCCTGTCCATGCCGCGCAGCAGGCCGGAGTAGGTGACCAGTTGCTCGCCCGTCAGCCGGTCGAACAGGCGGACGCCGTCGGGCAGCACGCCCATGAGTTTCTTGGCCGCCAGCGGCTGTGCCCAGACGTCGACTCCATGGACCACAGCGGTTCCGAAATCAGGACGCAGCAGGCCGGTCGCCATGGAGAGCGTTGTAGTCTTGCCGGCACCGTTGGGTCCCACCATCCCGTAAAAGGAGCCGGCGGGTACTTCCAGGTTGATTCCGTCGACAGCGATCTTGTCGCCAAAACGCTTGGCCAGGCCCCGGATGGACAGCGCAGACAAGGGGGCTTCTGCCGGGGGCGCCGGCTGCGGTGCCTCTTGCGGTGTTTGGCTGGCACCCGTAGCGGTCGACGGCGGGGACTCGGATGCCGGGGCGGGGGTGGATAAGGGCATGGATTCATGGCGTGGTTCCGTCATGGGACCAGCCTAGCCTCGCGGGCGCGCAGTGGCTGGAGTTCTAGAAACCGTGGCGGGGCACGGCCCGCTGGTACTGCGGAACCCACGGCATATCGTGTCCAAGCTCGTAGGCCGCGCGCAACCACCAATGCGGATCGCGCAGGGCAGCCCGCGCCATGAACACGGCGTCAGCACGGCCGTTGGCTACGATGTCCTCGACCTGGGCGGGACTGGTCAGCAGTCCCACAGCGGCGGTGGGGATGCCGGCGTCGCGCTTTACCTGCTCGGCGAAGCCGGCCTGGTAACCGGGCACCGCGTTGATCTTCTGATGGGCCACAGCACCGCCGCTGGAGACATCCACCAGATCGACGCCGAGGTCGGCCGCCGCGCGCGCCAACCTGGCGGAGGCGTCCACGTCCACGCCTCCTTCTGCCCAGTCGGAGGCCGAGATCCGAAGCAGCAGCGGCATGGAGTCGGGGATGACCGCCCTGACGGCTTCCACCACAGTGAGCATCAGGCGGTTCCGGCCTTCCTCGCTCCCGCCCCAGCCGTCCGTGCGCGTATTGATCAGCGGACTCTGGAACTGGTGCAGGAGGTACCCGTGCGCACCGTGGATCTCGACAGTGTCAAAGCCGATATCCACGGCCCGGGAAGCAGCGGCGGCGAAATCTGCCACCACGGCCTGGATGTCCTCTTCGCTCATGGCAGAGGGCGCCGCGTAGCCGTCGAAGGGCTCCTGCGTCGGGCCGACGGTGGGCCAACCGCCGTCGGACTCCGGGACCGAACCCGAGTGGCCGGCGAAAGGCCAGTAGGTGGAGGCCTTCCGCCCCGCATGCGCCAGTTGGGCACCGATCCTGCAATCGACGGCGCCGTGCCGGTGCACGAAGTGCACTATGCGTTCCCAACCGGCAGCCTGTTCATCGGTGTAGAGCCCTGCGTCCCGCGGGCTGATACGGCCCACCGGGTTCACCGCCGCAGCCTCTGTCATGATCAGCGCGGCACCTCCCGCGGCGAAGGAGCCCAAGTGCATCAGGTGCCAGTCGTTCGGGACGCCCTCTCCCATTTCCGGATCGCAACTGTACTGGCACATCGGCGAGACCCAGCCCCGGTGCCCGATGGTGAGCGAACGAAGCTTGAGCGGGGAAAAAAGCGCCGACGTCACTAGAAGAGAACCCTCGCCAGACCCTGACGGGCCTTGGCCACGCGCTCGTCCTTGACCCCGACAACTTCAAAGAGATCCAGGAGCCGCACACGGGCGGTTTCCCGCTCGGGGCCAAAGTTCCTGCCGATGAAGCCGATGATCCGGTTGAAGGCGTCTTCAATGTGTCCGCCCGAGACATCGAGGTCGGCGACGCCCAGTTGGGCCTGGAGATCATCGGGCTCCCTGGCAGCGAGGTCGCGGAGAGCCTCGGCCTCGGGGGCGGTGAGCTTCTCCAGCCTGGCCATCAATTCGACTTGGGCGAGGCCTGCCTTTGCTTCAGCATCCGCGGGCTGCTCAAGAAGGGCCTGTTTGTAAGCGGCCACCGCGGCGTCGAAGTCGCCGGCCTCGATCGCATCCACGGCGGCTTGGTGCAGCGGCGGCAATGGTGCGGGCTCGGCGTCGTCGGCTTGTCCGGCGTCGCCAATGCTTCCGGTGACGCCGTTGGCGGCAGCTACCTTCAGGAGTTCCTCAATGAGGCTGCGGATCTGCGCGTCGTCGGCCGGTCCTTGGAACAGCGGCACGGGCTGGCCCTTGATCACGGCGACGGCGGTGGGGACGGCCTCTACCTGGAAGGCCTGGGCCAACTGCGGGAAGGCATCCACGTCGGCAGCGGCCAGCACGAGGCGGCCACCATAGCTTTCAACAACGCGCTGAGCGGTATCAAGGACACCGGGCGATTCGGCCGCATACCGCGACCAAAGGAGGAACAGCACAGGAATCTGGGCGGACAACTGCACCAGATCCTGGAAGTTTGTTTCCGTGGCATCCACGCGAAGGGGGGCCTTGCCGGTGCCACCGCCTTGGGATGCCTCTCCGTCCGCGGACACGGGAGCCGGTGGGCCCTGCGGCGGAGTGGGGCGGCGCAACGACGAGAGGTCGACGGCGCCGCGCAGGTTGAGCTGGCTGGCAGCGGCTGGAGTGGGTCGGTATCCGGGCGAACTCATACCGTCCACTCTAGCCGCTGCCTGCCTGGCTACTTGAAGCTGGCGCCAACCAGTCCGCGGGTGGCAGCCACCAGCTTCATGGGATCGGATGATCCCGCCGGTGGGATGTACACGGCAACCGATTCAGCGAAGTTCAACACCATGCCGGTGGTTGTCTCCTTGCCGCCGGCAAAGACAGCGGAGTCGTCCTCCAGGATCAGCTTGTCACCTGCTGCCTTTGGAGTTCCCTCAAAGGAGAAGTCCAGGCGTCCCACTACCAACGCTCCGCCGTCGGCTGTCTTCAACACAACGGTCTGGTTGGTCACGGGCGTGTGGGTGAACTTGAAGTTGGCGCTGGTTCCGTTCTTCACGGTATCGGCCTGGTAAGCGAGCGCGCCTGCGATGTACGGGGACGATTGGCCGTCGGCGAGCTTGCTCCGGTTGGGTGAATCCGGGTTGGTGAGCATTTCACTCAGGATCTCCAACGCCTGGTTGCCGCTGTAGGCCAAGCCGTCCTTGTCGCCGGCAGGCACAGGTGTGGTGCCCTTGCGCGGGACCGGGAACGACGGGAAGTTGGTGCCGGGCTGCAGAGGCGCTGTGCCCCAAAGCTTGTAGTTTTCCCGCGGCGACAGCTGCACAAGTGTCAGGACCTGCGGGACAACATTTCCCTCACCCTGCGTCAGGGCGTACACCGTCCTCGGCCAGTCCTTCTTGGTGCTGATGACGCTGCTCTGGAGCTTGGTGGCCCGGACCGGCATGCGTGCCTCGTAAGCCGAGACAGTGGACCGGATCTTGTAGTTCTGCGTCCGGATTTGAAGTTCCATCTTGTCCACGCGCGGGGCAAGCTTGGCCGCATCCTTCGCGGCATCGGCCGCGTCAACGGTGCTGGCGACCTGCTCTAGGATGCGCTGAAGCTGGGATTCGAGCATTACCGGGGTTCCGCCGTCGCCATCGGCAGCCTGGGTCGACGACGCCGAGGGGGTGGCATCCGGAGAGGACGTTGCCTGGGCAGCTACTGCCGTCCCGCCAACCATGACGGCCGCAAGGGCGGCAGCTACGGCAGTGACGCGCAGCGCGGGGCCTTCGGCACCTCCGGTACGACGGCGGCCCTCATCACCTGCGGGCGACTGGACGGGCAGCGTTGTGGTTGCCTCGCCGTCGTGCGGGCCATCGCCCTCGCCGTTGTTGCGGCGGCTGCTCAATGCTTTGGCGATGAACGGCAGGGCCGCTCCCACCAGGATGATAATGATGCCCAGAACGATCAGCGGCACGGCCCACGGCGTGGTTGCCTTGTTCGGGAAAGTCATGGAGATCGCTGTCGGTGCGGGCTTGGTACCGTCGGCTGCCACGAGCAGTGACCATTCGCCGTCAGCGGGAGGGTTCCAGGTGTATTCGAAGTCGCCGCTCGCGTCCTCCGTGCTTACCCAGAGATCGGATCCGGCCGGGGACGGCGCTGTTGCTTCACCGTCCGCATAGGTCACTTCGAGGGACTTCTGGTCTGCGGAGACACCGGTCAGCGTGGTGTGGGCTGTCTTGCCCACCCAGGCGTCGACGTCGTCCGGGCGGCCGGTGGCAATGGTGTAGTTGCCCTCGCCCTGGATCTTGATCTTCACCGGGCCGTCATGGAGGTCGATCAGCTTTTGATCGATCACGGTCAGTGGGGAAGCTTTGGTATCGCCGGGAACCGAAGCCGTCACGGTTTCAGCGGGGGCCCAAAAAGTCAGCTGGCCAATGCCGGCCAGCATCGTCAGCAGGCCCAGCAGCACCAGCAAGGCTGCAGTCTTCAAACGCACAGGATCACCTATCATCAGCGGTCGTTGAACTTCAAGGGTAACCGTTTTGTTATCAAAGAGTCAGATCGGCGTGACGCCGGCGACACCCCAAAAACCCTGCCGTGGCGCCGCCGCAGCCCGATTCCATGCTCCTGATAGTGTGGCGATGATCATGATATCCGGGCAGTAACTGGCCTGAATTGACCCTGCACCACCAATGAAAAGGCTGTACAACCCCGTGAAAGACCACATGGAGTCCCGTCCCGTCAATGAGCCAGGGTCAGCTGCCGGTTCGGACGCGGTGGATGCCTCGTCCGAAGGGTCTGCCGCCGCTGTACCAGTCCGGACCGGACGTCTTGCCGCCATCAGCCGCCGCCTCAGGCAACCCATTCCAGGGGCCCGCAACCGCGTCCGCTTTGAGATGCCGCCGGAGGACGACAGCGACGGCGGTCGGGATGGCTCCAGTCCCGAGGACGATCACGGCTTTGGGGCTCCCGGTCCTCGGATGTCATCGCAGCACCCCCTTTATGTCGGCTTCATGGGAACGGCCGGCGTGGGAATGGCCCTGGCCGTGTTCTACATTGCCAGCAACACCACCCAGCTGATCCTGTGGATCGTGGCGGCCCTTTTCATTGCCCTTGGACTTGATCCTGTGGTCCGCTGGCTCGAGGCCCACAGGGTCCCGCGGCCGGCAGGCATCTTGATTTCCGTTTCCGCTCTGGTGCTGGCGGTGGCGGGCTTCTTCGCAACCCTGATCCCAACGATCGTTGAACAGGTGTCGGAGATCGTTCGGCAAGCTCCGGACTGGATCCGCAACTTCCTCGACTCGGACTTCTTCCGCACCGTGGACAGCCAATTCGGCGTCCGGGACCGGATCACCACGGAACTGGATAAATTCGTCAAGGATCCCGAAACCATGGGTGGCATCTTTGGCGGAGTTGTCGGATTCGGCTCCACCGTTGCCAACGGCCTGTTCGGATCGCTGATCGTCCTTGTCCTGAGCCTCTACTTCCTGGCAGCGCTGCCTTCGATGAAGAAGTGGGCGTACCGTCTCGCTCCCCGATCACGCCGCCCCAGGGTTGAAGCCCTGTCCGAGGCCATCACCGACTCCGTGGGCAACTACGTGATCGGCCAGGCGTGCGTGGCCCTGCTGAACGCGGTCTTCGCCTTCATCGTCATGACCATCCTCGGCATACCGTTCAGCGTCCTGCTGGCCTTCGTGGTGGCCCTGCTCGCGTTCATTCCACTGGTGGGCGGGATGATCGCGGCAGTGGTCGTCATCCTGGTGGCCCTCACAGCAGGCTGGCAGACCGCCGTCATCTACGCGATCGCGTACTTCGCCTACCTCCAATTCGAGGCCTACTTCATCTCGCCGCGCATCATGCAACGTGCCGTGGCTGTGCCCGGCGCGGTTGCTGTCATCTCCGTCATTGCCGGTGGCAGCCTCCTGGGCGTGCTGGGGGCGCTCATTGCCATTCCGACCGCCGCAGCCATCATGTTGCTGATCAAGGAAGTCTTCATCGTCCGGCAGGACAGGCACTGACCGGCCCTCCCCCTCCCAAGGGGCGGGTCAGGCACCCGCTACCTGTCAGGCACCCGCTACCTGTCAGGCTCTCGCTACCGGTCAGGCGCTCGCTACCGGCCCCGCCCACTGGCGCGGCAGGCCGTCGACGCCGGCACCCGCGGAAGTAACGTCGTCGACGATTTCGTCCAGGACCCGCGCAGCGTACTTCTCCCCCACCCACAGGTGCTTCGCGCCGTCGACGCCGACAAGCCGGGCCTGCGGGACCAGGCTGAACCGCTGGGCCGCTTCCTCCGGCTGCAGGTAATCGTCGTGTTCGGGCACCAAAACCGTCAGCGGCTTGCCGGAGGCGGCCCATTCCTTGAGATGGACATCCGTGGCCCGGTGCAGCGGCGGAGACAGGAGAATTGCTCCTTCAATCTGGCTTGCCACAGGCTCCACGGCGCCATACATCAACGCAAGTTCCGTTCCGAAAGACCATCCCACCAGCCAGCGGTTGGGCAGGCCCCGTTCAACAGCGAACCGAACGGCCGCCTCGACGTCGTAGCGCTCACCGACGCCCTCTTCGAAGTGCCCATCGCTGGTCCCCCGAGGAGACGACGTGCCCCTGGTGTTAAAGCGAAGGACGGCGACGCCGGAGAGTGCGGGGAGCCTGTAGGACGCCTTCCGATACACGTGGGAGTCCATGAATCCGCCATGGGTCGGCAGGGGGTGGAGGGTGATCAGGGTTGCCGTGACCTCACCCGACTCGGGAAGCGCAAGCTCGCCCACCAGGACTTTGCCGTCCTCAGTAGTGATCTCCACATTCTCGCGTTTGGCCGGGAGCACCGTCGAGGCACGGATCTCCGAGGGCGCGTCCTGTGGGGTAAAAACGAACGAGGCGGGGTCGAAAGTCATGCTTCCTAGCCTAAGCGCTTCAGCGGTACCGGTACGTCCGCGATGTCCAGCAGTTGGTGTGCCAATGGCGACGCTCGGCCAAGCCGGCAGCCGGCCCAAACAGGTGGTTGTCGGACCACACCACCAGATGCGCGATACCGGGCAGGATGGCCGTCGAGCAACCCGGGCAAATGTATTGTTTCTCGGCCTTCTTGGCCGTCATGGTCCGGACCATCCAATCGCCGTCCGGAGCGCTCTCCCGGCGGGCAATTCCTGCGCGGGCCCGCTCCAGGTCGAGCTCGGGCACCGGTTCGCTCCACTTGCCTCCAGCGTTGCCAGAGCGTGCGCCGGATGCATTGCGGCGAGGTCGGTTGGAGCGGGGCATACCTCCATTCTGCCCCAAACCACTGGCCCCAGACGGTAATGTGGGGCGGGTGCGACTCGTGATAGCCCGTTGTTCTGTTGATTATGTTGGCCGCCTCAAGGCCCACCTCCCCCTCGCCACCAGGCTGCTGCTGGTCAAAGCGGACGGCTCGGTGCTGGTGCACTCCGACGGCGGTTCCTACAAGCCGTTGAACTGGATGAGCCCGCCCGCCACCTTGCGGGTGACCACCCCGGAGGAGACCGAGGTCGAAGAGGGCGTGGTGGAACAGTGGACAGTGCAGTCGGCCAAAACCGATGACCGCCTCATCATCAACATCTACGAACAACTCCACGACACCTCCCATGATCTCGGCGTCGACCCCGGACTGATCAAGGATGGAGTGGAAGCGGACCTTCAGCGCCTCCTGGCCGAGCAAATCGAGACCCTGGGAGCGGGCTACTCCCTGATCCGCCGCGAGTACTTCACGGCCATCGGCCCCGTGGACATCCTGGCCCGCGACGCCAACGGTGCCACCGTCGCCGTCGAACTCAAGCGCCGTGGTGACATCGACGGCGTTGAACAATTGACCCGCTACCTGGAGTTGCTCAACCGCGACCCCCTGCTTGCGCCCGTCCGGGGCATTTTCGCGGCGCAGCAGATCAAGCCCCAGGCCAAAGTCCTGGCAAATGACCGCGGAATCGATTGCGTGACCCTGGATTATGACGCCATGCGTGGAGTGGATGACAGCGAGTCCCGCCTCTTCTGAGGCCACCGGCGGCCAGTGTGCCGCAGGCCACTAGAATCAAAACATGACTGCCCCAACCCGTTTCGCTTCCTCGTCCGCGCCGAGCCATCAGATCATCAAAGGAACGCTTGTCAGCGACGGCGAGGTGGTGGAGGATGGCCTGCTGGCCATCGACGGCGACCGGATTGCCTACGCGGGTCCGGCCGACGACTTCGACCCCGAAGCTTTCGACGGCTTCGAGGGGGCGATCCGTCTTGGCGTGCCGAGCGGGAGCTACTTGATCCCGGGGCTGGTCGACGTGCACTGCCACGGCGGCAATGGAGGCGATTTCCCGGGCGGTGAAGAGACGTCCGCGCGCAAGGCGGTCGAGTTCCTGCACCGCTCCGGAACCACCACGTTCCTCGCCAGCATGGTCACCGCTCCCCGGGAAGACCTCCTCCGGGGCATAGAGCTTTACGTGAAGCTGGCGGAGGAGGGACTCGTAGCAGGAATCCATCTTGAGGGACCTTTCCTCTCCCATGCCCGCTGCGGGGCGCAGAATCCGGAGTACCTGCTTGAGCCGGACCTGGACCTCATGACCGAATTGGTCGGCGCCGCCGGGGGCAAACTGGCCACCATGACGTACGCGCCCGAACTCCCGGGCGCCGCTGCCCTGGTGGACCTCATGACCTCCCACGGCGTGACGCCCTCGTTGGGCCACACCGATTGCGACGACGCCACGGCAGCCGCGTCGCTGGCTGCCGCTCGCGAAGGACTTGAGTCAGCAGGGTTCGACGGCGTGAGCTCGCTTCCGACCGTCACGCACCTTTTCAATGGGATGCCTCCGATGCACCACCGCGCGCCCGGGCCGGTCGCCGCCTGCTTGCGCATGGCGCAAGAAGGCAAAGCGGTAGTGGAACTCATCGCGGATGGGACCCATCTGGCACCCAGTACGGTTGCCACCGTCTTCCAATTGGTTGGAGCGGGCAACATCGTCCTGGTGACCGATTCCATGGCCGCGGCTGGCTTGTCTGACGGCAATTACATGCTTGGTCCTTCTCCCGTGACCGTCAGCAATGGCGTAGCCACGCTGGATGCCACGGGATCGATCGCAGGCGGTACCGACACCCTCCTGGACGTTGTCCGAAAAACGGTAGCTGCCGGCGTCGCGCTTCCTGACGTCGTTTGTTCGGCAACCGCGGTTCCCGCCGCCATTCTTGGCCTTTCCGATGAAATAGGCGGGTTGCGACGTGGACTGCGTGCCGACGTCGTCCTAACCAATGAAGACCTCGAGCTCACCGGCGTGATGCGCAATGGGCAATGGCTCTCCTAGGCATGCACTTGCGCAATTGGGGCAGCGCCGCGTTACCTTCTTTTTACCTAAATTTTTCTCGAATTGCCCAAAACACCGTTGACCTCCGGCAGAGCACATGAAAGTGTTGTAGCAGTCTTTGTGTAGGTGGTTTTCATGCTCGCAAGACGAGTTGCGAGCGTGAAGCTCCTGCGAATCCAGCCAGGTCTCCTGGAAGGAAATTCAGGTCTTCTCGCGGAGTAACAAGGCCGGTACGAAGTGTATCGGACTGAAGTTCCATAATGAGGAGATATACATGGCACTGGGAACCGTAAAGTGGTTCAACGCTGAAAAGGGCTTCGGCTTCATTACCCCGGACGACTCGGATGGGGACGTCTTCGTTCACTACTCCGAGATCCAGACTGGTGGCTTCAAGACCCTCGATGAGAACCAGCGCGTTCAGTTCGAGATCGGCCAGGGCGCCAAGGGCCCCCAGGCCACCGGCGTTACCGTCGTCTAGTCTTACCCGTTGATTCTGCGTAGATTCGAGTTGGCGCAGAAGAGACAAACAGCTTGGCCCCGGCTTCCGAGCCGGGGCCAAGCTGTTTAAGGCAGACAAGATCGTTTATGCCGCCGGTTCTGTCATATTCAGATTGTGACTGTTACTAAACGTGAAGAAATGCATGCTCGTAAAAGCATTGACAATTCAACCAACCAAAGTCCGAAGCAGCCTGGCCGAATGACGAACTGACAACCCGGGGAGGTAAGCGCGGCTGAGAGCGCGTCCCATTGCCGGAAGATGCAAGGGGTCCTGGTAATACAGGTACAGCGTCCGGTACTCGGGTTGGAATCGTGACTTAAAGGACGCCAAGGACCTAAAACCATAAACCGGTTCCAATGCCTGGCCCACGACATCGAGCAGACCCGCCAAGCCCTTGGCCTGTTGTTCGATCTCGCCCTTCTCCTGGGCCAGCGGCGAACCCGACAACGAGATTACCTCCACGGATTCCCGCAGATGAAGAACAGCCGAGGCGATCAGGAACTCCATCACCCCAGGGAACGCATCCCCGCGCCGCCGCATGAAGTCCAGGGTCCAGCTGACCACGTTGCCGTCTTCGAAGACCGGGAGCCAGCTGGTCACGCCATGGACAAAGCCGGCGTCATCCACTGCTACACAGCACAACACTTCATCGTCTTCGAGTTCGTCCAGGCCGCCCAGAGTAAAGCCCATCTCGGGAATCTCCTTCTGCGCAGCCCATTCCTCCGAGACCTCACTGATCTGGGCACGGATTCCGTGGGGCAATCCGGAGAACGTACCCCACCTGGCCGTCACCCCCAACTTGGCCGCACGGTTGAGGGACGTTCTGACGTTTTGCCATTCCTTGCCCCTGAACTCCAGGCCGCGGATGCGTAGGCGTGTCTCCTGGGCAACAGCCACGCGGCGGAAGCCCCGCCCCTGCAGCATTGGCCACAGCTCATCCGTGCAGGAGTACAGACACGGAATCAGCGCATGCTCGGAGCAGTACCCAAGGAAACCGGCTGCTGTGGCCACGTGATTGTCCGTCGGCCCAAAAGGACCCGCCATTGTCAATGCCACGTGCCCGTGCTGCTGGTAGGCCACTCCCCCGGCATGGTCCGGGGCGAACCAGTATTTATTCGGCTCCCACAGCGCCATCCAGGACAAAGAGTCGCCCCCGGCCTTCACCAGGCTGCGGGCACGATCGCGCGCCTGGTGATCCCTGCCACCGGTATGGTGCCCGCGGATGAAAAGTATCCATACGCCAACCAACGCCACCAGCCAGAACACGGTGCCGGAGTAGGAGAACAGGAAGACTTCCAGAACGTCCCGCTCCGCAAAGACCTTCCGGTAGGAGCCCGGGAGCGGAACAGGAAGATACTGCCGGGCAAGTTCCGCGGCGAGGCCGAGCAGTCCGCCGTCCCTGGACATTCCCCCCGAAGAGAACCAGACAATGCAGTAGCTGATGCCAAGACCTGCGCCCGTCAGGCCGACAAGCCAGAACACCCGCCGCCGGAGACGATCAGAGGAGACGACCCTGAAATGTCCTCGATAGAGGAAAAGAAGTACCGCCAGGACCAAGGGAACCAGCACCAGCGGGATGAGGTGGACTACGGCCGAGTTCATCATCCCCACATGGGGACGCCCCTGCGGCCTCGGGATGTTGGCAAAGAGACCAAGGTAAATGGCCGAGAGAGCCACCACCACCAACTGCACGCCAATGGCGATCCCCAGGGCAAGCCGACGCCCCCTCCGCATTCCGTCGGCACAGATCAAGAGCAGCACGACAGGCACCACGGCAAGGGCCAGGCCGAACGGGCCCGTGTAGCCCTGTCGTCCGACTTCAAGGCATGAGACATCGATACTGCCGCCGCAGTTGCTCTCAAGCTGGCCCAACGTGGGGATGGGATTCAAAATGACGTCCCGCAGCAAAGCGAGCGGACCGGACGGGCTCTTGGCAGCGGCCGTCACGATGGGACCAACCGCGAAGATTGCCATCGTTAGGGACAACAGGTTCCGCACTTCCCTGCCAGTGGACCTGTGCAGGCGGAGATGACCCTGGCTGCTTTGCATCCACCAACCGGCCGCCACGCCGATCAATGCCCCAAGAAAGCCCACCACCGTCTCCGCGTGGCCCACGTACAGCAGCAAGAGCAGGGAGACCGACAACGCCACTGTGCGCAGTCGTCGTTGCCACAGCGTAGGCAGGAGCGCACTGGCCGCCAGGCACGTCGAGAGGATGGCGGCGTACGGCCCAATCAGGCGGGTATCGCCCATGCGGGCCAGCCAGCCGTCGTCGGACGTCTGCGCTACCTGGGTGACCAACAGGAATGCCGAGACTGCGGCGAACTGGCTGCCAAAGAAGACGGCGGCAGTCCTCAGGGAGCCGAAGCGCCGTTCGGCCAGGCCCAGAAGAAACAGGATCATCAGCACGGCGGTGACATAGGCCAAAGGGTTGGTGGTAAAGAACAGCGATGTCCAAATGGACCACCAGTCGCCGGACTTCAGACCGGACAGGCTCACACCCGCCACCCGCAGCCATCCATCTGGCGGCCCGGCGACAAAACTGCCGGAGATGATGGACAGGGCAACGAACAACACAAGAATGCCGGCCGTGAAGGGCGTGGACCGCACGTGCTGTCCGGTTTGCCTCAAGGCGGGCAGGACAACACCCTTTACGGCAAGGCTCATTTCGGAAGCCCCCATCGACCGGCAAGGAAATCGAGGCCTTCCGGCATTCCCTTCACCACGGCATCCCAGGAATGCCCGGCCTTCCGGATCGTGTGCTCTTCGGTCTGGAAGCCGGCGTTCTTCGCCGCTTCGCCGAGCTCATGCATGTAGTTAATGAATTCGTTGTCCGTCTCGCCGGCTGCGAAGTAGACGCCACTGCCGGCGAAATCGCGGTCCCGCATCAACACCAATGGCGTCCTTGATTCGAAAGCTGCGACATCGCCGTCGAACGAGTCCCCAATGGTTTTGTTCCTGTCCTTGGCCAGGGCCGGTTCGCGCTCTGCGGAGAAGGCCAGCACCGAGGGAAAAATGTCGGGGTGCGCGGTTCCCATCTGCAGCGCACACGTGCCACCAAAGGAGAATCCGCCCACAGCCCATTGCTTGTGATCGGTGGAGACGTCCAAGGTGTCCGTGATCCACGCGGGCACATCTTGGGAAAGAAAGGTGTCGGCCGGGGCGATCCGGCTGTCCATGCACAAGGTATTGGCGTTGCCGGATCCGTTCGGATCCACCACCACGGTGACCGGCGCAATACCGCCATGCGCCTCTGCGAAACGGTCCAGTTGGGCGCGGAGTCTTCCTCCTGTCAACCAGTCAGCTGGTGCTCCGGGTTGCCCTGCGAAAAGCACCAGTACCGGCAAGCTGGGCCGGAGGTCGGTCTGATAAGCCGGCGGTAAGTAGATAAACGCATCCCGGGAAGTGAAACCTGAGACGGTTCCTGGGATCGTGGCTTTACGCAGAATGCCATGCTGCGGCATGGAGTCGGGCGCTTTCCACGCCGACGGCAGAGGAGCCGGAGTGGCCTTTGCAGAGCGCTTGAGGCTTTGTTCAAGCGGCTGGATTCGTGCCACCGCGGTGCCTAGAAGGTCAGCGACCGTGTTGTTCAATCCGAAGTACAGGTTCACTTGGACCATGCAGAGCAAGATCACTCCCAGCATGGCCGTTACACTCAGCACGCGCCCTTTGGCGGAATTGCGGGGAATACGTGCAGCGCTGAGCACAATGGCGGCTACTGCCGGCACGGTCCACGCCACCGTCTCGAACGGCAGGTTCTCCGAGAAGACAGCCATGAGATCCACCAGGATCCAGTGCACCAAGGCGACAACGGCGATGGCTGTCAGCAAAGAGCCCACAACCACCAGAAACCAGGACAGTCGTCGTCGCCAGAGCAGGTACGCTCCTCCAACGATCCCGCAGGCAATGCTGAACCAGAGGAACGGTCCAGACACAAGACTGACGTCCGAAAGGAAGTCCATAACGCCTAACGCCAGGTACCGACGCCGATAACCGGGCCGGCCTCCAGCCAAGAGGAGAGCCCCGCATAGGCATCGAAGTTCATGGCCAGCATGAACTTCCTGCCTTCGTATTGCAGTTCAACCACCACGACGCCGGGCTGCACCCGGACCAGCTCTTCCTCTGTCGGTTGGCGGCGGCCCAGCAATTCCAGTGAGCTGCGTTTGAACTTGTGCTTGGGAACAACGCTCAGAGACATCAAGCGGAACCACTCAAGATCATTGTCCTGATAACGACAAACCCCCATCTGCCAGCTGTTTCCAGCCGTGCAAATGGAGGCGTCGATCGTGCCAAGGGCGCGCCGCAGATTGAAGCGGCGCACCCCCAGAAGGCACAGTGAAATGATCAGCAACGTGAACGCTGTTGCCAAGGCGATGAACGGAATAAGGGAATCGTCCATCAAGGTCGTGCTATCGGATCCCCGCTGTAGCCGCTTCGCCCAATTTGGCGTTGTCAGCAACAATGACCACGCGATCGTTGTCCACGGAGAAGAACCCACCGTCGACAACTACTGCAATCCGGCCACCGGAAACCGGCTGGATTGCCAGCTCGCCCCCAGCCATGATGGCCAGAAGGGGCGAGTGGCCCGGCAGGATTCCGATTTCACCATCGCTGGTGCGGGCCTTCACCATCTTGGCCGCTCCGGACCACACGAAGTGGTCCGCCGCGACAATCTCAACCTCGAGCTCAGCCATACTACTTGGTCTGTTCCTGGATCTTGGCCCAGTTGCGCTCGACGTCATCCAGGCCGCCGACGTTGAAGAACGCCTGCTCTGCGATGTGGTCCAGCTCGCCGTCGCAGATAGCGGTGAAGCCTTCAACGGTGTCCTTGATGGACACGGTGGAACCTTCGACGCCGGTGAACTGCTTTGCGGTGTAGGTGTTCTGGGAGAGGAACTGCTGGATACGACGTGCACGCGAGACGACGATCTTGTCTTCTTCAGAGAGTTCATCGACACCGAGGATGGCGATGATGTCCTGGAGTTCCTTGTTCTTCTGCAGGATCTGCTTAACACGAACAGCCGTGTTGTAGTGGTCCTTGCCGATGTACTGGGGGTCCAGGATACGGGAAGTCGACGTCAGCGGGTCAACGGCCGGGTACAGACCACGGGAGGCGATTTCACGGGAAAGTTCCGTGGTCGCGTCGAGGTGTGCGAAGGTCGTGGCCGGAGCCGGGTCGGTGTAGTCATCAGCAGGCACGTAGATGGCCTGCATCGACGTGATCGAGTGACCCTTGGTGGAGGTGATGCGCTCCTGGAGCAGACCCATCTCGTCAGCAAGGTTGGGCTGGTAGCCCACGGCGGACGGCATGCGGCCGAGCAGCGTGGAAACTTCCGAACCTGCCTGCGTAAAGCGGAAGATGTTGTCGATGAAGAGCAGCACGTCCTGGTTCTGGACATCGCGGAAGTACTCCGCCATGGTCAGAGCCGACAGGGCCACGCGCAGACGCGTTCCCGGCGGCTCGTCCATCTGGCCGAAGACAAGGGCGGTGTCCTTCAGAACGCCGGCCTCTTCCATTTCAACCCAGAGGTCGTTACCTTCACGGGTACGCTCGCCAACGCCGGCGAATACCGAAGTACCACCGAAGTTACGGGCAACACGGGTGATCATTTCCTGGATCAGAACGGTCTTGCCAACGCCGGCGCCGCCGAACAGGCCGATCTTTCCACCCTTGATGTAGGGGGTGAGAAGGTCGATGACCTTGATGCCGGTCTCGAGCATCTCCGTGGAGCCCTCGAGGGAGGCAAAGTTCGGAGCCTTGCGGTGGATCGGCCAGTAGGCGTCAGCCTTGATCTCGGACTCTTCGACGTCGAGCGGCTTGCCCAGGACGTTGAAGATGTGGCCCTTGACGCCGTCGCCGACGGGCACGGAGATCGGAGCGCCGGTGTCCTGCACGGTGGTACCACGGACAAGTCCGTCGGTTGCCTGCAGGGAGATGGCGCGGACGAGGTTGTCACCCAGGTGCTGGGAGGTCTCGAACGTGATGGTCTTGGTCTGGCCGTTGAGGGTGATCTCGGTGGTCAGGGCGTTGTAAATCGAGGGGATTGCGTCAGCCGGGAATTCGACGTCGACAACCGGACCAATAACACGGGCAATGCGGCCGGTGGCACCGGCCGTTGCTACGTGTTCGGTAGCAGTGGCAGTCATCTCTCTCACTTCACTCAGTAGATGGCGTGGGGTTAAGTTTATCTGTTGTTCAGGTGCGGCTTTGAACCGAATCGGTGCAGGCTAGGACGCGAGTGCGTCGGCGCCGGCCACGATTTCGGAAAGCTCCTGCGTAATCTCGGCCTGGCGGGCCGTGTTGCGAAGGCGCGTGTACTTCTTGATCAGTTCCGTAGCGTTGTCACCGGCCGACTTCATGGCACGCTGGCGGGCTGCGAGCTCGGAAGCAGCAGCCTGCAGCATCGCCGCGAAGATGCGGGATTCGATGTAACGCGGAAGCAGGGCGTCGAGAACCTGCTCCGTTTCCGGTTCGAATTCGTACAACGGCAGCAGCTCGGTTTCCGAGGCAGCTTCCTCTTCGACGACCTCAAGCGGGAGCAAACGGATCACCGTGGGCTCCTGCGTGACCATGGACTTGAAGCGGGTGTAAACGACGTGGATTTCGTCCACGCCACCCTCTTCATAGTCGGTGGAGAAGTCTTCGAGAAGAGCAGCTCCGACTTCCTGCGCGGTTTCGAATTCCGGTGCGTCCGTGCCGCCGGTCCATACGCGGGCGTAGGACCGGTTCCGGAAATCGAAGTACGCCTGCGCCTTGCGGCCAACAAGGTACGCCTTGACTTCCTTGCCTTCTGCGTGAAGAAGCTCGGTGAGACCTTCAGCCTGCTTGAGCACACTGGCCGAGTAGGATCCTGCAAGGCCGCGGTCCGATGTGATGATCAGGACTGCGGCACGGCGGATCTGCTCCGGCTCGGTGGTCAGCGGGTGGTCGATTTCGCTCTGAGTTGCGACAGCAGAAACGGCGCGGGTAATCGCGTTCGCGTAGGGCAGTGAAGCTGCTACGCGGGCGCGGGCCTTACCAATGCGCGAGGTAGCGATCAGTTCCATCGCCTTGAAGATCTTGCGCATCGACGTCGTCGAGCTGATCTTCTGACGGTAGACCCGAATCTGGGCTCCCATACTTATCCTTTCCTAAGTTCCCGATGTGCTGCCCTGCCGGGGCCCTTGCGGACCCCGGCAGGGCAGGTTGTCGGAACTAGCGCTTCTGCTTGACGATCTTTTCCTGGTCGACGTCGCCGCCGGAGATCGCTGCGTGCTCTTCGTGGCCGGCGCCAACCAGGCGGTTGTCACCTTCGCCGAAGAAGCCCTTCTTGAAGGAGACGATGGCTTCCTTCAAGGCTGCAACGGTGTCGTCATCCAGGACGTTGGTCTGTGCCAGCGTGGTCAGGATGGAGGACTTGTGCGTGAGGTGCTCCAGGAACTCGGACTCAAAGCGGCTGATGTCCTCAACCGGAACGTCGTCCAGGTAACCGTTGGTACCGGCCCAGATGGAAACGACCTGGTTCTCGACGGGGAACGGCGAGTACTGGCCCTGCTTCAGCAGTTCCATCAGGCGTGCGCCACGGGTCAGCTGCTGACGGGAAGCAGCATCGAGGTCGGAGGCGAACATGGCGAAGGCCTGCATGTCGCGGTACTGGGCCAGGTCCAGCTTCAAGGTACCGGAGACCTTCTTCATGGACTTGACCTGTGCAGCACCACCAACGCGGGAGACGGACACACCGACGTCAACAGCAGGACGCTGGTTGGCGTTGAAGAGGTCCGACTGGAGGAAGATCTGGCCATCGGTAATGGAGATCACGTTGGTCGGGATGTAGGCGGAAACGTCATTTGCCTTGGTCTCGACGATCGGCAGACCGGTCATCGAGCCCGCACCGAGCTCGTCGGAGAGCTTGGCGCAACGCTCCAGCAGGCGGGAGTGCAAGTAGAAGACGTCACCCGGGTAGGCTTCACGTCCCGGCGGACGGCGCAGCAACAGGGACACGGCGCGGTAAGCTTCAGCCTGCTTGGACAGGTCATCGAAGATCACCAGAACGTGCTTGCCGCCGTACATCCAGTGCTGGCCGATGGCCGAACCCGCATACGGTGCAAGGTACTTGAAGCCGGCGGGGTCAGAAGCCGGGGACGCCACGATGGTGGTGTACTCCAGTGCGCCGTGGTCCTCAAGGGTCTGGCGGACAGCTGCGATGGTGGAAGCCTTCTGGCCGACACCAACGTAGACGCAACGAACCTGCTTGGTGACATCTCCCGAAGCCCAGTTGGCCTTCTGGTTGATGATGGTGTCGACGGCGATTGCGGTCTTACCGGTCTGACGGTCACCAATGATCAGCTGACGCTGGCCACGGCCGATCGGAATCATGGCGTCGATAGCCTTGAGGCCGGTCTGCATCGGCTCGTGGACCGACTTGCGTTCGGTAACACCCGGTGCCTGGAGTTCCAGTGCACGGGTGGTTTCGGCCTTGATCTCGCCAAGGTCGTCGATGGGCTGGCCCAAGGGGTCGACAACGCGACCCAGGAAGGCGTCGCCCACCGGAACGGACAGGATCTCACCAGTACGGTGAACTTCCTGGCCTTCTTCAATACCGGTGAAGTCACCGAGGATAATGACACCGATCTCGCGGACGTCAAGGTTCTGGGCCAGGCCCAGCGTGCCATCTTCGAAGCGAAGCAGCTCGTTCGCCATGACCGAGGGAAGACCCTCAACACGGGCGATGCCGTCACTTGCGGTGGTCACACGACCAACCTCTACGCGCTCTGCGTTACCGGGTTCGTAGGACGCCGCGAACTCGTTCAACGCATTACGGACGTCGTCGGCGTTGATGGTCAATTCGGCCATCTGCAGTCCCTGCTCTCCTGTTTCGTGATCATCGTTGCTCACGATGACCGGGTTTTATATCAGTTAAGTTGTGCTATGTCTTCGCTAGCCGGCAAGCTGGCGGCGGAGCTCCGTCAAGCGGGCGATGACCGAAGCATCGAGTACTTCGTCACCTACCTGAACGCGGATACCACCGATAAGTGCCGGATCAACGTTGACGTTGACCTTCAGCTCGCGACCGTACAGGGCATCAAGCCCGGCCTGCAGACGGCTGGCCTGCGTTTCCGTCAACGGACGGGTAACGCTGACAGTTGCAATCCAGCGCTGCTGGCGCTTGGCTGCAAGCTTGGCGAAAGATTCGACGAGCTTGCTCGGCTTGACACCGCGCGGCTGCGTCACTGCCTGGCTGATGAGAATCTTGGCTTCCTCGCTGATGCCAGGAACCAGTTTCTCGGCCAGTGCGATCTTCGCCGCAGGGGAAGCCTGCGGCTCAGACAAAGCACGTTGTACTTCGTGGCTGGAGGCGACGGCCTGGTTGAAGGCAAACAGATCGTTTTCCAGCTCTTCCAGCCCCGTGATACCGGAGGCAGAAACGGCCGACTTGTTTTCAGCTACGGCAATGACCACCGTGGCGGCAAGGGTCTCGAGTGCATCGCCGATATCGCGTGCCGACGCCCAGCGTGAACTGGCCAATCCGCCCGCGATTTCAGCTGCATCAGCGGAGACTTTCCCGCCAACCAGCTGCTTGACCAGCGCCGACTTCTCGTCTCCGGTACGGGACGGGTCAGTCAGGGCGCGGCGCAAGCCAGCCGAGCTGTCCACCGTTCCCAGGATTCCGAAGAGGTCCTTAGCCAACTGCAGCGAGGCCAGGGGAAGCTTGGCTTCCAACTGTGCCAATGCTGTGGTCAGCGATTCGCTCGATATACCTGCCATTACTTAGCTGCACCTGCGCTCTGGGTCTCCAGATCGGCCAGGAAGCGGTCAACAACGCGGGCAGCGCGCTCGTCGTCGGTGAGTGCTTCGCCAACGATGCGGCCTGCCAGCGTGGTGGCCAGGGTACCGACCTCGGAACGAAGCGAGACAACAGCTGCCTGGCGCTCCGATTCGATGGCGGCATGTGCCTGCTCGGTGATGCGTGCAGACTCGGCTGCAGCCTTTGCCTTCAGGTCCGCGAGGATCTGGGCGCCTTCGGCGCGTGCTTCTTCACGGATGCGGTTGGCTTCGGCACGGGCATCGGTGAGCTGCTGCTTGTACTCTTCAAGAGCCGCAGAAGCTTCTGCCTGAGCCGCTTCGGCCTTTGCAATGCCACCTTCGATTGCTTCGGCACGCTCTGCGAAGGTCTTCTCGAACATCGGGACAACAAACTTGACCACGATGTACATGAGGACCGCAAAGCCGACGAGGACAACGCCCATTTCCCAAACATTGGGAACAAGCGGGTTCGCGGCCGCTTCGCCTTCAGTGGCGGCTGAGATGATCAGCTGATTCATATTTCACCCGTCCTATCTACTCGTGCTTGGATTCGCTTGGTTCTTAGGACTAGGAAAGAACGAAAGCGAAGACCAGGCCGAGGATGGCAAGAGCTTCAGTCAGTGCCAGACCAAGGAACGCGATCGGCTGCAGCACACGCTGAGCTTCCGGCTGACGTGCAACACCGTTGATGTAAGCGGCGAACACGAGACCCACACCGATACCACCGCCGATGGCCGAAAGACCGTAGCCGATGAGGTTGAGGGAGCCGTTGATGGTGCCTTCCATTTTTTCTTCCTTTCAAGATGCCGCCCGTGCGGCAGGTTGTTTGGGTTGCTTCATCCCCGCAAGGGGAAGTGTTGGGAGCCTTAGTGGCTGTCGGCGTGCAGGGCGCCTTCGATGTAGATCGCGGTCAGCAGGGTGAACACGTAGGCCTGCAGGGCCATGATCAGCGCTTCAAGCATGTACATGGCGATGGCACCGACGAGGACCAGGACCGACGCGCCCTTGAGGAGCACGTTTTCCTGCATGACCAGGAACTCAATGCCGGAACCGGCGAGCATCACGATCAAGTGGCCGGCCAGCATGGTCGCGAACAGACGGAGGCTGTGCGTGACGGGGCGGACCAGGAAGTTGGAGATGATTTCGATCGGAACAACGATCGGAAGGATGTACCACGGCACGCCGGACGGAACCGTCGCGAGCTTGAAGTACTTGAGGCCGTTCTTCTTCAGACCGATTGCGATCCAGGTGACGTACACGATGCCTGCCATCACGTAGGCGCCGCCTACGTGGGAGAAGCTCGGAAGCTGGATCAACGGAATGGCACCGTAGATGTTGTTCACCAGGATGAAGAAGAACAGGCTGAACAACAGCGGGACGTACTTGATGAAGTCCTTGCCGCCGATGATGTCTTTGGCGATGCTGTTGCGGACGAAGCCGTAGGCCATCTCACCGGCGAACTGCAGCTTGCCGGGAACCAGCTGCTGCTTGCGTGCAGCGAGGATGAAGAATGTAGCGATAATGACGACCGAAAGGATCACCAGCAGCATCTGCTTGGAGAATCCGTCGTGCGCACCCCAAGGCAGGATTGCCGGCAGGTGCATTTCGTCGATTCCGGGTGGGGTGAAGGACCCCGAATCCTGGGCGGGGAGCGCAAGCGCGATCAACGCGTTTCCTCTCTGCTGTGTCCATCATTGGGCATTGGTTGAAATCCGGAAGCGTTGCACGCATCCACATTCCATGTGAAATTATTTGGCATTACTGTCCCCGTCCGTGGACGGACCGCTGTCTGCGTTGCTCTCGCCAGAAGAGGAGCTTTGCCTGGTGAGGCCGTGCATATGGGAAAGATAGAACCCTCCTGCGGCTCCCAGCAGAGCGCCAAGGAGCACAATCCAGCGGGTCCCCCACAGATTATCCAAACCCCAGCCTATCAAACTCCAGACAATGATCCCGCCAATGATGTAGCTGAAGACAGCGAGACCGGCGTTGTAGCCACCGTCGTTTCGGGCTTCAGCCGAGTCATTGCGCTTGGCAGGTTGCTGACCGCCGAGGGACGGGCGTGAATAGCGCTTACGCGGAGACATCCGGACCACCCTTCGGCTCGGAGGGGTCGTTGTAGATCTGGAGGCGCGCTTTGCTGAAACCATAGATTTCGGCGGCTTGCCAGAAGACCACCGTGACGACTGCCCCGATGAGGAACCACCGGGCGTGCAGCCACTCGGGAGCTCCGAGCACGAACAGCACGACGGCGAAGCCGACAACCTTGATGAAGTACGTAGCCACAAAAAGGCCGACGGCACCGGAGGGGTTGTTCCGGCCGACAAAGTGACCGATCAGGAGGCTGATTCCAAAAAAGAGCATGACCAGCGCGGCACCGAACGCGGCTGAGAGCGCGCCCTGGCCGCCATTCATGAAGGCTGCGATCACGCAGGTGAGCGCCGTTGCAGCAGTTGCCGAAGCAGCGCTGAGGCCCAGCAGCCTAAGCCACAGCGAGGATCGGCCACCCAAAGATCCAACAACACGTTTGCCGGACGGGCGTCCGGAATCGGCGTTGGATGTCATGGGGATACCAATCCTCGTGGCACAGGTGCCATATTCTCAAAGTGGGGTTACGGGCGAGTGACTGTCCGCAGTAAGAATTCTACATGAGATAGAACTGGGACGATAACCGGCCGTCATCTACTGTTCCCCCGGCCCGGCTGTTTTCCGGGTGAAGTAAGGCCACGCCGTCACCGCGGCCATGACCAGCGCGGCCGCGATAACCACGATCAACACCACCTGCCAGGGGAAGACGGCAAAAGCCACGCCGCCGAAGGCAAGGATCGACGTCCAGACATACAACATCACGACGGCGGTGCGATGCGAGTATCCGAGGTCCACCAGCTTGTGGTGGAGGTGCCCTCGGTCGGCAGACCACGGGGACTGGCCCCGGGCGGTCCTCCGGACAACTGCCATGCCCAGATCCAGCAGGGGAAGGGAGAGCACCGCGAACGGCAGCAGAATCGGAACGATGGTGGGGATGCCGTTGGCGCGGTCGTACAATCCTGAACCGATTTGGCCGGTCGCCACCACGCCCGCAGAGGCCATGAGCAATCCGATGAGCATCGCCCCGGAGTCACCCATGAAGATCTTGGCTGGGAACCAGTTGTGGGGCAGGAAGCCGATGCAACTGCCCACAAGGATGGCCATCAGGAGTGTCGCGAGGTCCGAGTTGTCCGTGGACGGGTTGTTCCGGTGGACCCAGTACGCGGTGAGGAAGAACGCTCCCCCACCGATGATGGCCACCCCGGCTGCCAAACCGTCCAGTCCGTCGATGAAGTTGACGGCATTCATGGTGGTCACGATCAAACCCGCCGTCAGCACGATCTGGACCACCTCGGAGCTCAGGACGATTGGCTCCGGAATGAACGGCACGACGGACATCCGCACGCCCCAAATTGCCACGATGAAGGCCGCGGTCCCCTGCCCCAGGAGCTTGATCCACCACCGGATATCCAGGATGTCGTCGGCTACCCCCACCGCGACAATAACGACGGCACCGGCGAGGATTCCCCACGGGGCGTCGTTGTGCCTGAAGATGTCCTTGACGAAGAACGAATTGGAAGCCACTACCAGCGCAGCGAAAAAGCCTACGAAGATGCCAAGTCCCCCAAGTTTGGAGATCAGGGCGGAGTGCATGTCGCGGCTTCGGATGGGTTGGTACAAGCGGAGCTTGTTTCCGAGCACGCGGGCTCCCCAGGTTCCCCCGTAAGCCACGACGGCAGCAGTGAGAGCCATCAGCAGATACATGATCATGAGGCGACTCCCTGGACCGGCCGCTTGGCCGACGCGGACACCACAACCGGTGCACGCCGCCCGGGCGCTGCAATGAGGGGCAACTCAGGGCAGCTCAGGGTGTGGAATTCTGTCAGTGGATAAATGGAACTACTCCGTCGCCATGCCTGCACCGGCTGTGCCGAATAGTGCGGGATTTTTCGTGGACTCTAGTCACGATACTAATGCCAATGGCCGTGACCACCCTGTGACACAGCCGCAGGGCCGCAGCTTGTTTTCGCTGGGCCCGGGCTGTCCGGCTGTTACCGGACAGGCTCCTTTACGTCTCGCAGGGCGTAGATTCCGTCCAGTACTTGCGCGTTGGAACGCGGCGCCTTCAGGCTGTGGCGCAGTCCCTTGAGCAGGCCCTCCAACAGAACCTTCCGGTTGGAGGAGGCTGCAATCGTCCGGGTCCAGTTACGCAGGGAAGCTCCGGTGAACAGGATCTTCTCCCAGGGCGCGAGGGCGTTCGAGCGGGTATAGACCCAGAGCTTGTTCCGAACCTCGTAATAGAACCGAGGGCCCGGATCCGCCCCGGCGTCGCCAAAGACTTTCGTATGGTGGTTGGCCACGGAAGCCTCGGTGGTCAGTGCTGTGCCGTCACGGGAAATCCTGGCGGTGTACTCCAAATCGTCATTCCAGATGAAGTAGTCCGCGATGGGAAGGCCGTGCTGCTTGATCTCTTCGGCGCGGATCAGCACCGAAACGAAGGAGGCACTGCGGATCTGGGTTGCGCCGATCCGGGCAGCGGTGCTGCGTGCGGCCTCGCTTGCGCCCAGCCGCGGTCGCATCCTGTTCATCGGGTGGTCGCGGCCGTCGGTCCAGACAACACGACTCGCAATGAACGCCGGAGCTTCCCCCGTTTCCCGCCGGTAAGCCTCGGAAACCTCCAAGGCTTCATCAAGGGCGGCCGGCTGTGGCTCTGTGTCGTCGTCCATGATCCACACATGGTCCGCGTGGTGGTCCAGCACCGCACGCTCCATGCCGACCACGAACCCTCCGGCGCCGCCAACGTTCGTGTTCAAACGAACGACATCGGTGGTCACCGGAGCTTGGTATTGCTCCAGGAACGCCGCGGTGTCGTCGGTGGAGGCGTTGTCCACGACGACGATCGCGTCAGGTACGCGGGTGCCTGCGGTGATGCCCTCCAAAGTGGTCTGGAGGAGTTCACGCCGGTTGAAGGTCACTACGACAGCGACCACGACAGCTTTCGATGACATTTAGTTGCCTTTGGTCTTGGATGGCTGGAAACGGCGTCGCAGCAGCAGGGCGGCCAGCTTCCACGGTTCAACGAAAACCCTGTAGGCGACCCTGCCCGGGTGCAGCACCAGGCGCCAGGCCCACTCAAGGCCCAGGCGGCCCAACCACCGCGGAGCCAGCTTTTGGATACCGGCCACCTGTTCTATCGCTCCACCGACGGCGCAGTACACAGCGGGAGGAAGTTGCCCGAGCCTGCGGTGCAGGACCGTTTCCTGAAGGGGCATGCCCAGGCCCAACAGGACCAGTTGGGGACCGAACGCCACCAACCAGTCCACCACCGCGCCTTCCAGGGCTTCATCCCATGCTTCGCCGGGCATACCGTCCACTGTTGCTCCTGGAACGATGGATCGAAGGCGGGCAATTGCCTTGGTATTGGCCTCGCGTCCGGCCCCGATGACGGCAATCCGCTGCAGCCCGGGAATCTTGCCAAGCTCCGGGATCCAATCCATGGAACCGAGCCTGTAGGCCATGGTCCCTTGACCGGCCGGCTGCAGTTGCCGTTTGTGGGCGAGCCCCCACAACATCGCCACCGGAGCACCGTCCAGCAGGACGATGGAGCTGTTCTCGTAGACCGACCGCACGTCGGCACGGGAATGCACCAAGGTAACGCTGTGGAGGTTGTGCCCCACGACAGTGCTGGTACTACCGGCCTCAATGAGTCCGGTCATGGCATCCAGAAGCTCCTGGACGCGCATCGGAGTGGCGTCCACGTCAAGGACGGGGACGCGTTGGCGTGCAGGAATCATCCGGGCTGGTTTTCGCCGTCGGTCCCGGGCGTGGCCGTGTCGGAATCGGCGTCCGGAACGGCGGCAGCAACTGTTTCGCCGATGCCAAGAATCGAGGGCACGATCTCGCGAAGGCGTTCCAGTTCGATGGCCCCCTGGCGCACCACCCGGAAGGGCGTGGACGTGGCATCAACAATCGTGGACGGCACTGCCGCGGTTCCCTTGACCGGGCGGAAGCCACCCTCCAGGTAGACCTCAACCGAATCAGCCAACTGCAAGCGTGCTTCCGACGCTGTCTGTGCCGCTTCCTGCCCGGTACGGTTGGCAGACGATACAGCCAAGGGGCCCGTCATGCCCAGAAGGTCCAAGGCAAGGTGGTCATCAGGCATCCGCAGGGCTACGGTGCCCTTGGTGTCCCCAAGATCCCAATCAAGTGACGGCTGTGCATGCAGAATCAACGTCAACCCGCCAGGCCAAAAGGCCTGCGCCAAAGCACGGGCATCGGCCGGCACCTCAGTTGCGAGCCCATCCAGGGCATTGATCCGGGGAATCAACACAGGAGGCGGCATTTGCCGGCTGCGGCCCTTGGAGGCCAGCAGCATGGTCACCGCCAATGGCGAAAAGGCATCAGCTGCAATCCCGTAGACGGTGTCTGTGGGCATCACGATGCACTTCTTTTCAGTGATGGCGCGCTGGGCATGCTGAAGTCCTTCAGCGCGCTGGTCCTCGGAAGTGCAGTTGTAGGTTGTCGTCACAGCGCTATTCTTTCACTCATCAGGCGCGACACTGGCCAGTATCGCGCTGGTTGCACGTTCTTTGCCGTTCAGATCAAAGTGCGTGGTGATGTTTTTCCACCGTCCCATGCGTTGCAACATTCCGGCGATCCATTCTGCCTGGACTTCTGCGTGTTCCATCACGAAGTAGCCCCCCTCTTTCAGGAGCCGGGCCGCAGAGGCGGCTGCCGCCGTCGGGAGTTCCATTCCGTCCGCTCCCCCGCCGTACAACGCCTCCGGCGGATCGTGCAGGGCTACTTCGGGCTCGGACGGAATCGCCTCGGCGGGAATGTACGGCGGATTGGAGACGACGACGTCGAAGGTTCCGTTGTGCTCGGGCAGGGCATCCCGGAGATCACCCTGGACAAGCCGGACGCCGAGGGGTTCGAGGTTCCGCGCGGCCCAGGCGTGGGCAAAGGTGCTGTATTCCACGGCATGGACTTGGGCGCCGGGCACCTCGTGGGCGATGGAGCCTGCAATGGCACCCGAACCTGTCCCGAGGTCCACCACTTTGGGTTCACGCATACCGGCAACTTTGTCGATGACCAGCTGGACCACCGACTCTGTCTCCGGACGCGGAATGAAAACACCAGGGCCCACCCGCAGCTCGAGATGCCGGAAATAGGCGACGCCGGTGATGTGCTGCAAGGGAACACGGCTCGCCCTTTCCTGCACCAGTTCGCTGTATCCCTCGGGAGCCGGAGCATCACCGAGCAGCATTGCGCGCAGGCGGCCCAACCCCACTCCCAGCAAGTGCTCGGCCAGGAGTTCGGCATCCACGCGTGCGCTGGGGACACCAGCCTCGGACAACACGGCAGTAGCCTCGCGGACAGCGTCCGCGAGGCTTTGGCCTGGGTAAAACGTCATGGATTGCCTTGCTTGCTGAAGGTGAAAAGGCCTTGCCGGGCGGCTATTCGCCAATAGCATCCAGGCGCGATTGCTCGTCCATCTCGATTGCCGACTGGATGACCGGCTCGAGATCCCCGTTCATCACGGCGTCCAGGTTGTAGGCCTTGTACCCGGTGCGGTGATCGGCAATGCGGTTTTCCGGGAAGTTGTACGTGCGGATGCGCTCCGAACGGTCCATGGTCCGGATCTGCGACTTGCGCTGCTCGGAGTTGGCTGCGTCAATCTGTTCCTGCTGGTGCGCCAGAAGGCGGGCACGGAGGACGCGCATGCCGGCTTCACGGTTCTGCAGCTGCGACTTTTCGTTCTGCATCGCCACAACAATGCCCGTGGGCAAGTGGGTGATGCGGACGGCGGAGTCGGTGGTGTTCACGGACTGCCCGCCGGGACCGGATGAGCGGTAGACGTCGATCTTGAGGTCGTTCTGGTTGATTTCCAGTTCTTCCGGCTCGTCGACTTCCGGAAGCACCAGGACACCGGCAGCCGAGGTGTGAATCCGGCCCTGCGACTCGGTCACGGGAACACGCTGCACGCGGTGGACGCCGCCTTCGAACTTCAACCGGGCAAAAACACCCTGCGCCGGGTCATTCGAGTTGCCCTTGATGGCCACAGACACGTCCTTGTAGCCGCCAAGGTCCGACTCCGTGGCAGAGATCATTTCGGTCTTCCAGCCGCGTGATTCTGCGTAGCGCATGTACATGCGCAGAAGGTCACCGGCGAACAACGCAGCTTCATCGCCGCCTTCGCCACCCTTCACTTCAAGGATGACGTTGCGGGCGTCATCGGGATCGCGCGGGATCAGCAAACGGCGCAAGCGCTCCTGCGCGGCAGGAATCTGTTCCTCAAGCTGCTCCACTTCCGCGGCAAACTCGGGATCCTCGTCAGCCATTTCCTTGGCCGCCTCGAGGTCGTCGTTGAGTCCGCGCCACTTGTTGTACGCCTCCACGATGCCCTGAAGCTCGGCAGAGCGCCGCCCCAACTTCCTGGCAGCAGACTGGTCGGCATAAACGGCAGGATCACTCAGCTGCGCCTGAATAGCAGCATGCTCATCAAGCAATCCCTGTACGGACTCAAACATTTAGAACAACCTTTCAACGCTGCGCTCAAGTTTAGTGGCGCAAACAGCGGAAGGTGACACGACCGCCGTCGAGTATTAACAACCGGCCCGCGAAGGCGAGCCGAAAACGGGACGAGCCGCTGATTCTGCTGCCCCGGGAGTGGCTTCGGGCCTGCCGGAGCGTGGTGGCAAAGTCCGTTAGGACTTGGCCACCACGCGTAGGGGCGGGGGCAGCAGAATCAGCGGCTCAGTAAAGCAGCTATTTGTCGTTATCCGACTTCGCTCCGAGCGTCGTCTTCTGCACCTGCATGAGGAACTCGACGTTGCTCTGCGTCTCCCGGATCTTGTTGGTCAGCAGTTCAAGGCTCTGCTGCTGCTCCAGGCCGGAGAGGACACGACGCAGCTTCCACATGATCTTGACTTCTTCAGGCGAGAGCAGGTTTTCTTCGCGACGGGTACCCGAAGCGTTGACGTCCACGGCCGGGAAGATTCGCTTGTCTGCCAGCTGGCGGGACAGGCGGAGCTCCATGTTGCCGGTGCCCTTGAACTCTTCGAAGATGACTTCGTCCATCTTGGAGCCGGTCTCAACCAGAGCCGTGGCCAGAATCGTGAGCGAGCCACCGTTTTCGATGTTGCGGGCTGCACCGAAGAAGCGCTTGGGCGGGTACAGGGCTGCGGAGTCCACACCACCGGACAGGATGCGGCCCGAGGCCGGCGCTGCCAGGTTGTAGGCACGGCCCAGTCGGGTCATGGAGTCAAGGAGGACCACCACGTCCATGCCCATCTCCACGAGACGCTTGGCGCGTTCGATGGAGAGCTCGGCAACCGTAGTGTGGTCGTCGGCGGGACGGTCGAAGGTGGAGGCAATGACCTCGCCCTTGACCGTGCGCTGCATGTCCGTGACTTCTTCGGGGCGTTCGTCAACCAACACCATCATGAGGTGGACCTCAGGGTTGTTGGTGGTGATGGCGTTCGCGATGGACTGCAGGATGAGCGTCTTACCGGCCTTCGGCGGGGAAACGATCAAGCCACGCTGGCCCTTGCCGATCGGGGCCACGAGGTCGATGACACGGGGGCCGATCTTCTTGGGGTCCGTTTCCAGGCGCAGGCGCTCAGACGGGTAGAGCGGAACGAGCTTTGCGAACTCGACGCGGTCCTTGAGTTCCTCGGGAGTCTTGCCGTTGACCGAGGTGACACGGACAAGCGCGTTGAACTTTTGGCGGGCAGACTGCTGTCCACGGTCTTCCCCTTCGCGCGGTGCGCGGATGGCACCTACGACGGCGTCGCCCTTACGGAGGTTGTACTTCTTGACCTGGGCCAGGGAGACGTAGACGTCATTGGCACCGGGGAGGTACCCCGAGGTACGGATGAAGGCGTAGTTCTCCAGGACATCGAGGATGCCAGCCACGGGGAGCAGGACATCGTCCTCAGTGACCTCGACGTCGTCAACGTCCGGCCCCTGCGCACGTCCGCGACGACGTTCGTTGCGGTCGCGGAAACGGTCGCTGCGGGAGTTTCCGTCACGGCTGTCCTGGCCGCCCCTGCGGTCGTTGCGGTCATTCTGGTCGTTGCGGTCCCGACGGTTGCGGCGGTTGCGCCGGTTGCCGGTGTCGTCGCCGTCGTTGTTGTCGTCACGGCGTCCGCGGTTGTTGTCGCGGCGTTCGCGCTGCTGATCGCCGGAGTCGGACTGCTCGCGCTGCTCACGCTGTTCGGTGCGTTCTGCACGCTGCTCACGCTGCTCGGTGCGTTCTGCACGCTGCTCACGCTGTTCGGTGCGCTGTTCGCCTGCCGGTGCTTCCGCTGCTTCAGCAGGAGCTGCGGCAGCTTCGCCGCGGCGGCGGTTGCGGGTGCGTGGCTGGCGACGCTCTGTTCCGGCGTCGGTGGCTTCGGCTGCTGCCGGAGTCTCGACGGCGGGTGCTTCAGCGGGCTCTGCGGCCGGTGCAGCAGTGGTTGCGGCAGCCGTGGACGCGGCGGCCTCAGCAGCTGCGACGACGCCATCGCTCGTTGCCCGACGGCTGCGGCCACGGCCGCGACCACGGGGGGCCTCCTGGGCGGGAGCCTCCGCCGCAGCCTCAACAGGCGTGCTCGCCTCCGGGGCCTTGGCCTCGGCAACCGGGGCTTCCTTGGCCACGGCAGGAGCCTTGGCAGCAGTGGCCTTGGCAGGAGCCTTGGTCGTGGAGGTGCCCGCGCGGTGGGCAGAGATGGCCGTGACCAAATCTCCCTTGCGCATACGGGATCCCCCCGAGATACCCAACTGGCTCGCGAGAGCCTGGAGCTGGGCGAGCTTGAGGCCTGCGAGGCCGCTGCTCTTGGTTGCTGCCGTTGACGACTCAGCAGCAGAAGATGATGTGTCCACAGCTGAAGCCAGCTCAGTGGTTTCTGTCACGAAGGATCCTTCCCCCTCGACGGCGTCCAGAGCGAGAGCTGGACGCGATGATTGTTCTGGGCTGCAGTTCAGATCTGCAGCCGGTGATTTTGGCCGTGCCTGATGGATTGTGGCCAACAGGGCCGGATACTGATCGCCTTCACTGGAACCGGTCACCCGGACAGCCAGCCTGAAATTCAGGAAACAGAGAGTTCTGCGGACCTGATGCAGGCCGGAAAGAGACGACACCACCAACGTTGGCACAGTTGACGAAAGGTACGGCGAAACACCGAAGTCCAAAATCAGGGAACTGCCCGCGGTTTTACCGGCGGTGCACTTCCACTCTAGCACCTTGAACGTCAACAGCCAGCGTCATCACGCGCCAACCGACGTCGGGTGTGTTGGCGGAGGTAAACGACTTGATGAAATCAACCACCTCAACGGCATCGTCCCCACCGTTGGCGAGGACCATGACTGTGGGCCCTGCGCCCGAAACGACGGCTGCGTGCCCTGCTGACCGAAGGCCCGCGATAAGGTCGGCACTGGGCCTCATCGCTTGGGCCCGGTAGCTCTGGTGCAGATAATCTTCGGTGCCGGGCAACAGCAGCGCTGGTTCTGTAGTCAGTGCATGGATCAGCAAGGCAGCACGTCCGGAGTTCATTGCCGCAGCATGGTGGCCAACTGATGCGGGAAGCAGGCCCCGGGCGGTCTCGGTGGAGAGTTCGTAATCCGGCACGGCCACAATGGGAGTGACCGACGGAGCCACTTCGGCCCGGGTGGTGCTGTACTGCTCGCTGTCCTGCCAGGAGAGCGCCAGTCCGCCGAAAATCGCGGGTGCGACGTTGTCCGGGTGGCCTTCCATTTCGCTGGTCAGCTGGAGAATCCACTGCCGGTTCTGTTGCGCTTCCTCCGGCACCATGGCGTTGGCAGCGGTAACCGCGGCAACCACCGCAGACGCAGAGGAACCCAGCCCCCGTCCGTGCGGATTGACGTTGTCGGCAATGATCCGCAGTCCGCTGTGCTGGAAGCCCAGGCGGTCCAAAGCGAGATCGATGGCCCGCACCACCAGGTGGCTGGCATCGCGTGGAAGGGTGTCGGCGCCCTCACCGGAGAGCTCGAACTCGAGCTCCCCGGTGCTGAGGGTTTCCACCGTCAAGGTGTCGTAAATGGACAGTGCAAGGCCCAGGCTGTCGTAGCCCGGACCCAAGTTGGCACTTGTACCCGGGACTTTGACGGTCAGCCGTTGGCCTGCCGCGACGAGGGCACGATCTGTCGCGGTGGGCTGTGTTGATTCCACTGTTAGCTTTCTTCCAGTCCCAGTTCTGCTGCAACGGTGACGACGTCGTTCGGCACTTTGACGGGCTGGACGTCACTGCCGTCTTCGGTCCGGAGGGCCCACTGGGGGTCCTTGAGTCCGTGTCCGGTGACGGTGATGACGATGGTTTTGCCCGAGGGAACCTGGCCGGCCGCGTGCTTCTTGATCAGCCCGGCCACACCTGCAGCGGAGCCGGGTTCGACAAAGACGCCTTCTTTGGACGACAGCCAGCGGTGCGCGTCCAGGATTTCCTCGTCGGTGACTGCTTCAATCAGTCCGCCCGATTCATCCCGCGCCGCCACAGCGGTGTCCCAGGATGCGGGATTGCCGATACGGATGGCCGTTGCGATCGTGTCCGGCTCCGTGATGGGGTGCCCGGCAACGAACGGTGCTGCGCCGGCAGCCTGGAAGCCCCACATGATGGGAGTCTTGGTGGAAACGGCCGGAAGGGTACCGTTGGCGGTCTCGAAAGGTGCCGCGTACTCCTTGTAGCCCTTCCAGTAAGCGCTGATGTTGCCTGCATTGCCAACGGGCAGGACATGGATATCCGGGGCATCACCCAATGAATCCACCACTTCGAAGGCGCCTGTCTTCTGGCCCTGGATGCGTGCGGGGTTGACCGAGTTCACCAGGAACACCGGGTAGGATTCGCCAAGCTTGCGGGCGATATCCAGGCAGTTGTCGAAGTTGCCGTCGACCTGGAGCAAGGTAGCGCCGTGGGCGATCGCCTGGCTCAACTTGCCCATGGAAATCTTGCCTTCGGGTACCAGCACTGCACACTTCAAACCTGCGGCCGTCGCGTAGGCTGCGGCGGATGCCGAGGTGTTTCCCGTCGAGGCGCAAACCACGGCCTTGGCGCCGGCCTCGACAGCTGCTGTCATGGCCATGGTCATACCGCGGTCCTTGAAGGATCCCGTGGGGTTCATGCCTTCGACCTTGAGGTAAACCTCGGATCCGGTCAGTTCGGAGAGCTTGTGGGCGTGAACGAGCGGCGTGCCGCCTTCGCCGAGGGTGATGACCTTCGTGGCTTCCGTTACAGGCAAACGATCAGCATATTCGCGGATTACTCCGCGCCATTGGTGAGCCACTTAGACCCCTTCTACCCGCAGTACGGATGTGACGGAATTGATGACGTCAAGGCCCTTGACGGCCTCGACGGTTGCTGCGAGTGCAGCTTCGGATGCACGGTGCGTCACGATTTTCAGTTCGGCGGACTCAACCTTTGACTCAGAGTCGCGGTGGATCGTTTGACGCATGATTTCGATGGAGACGCCGTTCTCCGCAAAGATGTGCGCAATTCGGGCAAGGACACCTGCCTGGTCGGCGACGTCCAGGCCGATGTAGTAGCTGGTGTTGGAGGCATCGATGGCCAGTGCAGGTACGTGGCCCGTGGTGGTTTCAGTTCGACCCGGTCCACCCAGAACCAAGCGGCGGGCGGCGGATACGAGGTCACCGAGCACAGCCGATGCCGTGGGCGTTCCCCCGGCTCCCTGGCCGTAGAACATCAGCTCGCCGGCATTTTCTGCCGCGATGAACACCGCGTTGAAAGCACCGCGAACCGCCGCGAGGGGGTGTTCACGCGGGAGCAAAGTGGGGTGCACACGCACCGAGATGCCGCTGCCGTGGTCCTCGGAGTCGATCTTTTCCGCAATCGCCAGCAACTTGATGACGAATCCGGCTTCCTTGGCCGATGCGATGTCCGAGGCACTGACTTTGGTGATGCCCTCGCAGTAGACGTCGTCCAGGGAGAAACGGGTGTGGAACGACAATGACGCGAGGATGGCAGCCTTGGCTGCGGCGTCGTGTCCTTCGACGTCCGCAGTAGGGTCGGCTTCGGCGTAGCCGAGGCGCTGGGCTTCTGCCAGGGCGTCAGCGAACTGTGCGCCCGTGCTGTCCATCTGGTCGAGGATGAAGTTGGTGGTGCCGTTGACGATGCCCAGGACCCGGGTGATCCGGTCCCCGGAGAGGCTGTCGCGGATGGGACGCAGGATGGGGATGGCTCCGGCGACGGCGGCCTCGTAGGACAACTGCACACCGGCTTTATCGGCCTCTTCGTACAGGGTGGGTCCATCCTGCGCCAGCAGGGCCTTGTTGCCGGTGACAACGCAGGCACCGTTCTGGATTGCGGTGAGGATCAATGAACGGGCCGGTTCGATGCCGCCCATGAGTTCGATGACCAGGTCCGCATCCTTGACCAGTGTGTCGGCGTCCGTCGTAAAGAGCTCGCGCGGCAGCTCGACGTCACGTGGGGAATCGACATTGCGGACTGCGATACCGGAGAGTTCAAGGCGGGCACCGCTGCGGGCGGCCAGTGCTTCGGCGTCGTCAATCAGAATCCGCGCGACCTGGGCCCCAACGTTGCCACAGCCCAGCAGGGCCACTTTCAAGGTTCGCACTTCAGACATTCGCCACTCCCATGTCGCGGTTCAAGAGATCTTCTTCGGTTTCCCCGCGGACAATGAGCCTGGCGGCTCCGTCGCGTACAGCGACAACGCCAGGCCGGGCCAGGTAGTTGTAGTTGCTGGAGAGGGCCCAGCAGTAGGCGCCGGTACCCGGTACTGCGAGCAAATCACCGGCTGCCACGTCCGCGGGCAGATATACATCTCTAACAACTATGTCGCCGCTCTCGCAATGTTTGCCCACTACTCGGGACAGCTGCGGAGCGGCATCCGAAGCGCGCGAAGCCAAAATTGCCGAATAATCCGCGTCGTACAGCACCGGACGGGCGTTGTCGCTCATCCCTCCGTCCACCGACACATAGCGGCGCGGATACGTAACGTTCTCTTGTCCTGCTTCCTCCCCGGGGGCGTCAACGCGGACAGTCTTGAGGGTACCGACTTCGTAGAGGGTGAACGTCGTGCTGCCGACGATCGCGCGGCCCGGCTCGATGGAGATGCGCGGCGCGGTGATGCCCAGTTCGTCGCAGGTGGAACGCACGACGGCGGCCATCGCCTGCGCGACTTCGGCCGGTGGGCGCGGGGTGTCCACCGGGGTGTAGGCGATACCGTAGCCGCCGCCGAGATCCAGTTCGGGAAGGACGATGGAGTACTTGCTCTGCATGGCGGCGAGGAACCGCAGAAGCTTCTCCCCCGCCACGGCGAAGCCGTCGGGCTCGAAAATCTGCGAGCCGATGTGGCAGTGCAGGCCCAGTAGTTCGATGCTGGCATAGGACGTCGCCGCTGCCACTGCCTCCTCTGCAGCGGACAGACCGGCTTCCTCGGTGGAATCTTCAGCCATTGAGAGGCCAAACTTCTGGTCCTCGTGGGCCGTTGCGATGAACTCGTGTGTGTGGGCATGGACACCAGGAGTCAGGCGGAGCATCACCTTGGCAATTTCACCCCTGCCCGAGGCAATCTTGGCGACCCGCTCGAGTTCATCGAGGCTGTCCACCACGATCCTGCCTACCTGCATGTCCAAGGCACGATTGATCTCGGCGTCCGACTTGTTGTTTCCGTGCAGGCCCAGGTTGGGCCCTGCAATGCCGGCGCGGGCGGCGACAGCAAGTTCGCCTCCGGAACAGGTGTCGAGTCGGAGACCTTCTTCTGCCACCCAGCTCGCGACGGCTGTGCACAGGAACGATTTGCCGGCGTAGTACACGTCCACTCCCCCGCAGATGTCCGCGAAGGCGGCATCGAAGGAGTCCTTGAAGTCCCGGGCACGGGAACGGAAATCGGACTCGCTCATGACAAAGAGCGGAGTGCCGAACTGCTCCTTGAGCTCGCTGACGGCAATGCCGTCAATGGTGAGAACACCGGCGTCGTTCTTTTCCACCCCGGCAGCCCACATGGGTGACTGCAGGGCGTTGAGGTCCTCCGGAAGGGCCAACCATTCCGGCGCAAGAGGAGAGGCGTGACTGGCTTCTGTGGTCATTTCCTACATCCGTTCCGGCGCCGAAACGCCGAGCAGTTCGAGTCCATTGGCAAGTACCTGGCTGGTGGCATCATTCAGCCACAAACGTGTCCGGTTCACGTCCTGGACAGGCTCGTCACCTTGGGGCGAAACGCGGCAGGCGTCATACCAGCGGTGGTAGGCACCGGCGATGACCTCCAGGTGGCGTGCCACGCGGTGCGGCTCTCGCAGTTCCGCAGCCTTGGCCACGATGGACGGGTAACTGCCCAAATAGGAGAGCAGCTCATTTTCGGTGGCGTGGTCAAGGAGCGCTGCGTCGAAGACCGAGCGGTCCACTCCTGCCTCGGCTGCGTTGCGGGCCGTTCCGCGGGACCTGGCGTGCGCATACTGCACGTAGAACACCGGGTTCTCGTTGCTGTTCTTCTTGAGCAGTTCAGGATCCAGCGTCAACGGTGAGTCGGCGGGGAAGCGGGCCAGGGAGTAGCGCACCGCGTCCTTGCCGAGCCAGGAAATGAGGTCCTTCAGCTCGATGATGTTGCCTGCACGCTTGGACAGCTTGGCGCCGTTGACAGACACCAGCTGACCAATGAGGACCTCTATATTGACCTCCGGGTCATCGCCGGCACACGCCGCGATGGCCTTGAGGCGGTTGATGTATCCGTGGTGGTCGGCACCGAGCAAATAAATCTTCTCGGTAAATCCACGGTCCTTTTTGGAGAGGTAATAGGCCGCGTCCGCCGCGAAGTAGGTCGGTTCACCGTTGGCACGGATCATGACGCGGTCTTTGTCGTCGCCGAAGTCGGTGGTGCGCAGCCAGACAGCGCCGCCGTCGTCGAAGACGTGTCCTTGCTCGCGAAGACGGGCAACAGCGGATTCAATCGCGCCGGCGTCATGAAGTTCCTTCTCCGAGAAGAAGACGTCAAACTCAACGCCGAAGTCGGCCAGGGTGGCTTTGATGTCTGCCATCTGGGCCTCGTAGGCGGCAGCGCGGATGACCGGAAGGGCAGCCTCGTCGGTGAGCTCCCGGATGTCCGGGTGCGCCTTCAGGACTTCGTCGCCAAGTTCGCGGATGTATTCGCCCGGGTAGCCGCCTTCCGGAACATCCCTGCCGTGAAGGCGGGAGAGCACGGAGTTTGCAAAGACGTTCATTTGCGAGCCGGCGTCGTTGATGTAGTACTCGGCCGTGACGTCCGCGCCGGAGGCACGCAGGACGCGGGCGATGGCGTCGCCAAGTGCCGCCCAGCGGGTGTGGCCGATGTGGAGGGGCCCTGTGGGGTTTGCGGAGACGAATTCCATGTTGACCACGCGGCCTGCGAGCGCCTGGTTGGTGCCATACGCGGCGCCGGCCTCGACGATTGTTTTGGCCAGAGTGCCAGCGGTAGCGGCGTCCACGGTGATGTTCAGGAAGCCCGGTCCTGCGATTTCCACACCGGTTACGCCGGGGATGTCCTGAAGATGGGTGCTCAGGATGCCTGCGAATTCACGCGGATTCATCCCGGCCTGCTTGGACAGCTGCAGGGCAATGTTGGTGGCCCAATCCCCGTGGTCCCGGTTTTTTGGTCGCTCTACGCGCACGGCGTCGGGCACGGCAGATTCCGTCAAGGCGATTTCGCCAGTGGAGACAGCGTCCTTAAGGCAGGCGGATATGGCAGCAGAGAGTTCTTCGGGAGTCACGGATCTAGCCTACCGGTGGCCCGCAAAGACGCGGAATTCGAGGACCCGTATGTGGATAATTTGAGCACAGCAGGTACACAGGAACGGCTGGCCGCCACCACAGACTGAACCATTACGCTGATTTCAACGTTGTGAAGAACATGGGCACAGGCCGGATCCCTGATCAAGGGGTCATCCATGTCCCTGATGTACAAGCCCCAGACCACCTACTTCCAGTTGAACTTGTCCAGTTGAAACGAGCAGAACCATGACTACGCCACTTCGCAAGAGCATCTTCGTCGGCATCGCCGGCCTCTCCATCGCCGGAACCGCGGCAGGATGCGCGCCCAGTGCCCAGGCGCCCAACACCCAGGCACCTGCCACGCAGGCCCCCGCTACCCAGGAAGGCGGCCAGGCATCAACCAGCAGCCCGTCGTCCTCGACTCAGTCCTCTGCCCCCATCGCCTCCGCTGGATCCAGTACTTACAAGGACGGTACCTACAGTGCTGACGGAACCTACACCTCCCCCAATGGGCAGGAGACGGTGGGCGTTGAACTGACGCTTGCCGCCGACAAGGTCTCTGCGGTGAACATCACAGTGCATCCTTCCAACCCCAACACCAAGAAGTTCCAAGGCGAGTTTGCCAGTGGGATCGCGTCACAGATTGTCGGGAAGAACGTGGACGAGCTCAACGTCTCCAAAGTGGCCGGTTCCTCCCTGACGTCGGGAGGGTTCAACGACGCCCTCCAGCAGATCAAATCCCAGGCGAAGTAGACATCATGGCCCACCCGGGCTGGAGCATCTTCAGCTTCGAGGGGATCGGTACGGGGTGGGACATTTCGACCCCTGAACCACTCGCTCCCGCACTCACGAAAACGGTGCTCGATACCGTCGAGGCCTATGACCGGACGTGGTCGCGGTTCAGGTCCGATTCCTTGGTGTCGGGCCTCTCCCGCAGCCCCGGCAGCATCACGCTCCCGGAGCACGCGGCCGAACTCCAGGAGCTGTATTCGGTCCTGTACCGCCTGAGCCAGGGGGCAATGACCCCGCTCATCGGCAGCAGCCTCGAAAGGCTGGGCTACGACGCCGCTTACTCCCTCAGCCCTTCGGGAGTGCCCCAAGCACCTGCCCGTTGGGAGGATGTCCTTGAATGGACCGGCACGGCGATGACTGCGAAGGAACCCCTGGTGCTGGATATCGGAGCGGCCGGGAAGGGCCAGCTGGTGGACCTTTTGGGTGGATTGCTCCATGAGGCAGGACACAGTGACTTCCTGGTGGATGGCAGCGGCGACATGCTGCACTCGGGGAGCCATCCTGTGACGGTGGCCTTTGAACATCCCTACGATCCCAAACAGGCCATTGGGACTGTGGAGTTGGACAACGCCGCCTTGTGCGCCTCGGCGTCCAACCGCCGGGTATGGGATGACGGCCTCCACCACGTCCTGGATGGGACCACCGGCAAGCCCATCCACACCACGGTGGCAACCTGGACCATGGCCGCCGGCGCGCTGGAGGCCGACGGCCTGGCCACGGCCTTGTTCATGATGGAACCTGCGTTGCTTGAGCAGGAGTTCGAATTCTCGTGGCTCCGCGTCTCCTCTGCGGGTGCTGCCACGTATTCGGGCGGCTTTGAGGGGAGACTGTTCACATGATTGCCGCGAAGTCCCGTATCGACACCTGGCTGGGCCGCTTCACCATGTACCGCCTGATCCTGTGGGTCCTGGGTGTGCTGGTGGTGTACAGCATGGTCCTCAACGTCCTGGGCTGGTTGACGTTCGGCCTGCCCGAGATGCTGGTGCATCTGGTCCTCTGCCTAGGCGTCACCTATGGGTCGAACCGTTTGCTCGCCGCCATCTTCAAGGTGAAGCCGCACACCGAATCCTCGCTCATCACGGCACTGCTGCTGTATTTCCTGTTTTGGCCGGCTTTCGGGCTTACGGACATGGCCGGCGTGGCGCTGGCTTGCATTCTTGCGAGCGCCTCCAAATACGCGCTGGCCTTCCGTGGCAGACATATTTTCAATCCGGCAGCCGCAGGGGCATTCATCACAGGTTTGACCGGGCTGAACATCGCCACCTGGTGGGCTGCGACTCCAGGGATGCTGTGGTTGCTCGTCCCGGGAGTGTTGCTGGTCCTCTACCGCACCCGCAAGTTGCTGATGGCCACCGTTTTCCTCGTGGTCGCAACCAGCATCATTACCCTGGAGCTGCTGAGCCGGAGCATGACCCTGGGGCAGGCTTTGTGGCAAACCTTGGCCCAACGTCCCCTGTTGTTCTTTGTCGGATTCATGTTGTCTGAGCCGCTTACGCTTCCTCCCCGCCGTTGGCAGCAACTGGCGCTTGCCGCCGTCGTTGGTTGTGTTTTCGCGGTTCCCTACAACTTTGGCTTCGTGGCAAACTCACCGGAGCTGGCGTTGCTTTTGGGAAACCTCATCGCTTTCTTCCTGGGACAGCGTGGCGGCGTGGAGCTGACCTTCAAGGGGTCGCGGGCCCTGACGCCCTTGAGCACGGAATTCAGTTTCGAGCCAACGCGGCCGGTTCGTTTCGCTGCGGGCCAGTTCATGGAACTGAACCTGCCGCACTCAGGCTCCGATGGAAAGGGCCGACGCCGGATTTTCAGCATCACCAGCCCTCCGGGAGCTGCCGAAGTGACGTTTGGGGTGGGCACGGCGGAGCCGTTATCGACGGCCAAGAAGGCACTGCTCGCCCTTCGGCCAGGTGACACTGTTTCCGCCACCGCCGTGGGCGGCGATTTCCTTTTGCCGCACGACGCCGGCAAACCGGTTTTGTTGATAGCCGCAGGGATCGGCATCACGCCGTTCCTGTCGCAGCTGGCGGCCGACGGCACCTCACGGGACACGGTTGTCCTGTACCTGGCCAAAAGCCGTAACGACCTGGCCTGGCTGGACCAGCTTGAGGCCTCGGGAGCAACGGTGATTGCCCGGCTTGCCGATGGTTCCACTCCCCCGGAGTTCATGCTCGACGCCGGGACGGCCAGAATCGATGCAGCCCGGCTCAAGCAACTGGTTCCGGACATCGCGGACAGGGAGGTGTTTGTCTCCGGTTCCCCGGCAAGTGTCGATTCCCTGAGGTCTGCGGCGCGCGGCGCAGGGGCCCGGCGGGTCCATGTGGACTCTTTCGCGGGCTACTGAGGCATTTGCACGGTACGGGAGCGGCCGTTTTCCTTTGCGGCGTCACGGCTGCTAAGCTCTAGGACGTCCCACCGGCAACGGAGGGATACCCTGGATGCCCTCGTAGCTCAGGGGATAGAGCGTCTGCCTCCGGAGCAGAAGGCCGTAGGTTCGAATCCTATCGAGGGCACATCGAAAACCCCGCCAGTTCAACTGGCGGGGTTTTCTCTTTGCCGGCTACGGACTATCACTTTTGGGCTTGCCGGGGCCACGCCGCAAAATTGTCTGCCCCGGCTCCTAGGCTGATTGCAGTTGGTCTTTCCGATAGCAAAAGGGGTTTGCCGTGATGTGTTCCATCGTCCCGCCGTACATGCTTCGCAGGATTGCCGCCCAGGACGAACCCCGCCTCCGGGCGGTCGCGCGTGCTGCCAAGGAGTCCCTCCTGCAGATCAAGGGCCTGCAGGCCATCCGCACGGCCACGATCCCCGCAGCGCCACCAAGTGCCCGCCAGGCCAAGCCCGGGCCTCCCAAACGGACCATCTTCGACGCCGGATCGTTGGAGGATCTTCCCGGACGGTTGGTTCGCAAGGAGGGGGCGGCACCCGTGGGTGATGATGCCGCCGATGAAGCCTACGACGGCCTCGGCGGAACGCACCGCTTGTATGGCGAGATTTTCGGCCGCGATTCAATTGACGACGCCGGGCTGCCGCTGGATGCGACTGTCCACTACGGAAAGCTCTACGACAACGCCTTTTGGAACGGCAGCCAAATGGTCTTCGGAGACGGGGACGGACAGATCTTCCAGCGATTCACCAAATCCATCAGCGTCATTGGGCATGAACTGGCCCACGGTGTCACCCAGTACACAGCCAACCTTGCCTACCGGAACCAAGCCGGAGCCCTGAATGAGTCAATGTCGGATGTATTTGGTGTGCTGGTGGAGCAGTACACCAAACAGCAATCCGTGGAGCAGGCCAGCTGGTTGATCGGACAGGGCTTGTTCACTGACCAGGTACAGGGTGAAGCGCTGCGGTCCATGAAGGCTCCGGGCACTGCCTACGATGACGATGTCCTGGGCAAGGATCCGCAGCCGGATTCCATGGACAGCTATGTCCGGACCAGCGCCGACAACGGCGGCGTCCACATCAACTCCGGCATTCCCAACAGGGCTTTCTATGTGGTGGCCGCTGAGCTTGGAGGCCATGCTTGGGAGGCTGCCGGGCAGATTTGGTACGGGACTTTGACCAGTGGGGCGCTCCCCGCCACGTGCACTTTCGGCAAGTTCGCCAGGACTACGCTGGCAACGGCTGAGGAACTTTTCGGGAGCGGCTCACCGGAGCATGACGCCGTCCGGAAGGCGTGGGACACTGTGAAGGTCAAGGTTTAGTCGCGCGGCGGGACCTGTAGCCGGTCCGCCTGCGTACTGGCACAGCAGGGGTAGGACGAGAAGCAGCGGCTCATGAAAATCACGGTCCAACGCAGTGGGGGTATCGCCGCGATGACGCGTGTTTGGAGCGTGGACGCGGTGTCCCCCGATGACAAGGAGCGGTGGCTTCCCATCGTCGAGGCCTGCCCTTGGGATGAAGCCAAGAGCCAAGCCCGGGCCGTCAATGAGCCGGACCGCTTCATGTACTCCATCAGGGCCGGCCAGCGTCGCGCCACGCTCCCGGACCGTGCTGTCACCGGACCGTGGCAGGAATTGATCGAGTGCGCCAAGGCCGAAGGCTCCGAGTCCAGGGGCACCTTGGGCCGACGGCGCTAAGCCGGCGGACAGGCGCCAAGCCCGGAACACAAGCCTGGAACCAAGCCCGGAACACAGACCCGCGGCCCAGCCCATTGGCCGGACCTAGATGGCCTCGGCCAGTTGCCCCCGAAACGCCCTCCGGTAGCTTTGCGGACTGGTATCGAGCACTTTCGCAAAGTGGTGCCTGAGCAGGACCGAGTGCCCGAACCCGGCTTCACGGGCGATTTCGTCAATGTTGAGTTCGGTGGTTTCCAACAGCTCCTGTGCCCGCAGCACCCGCTGGGAGTTCAACCACGCCGCCGGAGTTGTGCCGGTTTCGGCCCGGAACCGCCGGGCAAAGGTGCGTGGTGACATGTGGAGGCGGGCGGCCAATTCGTTCACGCTGTGTTCTTCGTCCAGATGTTCCACCATCCACCGGAGCAAAGCCTCCATGGGCGCCGATCCGCAGCTCGGCATGGGCCGGTCAATGAACTGGGCCTGGCCGCCATCCCGATGCGGCGGCACAACCATGTCGCGGGCAATCGCAGCCGCTACGTTGGCGCCGAGCTCCACACGGACCAGGTGCAGGCAGGCGTCAATCCCTGCCGCGGTGCCAGCGCTGGTGATGATGGTCCCGTCCTGGACGTAAAGGACGTTCTCATCAACAATGACGGAGGGGTACCGGCCGGCGAGGTCCTGGGAGTAGTGCCAGTGCGTGGTGCAACGCCGCCCATCCAGCAACCCTGCGCGGGCCAGCGCATAGGCTCCTGAACAAATGGACATCACCCAGGCTCCCCTGGCGTGCGCCGCGCGCAGGGCTTCCAGGACGGACTCAGGGACATCCTTGTCCCTGCCAAACGGAGCCATGATCACCAGATCGGCATCCGCCGCAGCTTCGAGTCCGAGGTCCACGTGGAGGGAGGGCCCTGACTTCATGCGGACGTCTCCGGGCTCCGGTGTGACCACACGGAAGTCGAAGGCCGGAACACCGGAGCCGCGGTCGGATCTGTCGATGCCGAAGACCTCGAAAGCCGTGCCGAACTCGAACACGGAGAAGTCCGGAACCACAATCACTGCCACTGATTTCAACATATCTCCAGTGTGGCAGAAAATTGTCCATATGGGGCATTTCTGCCACTGTTTCTTGAGCCCACCGGGGAGCAGTCTGGAGACATGGAAATCTTCGGAATCATCCTTTTCATCGTCCTCATCACCGCCGTCGCAGCTACTGTCTCAGCACTCCTGAAGGATGGCCGCGGCCACAACCCGCCCGTCACCTCAAAAGAACCTTGGTCCGCTTTTGAGGCGCCCAGCGGCCCGTACTGGAATCCCCGTATCTACTAGGTCCTACCGGCCTGATGCACGATCAGCACAACCCATCCATCCGGCGCCTGCCGCTTCAAGGATCACTGCAGGGATCCTTGCATCGGTGGGCGTCCTTGTGTGTCGCCGGCCCTCCGCCTGGACTGCTGATGGGTTAGATTCACTTGCATGATTCAAACCTCCGCCCGGCTGCTGCAGTTGCTGTCGCTGCTGCAGGTCCGCCGGGAATGGACGGGACCGGATCTCGCCGATCGCATGGGAGTGACCGAGCGGACCGTGCGCCGGGACATCCACAAACTGCGGAACCTGGGGTATCCCATCCACGCTTCCCCCGGCATCGCCGGCGGCTACCAGCTGGGCGCGGGCGCGCAATTGCCCCCACTGCTCCTTGACGACAACGAAGCCCTTGCCGTGGCCCTGGGCCTGAACTCCGTGGCTGCAGGCCCTGTTGCCGGGATCGGCGAAGCCTCCGTCCGCGCCCTGGCCAAAGTGGAGCAGGTCCTCCCCTCCCGGCTCCGGCCCAGGTTCGCGATGCTCAAAGAAGCGGTCACCTCGCTTCCCAGCAACGCTGCAAGCGTTGATCCCCAGCAACTGACCGTGGTCTCAGCGGCAATTTCGGATCGCCGGCAAATTACGTTTGACTACGTCACTTCCGACGGCGACGCCTCACGACGATTGGTCGAACCCTACCGGCTGGTGGATACCGGTCGCCGGTGGTATCTGGTTGCCTGGGATGTGGAGCGCGGGGATTGGCGCACGTTCAGGGCGGACAGATTCGCTTCCCTGCCGAGCGAACGCAGGAAGTACACGCCCCGGCCCTTGCCGGCGGAGGACCTGGCAGCATATGTGCAGCAATCCATCACGCGCTCGCCCTACAGGTTCGACGTCGTGGTGCGGCTCCGCGCGCCGCTTGGCGAGGCATCCGCCGTCGTCAGTTCCCAGTACGCGACGCTGACCGCTGACGGGCCGGCAGCGACCATCCTTCGATCCGGATGGGATAACCTCGCCGCACCGGCAGCCTACCTGGCGGCGTTGGACCTGGACTTCGAAATTCTTGAACCCGAGGAATTCCGCTCCTTCGCCCGGCACCTCTCCCGCCGGCTCGATGCCGCCGCCGGTCCGGCCACAGTAGACTGGCAGCAGCCATGACACTTCATATTTCCTATCCCGCAGAGCTGCCCGTATCCGAGCGCCGCGAGGATCTGATGGCGGCCATCGCCGCGAACCAGGTAACCATCATCGCCGGCGAGACCGGTTCCGGTAAGACCACACAGATTCCCAAGATGTGCCTCGAGCTGGGCCTTGGCGACAAAGGACTGATCGGGCACACCCAGCCGCGCCGCCTGGCAGCCCGGACGGTGGCCGAACGCATTGCCTCCGAGCTCGACGTCGAAATCGGCCAAGAGGTTGGTTTCCAGGTCCGGTTCACCGGCGAGGTCAGCGCCGCCACCAAGATCAAGCTCATGACGGACGGCATCCTGCTCGCAGAGATCCAGCGGGACAAACTGCTCCGGAAATACAGCACGATCATCATCGACGAGGCCCATGAACGCAGCCTCAACATCGACTTCATCCTCGGCTACCTCAAGCGGATCCTCCCGCAGCGCCCCGACCTGAAGATCATCATCACCTCGGCCACGATCGATCCCGAGCGCTTCGCCAAGCACTTCGGCAGCGATGACGGGCCTGCCCCCATCATCGAGGTTTCCGGCCGTACCTACCCGGTGGAGATCCGCTACCGGCCGCTGTCGCAGCCCGTCGATGCCGATGATGAGGGCTCCGACGACGAACTCGAGGAGGACCGCGATCCCCTCGATGCCGTCTGCGACGCCGTGGACGAGCTCGCCAAGGAAGCCCCGGGAGATATCCTCATCTTCTTCTCCGGCGAGCGCGAAATCCGTGACGCCGCAGAGGCCATCAACGGCCGCATCCAAAGCAACCGGCGCCTGGCCGGCACTGAAGTCCTTCCCCTCTTTGCCCGCTTGAGCCTCCAGGAGCAGCACCGCGTCTTCAACCCCGGAGGCAAGCGCCGCATCATCCTGGCGACCAACGTGGCAGAGACCTCGCTTACGGTTCCCGGCATCAAGTACGTCATCGACACCGGCACCGCGCGCATCTCCCGGTATTCGCACCGGACCAAAGTCCAGCGGCTTCCCATTGAGCGGGTGTCACAGGCCTCGGCCAACCAGCGTTCGGGGCGTTGCGGCCGCGTGTCCGAAGGCATCGCGATCCGCTTGTACTCGGAAGAGGACTTCGAGTCACGCCCGCAGTTCACTGATCCGGAAATCCTGCGGACCAACCTGGCCGCGGTGATCCTGCAAATGACCGCGATGGGGGTGGCCCGCGGACCCAAGGACGTGGAGAACTTCCCGTTCGTGGAACCTCCGGAGACCAGGGCCATCAACGACGGCGTGACGCTGCTGCGCGAACTCGGCGCCTTGAGCGCGCAGAAGTCCCCTGACGCCCGCGGCAACGGCCGTAGCGGCGGTGGACTGACCGCCGTCGGACAGAAACTCGCCCAACTTCCCGTCGATCCCCGGCTTGGCAGGATGATCGTGGAGGCCGGCAAGCGGGGCTGCGTCCGGGAGGTCATGATCCTCGCCGCGGCCCTGACCATCCAGGATCCCAGGGAAAGGCCGACCGACAAGCAGCAGTTGGCAGCGGAGAAGCATGCACGCTTCCGTGACGAGATCTCCGATTTCACGGGTTACCTCAACCTCTGGAACTACCTCCAGGAAAAGCAGCGCGAGCTCTCCTCCACGCAGTTCCGCAGACTGTGCCGCAACGAATTCATCAATTACCTGCGCGTGCGGGAGTGGCAAGACCTGTTCACGCAGCTCCGCCAACTGGCCAAGCCCTTGGGCATCAGCCTCGACAACAAGCGCGAAGCGGACCCCGTAGGAAATTACGAGGGCGTCCACATCAGTTTGCTGTCCGGCCTGCTCAGCCACATTGGACTGCTGGACGAGCGCAAGCGCGAATACGCGGGTGCCCGCGGAAGCCGGTTTGCGATCTTCCCTGGTTCGGCGTTGTTCAAGAAGTCGCCCACGTACGTCATGGCCGCGGAATTGGTGGAGACCAGCAGGCTTTGGGCTCGTGTTGCCGCGAAGTTCGATCCCCTGTGGGCCGAGCAAGTCGCCCCTGAGCTGGTGAAGCGCAGCTACAGTGAACCTCACTGGTCATCACGCCAGGGCGCAGTGCTTGCCCATGAAAAAGTCACGCTGTACGGCGTTCCCATCATTCCGAACCGTCGGGTGAACTACGGCCGCATCGATCCCGAGCTCTCGCGTGAGCTGTTCATCCGCCATGCCTTGGTGGAGGGTGAGTGGAGGACACACCATAAGTTCTTCCATCGCAACCGGGCCTTGCTGCAGGAGATAGAGGAACTCGAAACGCGCATGCGCCGACGGGACATCCTGGTGGACGACCAGACCCTGTTCGAGTTTTACGATGCCCGCGTCGGCAAGGATGTGGTCTCCGAAAGGCATTTCGACAAGTGGTGGAAGGACGCGCGCCAGTCCGATCCTCATCTGTTGGACTTCGACCAGTCGTTGCTGATGAGCGAAGACGCCGAAGCCCTGGACGACTCCGCCTATCCGAAGACCTGGGTTCACAAGGGCTTTGAGCTGCCCCTGAGCTATGAGTTCCACCCCGTGGCGCCGGGTTCTGCTCCGAATCCTTCCGATGGGGTGACTGCAGAGGTTCCGGTGCTTTTCCTGAACCAACTGGACGACGCCCCCTTCCGCTGGCAGATTCCGGGCCAGCGGGTGGACCTTGTCACTGCCCTGATCAAGTCGCTGCCCAAGCAGATCCGGAAGAACTTTGTGCCCGCGCCGGACGTCGCCAGGCAAGCCACCGAAGCACTGGAAGCCGGCTTCGATCCCGAGGTCGACGAGCTGGAGCCCTCCCTGGAGCTGGTGCTGCGCCGGCTTCGCGGGCACATCATTCCGCCTGGCTCGTGGAACTGGGAGGCAGTGCCGCCCCACTTGCGTGTCAGTTTCCAAGTGGTGGACAGCAAAGGCAAGGTCCTGGACGAGGGCAAGGACCTGGCCCAATTGCAGGAAAAACTTGCCCCGGCCACCCGCCGCGCCATCGCCGAGTCGCTGGGAGCTACGCCCGCGACGACGTCCCGCGCCTCGCGGGGGAACGGTGTGGTCGCGCCGGGCGGCCAATCGACGCCGACCTCCGGCAACTCCGCGTCGGTGGAGGGCGGTGTGGCAGAACGCACCGGAATCACGGAGTGGGATTTCGGCACCGTGGACCGCCAGGTCAGCCGGAGCATCAAGGGCCACTCAGTCACCGGATTCCCGGCTGTGATCGACGAGGGCAAGTCCGTGGCATTGCGGGTATTCCAGACCAAGGCCGAACAGGAAGCCGCCATGCGCGGTGGCGTCATCCGGTTGTTGGCCTTGCGGATCCCATCCCCGGACCGCTACGTGCTGGAACACCTGAGCAACACCGAAAAACTGACCTTCAGCCAGAATCCTCACGGGTCGGTCAGCGCCCTCATTGCTGACTGCGCCTTGGCTGCGATCGACAAGCTGGTTCCGCAGGAACTGCCCTGGGACCGCGAGTCCTTCGATGCGCTCTACGAAGTAGTCAGGGCAGAACTGATCGACACCGTCTTCACGGTGACCGCCGTCGTCGAACGTATTTTGGCCAGTACCCGCCGCATCCAGAAGGCGCTCAAGTCCAACGCGAGCCTGCCGCTGATCAGTGCCCTCAACGACATGAAGAGCCAACTCGAGCAGCTGGTCTTCCCGGGTTTTGTGGCACAAACGGGCTACGCCCAGCTCAGCCAGTTGCCGCGATACCTGCAGGCCATGGAGAAGCGCTTGGAGAAGCTGCCGGGCAATGTGCAGCGGGACAGCCTCAACATGGGCGTCGTCCAGGCCTTGGAGGACGACTATGACGACGCCGTGTCCGCGCTGCTCCCCGGACGTCGCGCAGGCGCTGAGTTAACCCGGGTGCGCTGGATGATCGAGGAGCTGCGTGTCAGTCTCTTCGCAGTGGAGCTCGGTACGGCCTACTCCGTGTCGGAGAAGCGGATACGCACGGCACTGAACCAGGCGCTCGCCCCCGCGTAGCGAGCCAGGGCCGCAGACAAAAAACCCGGCGGTGCCTTTACAGCACCGCCGGGTTAACTGGGAGGGAAATCAGTCCTCCGGGACGGCCTCGCCGTGTCCGGCCGCCCGCAACGCCGCACGCAGCTTCACAGCAGTCGCATCCATCACGGCCGGGTCCGGGTTGTGGTCGACATTGTGGATCTCAAAATCCGCGGTGGAATAGGCGGGCCACACATGCACGTGGAGGTGGTCAACCTCGAAGCCTTCCATCAGGACACCCACGCGCTTGGCCGAGAACAACTTTTCCTGGACCTTGCCGATGCTTTGGGCGACATCCATGACTTTGGCCAGAAGCTCCGGGGTAGCGTGTGTCCAGGAGTCGACCTCCTCGCGCGGGACCACCAAGGTATGGCCTTGGGTGATCGGGGCGATGGTCAGGAACGCCACTACTTCTGCGTCCTTCCACACGAAGCGGCCCGGAATCTCCCCGTTGATGATCCTCGTGAACAAGGTACTCATGCGTCTGCCCTTTCAGCTGGTTCCTGAAGTGTTGCGGTGTCCAGCACAAAACGGTACTTCACGTCGCCGGCCACCATGCGGTCGTAGGCCTCATTGAGCTGTTCCGCCCCAACGATTTCGATGTCACTTGCAACCCCGTGCTCGGCACAGAAGTCCAGCATTTCCTGCGTCTCCTCGATCCCGCCAATCAACGAGCCTGCGTAGGCGAGGCGGCGGCGGATGAGCAGGCCCGGGCTGACCGGAGGCATGTCCTCGGCGGGAAGGCCAAGCTGGAACAGCGCCCCATCGAGGCGGAGCGTGCGGAAGTAGGGGTTGAGGTCGTGGGGGGCCGCGACGGTATCGATGATGACGTCGATGCTGCGGTTGGCGGCTTCCATCGCGTCGGCATCCTTGGAGAGCACCACGTGGTCCGCTCCGAGTTCACGGGCGGCATCGAATTTGGACTCGGAAGTAGTGAAGACCGTGACCTCGGCCCCCATGGCCTTGGCGATCTTGACGGCCATGTGCCCCAGCCCACCCAATCCGACCACCCCTACGGAGTCGCCCTCTTCGACGTCGAAGTACCTCAACGGTGAATAGGTGGTGATGCCTGCGCACAGGAGTGGTGCTGCTGCTGCCGGGTCCAGCGATTCGGGTACCCGCAGCACGAAGCGCTTGTCCACCACTACCGACGTCGAATAGCCGCCCTGGGTGATGGCATCGGCATGGCGGGGATCGGCAGCGCCGTAGGTACCGACGTTGCCACGCTCGCAATACTGCTCCAGGCCTTCGAGGCAGCTGTCGCATTCGCGGCACGAGTCAACCATGCATCCGACCCCCACGCGGTCGCCCACGGAGAAGTCCTCCACCGCGGTTCCCACACGGGTTACGTGGCCAACAATCTCGTGACCGGGCACCAGCGGATACGGGGGTACCCGCCATTCTCCGCGGGTCGCGTGGACATCCGAGTGGCACAAGCCGCAGAATTCGATGGCGATCTCCACGTCGTCATCACCGGGCTCGCGGCGCGCCACTGTCAACGGCACCAGGCCGCTGTCCGGCGAGGTGGCACCATACGCCGCCGCCAGCACTCCGGCGGGAGCTTCGGTGGTGTCCAAAGTGATGGTCTTCGCGAGGGGTGGGGGCACGGGGCGTCCAGGATTCATGCTTCGACGCTACTCCCGTCGGCAGGGCTCATGCCACTTGGGCCTACCGCAGCGTCTTCGAACGGCGCATCACCCACAGCGACGTCGTTCGCTGCGTTGTTCGACCACTGCGAAAAGGAACCCGGGAACAACGCAGCGTTGAAACCGGCAATCTCAAGTGCTGCGATTTCATGGGCGGCCGTTACCCCTGACCCGCAGTAGACGGCAACGTTGGAGTTGTCATCCAGGCCCAGGAATTCAAAACGGTGTCGTAACTCCTCAGCCGGGAGGAAGGTACCGTCCGAAGCTACGTTCCCAGTTGTCGGGGCGCTCAGTGCACCAGGGATGTGGCCGGCCCTGGGATCGATGGGTTCGACCTCACCCCTGTACCGCTCCCCTGCCCGGGCATCCAACAGGATTCCCTGGCGGCTCCAGTGCGAGGCTTCCTGCTCGGTGATGGACGGCATGCGGCCATCCCCCAGGGATACGTTGCCGACGACGGCGGTCACCTCGCCTGCCTCCAGCCGGTAGCCGGCGGCACGCCAGGCGGCCAGGCCGCCGTCGAGCAGGTAAACGGCTTTTGCCCCCGCGTTGCGAAGCATCCACCAGGCGCGCGCTGCGGCCATGCTGCCGCTGTCGTCGTACGCGACGATCGTGTCGCCGTCGTTGATGCCCCACCGGCGCGCAGCTTCCTGGAACCGTTCCGGGGAGGGCAGCGGGTGGCGCCCCCGTCCTGGCACGGCGTGGTCCGCAAGCTCCGTTGGCAGGTCAACGAACACTGCACCGGGCAGGTGGGCCGCGAGGTAGTTCCCGTGCCCGTCATTGCGGCCAAGGACCCACCGGACGTCCAGGAGAACGATCCTCTCCCCTGCGTCGAGGCGTTGGTGCAGTTCCGGGACAGTCATCAGGGTGGCCATGCGTTCTCCTTCGTCAGGGGGCTGGTGCCGGTGCTGCCGGAACCACGTTTCCAGCCTAGGCTTGTCCGGTGAGCAATTCGTGTATTCAGGACAGGACCTGGGCCAACGAGGCCATCCGCACCATCGAGGCCGAAAACAACCGTTCGGCGGACACGCACCTTTACGCGGTCCCGCTGCCGACGCATTGGGACGTGCAGCTGTACCTGAAGGACGAGTCCACGCACCGCTCAGGCAGCCTGAAACACCGCCTGGCGAGGTCCTTGTTCCTGTACGGCCTGGTGAACGGATGGATCACCGAGGGAACCACGATCGTGGAAGCCTCCAGCGGCAGCACCGCTGTCTCGGAAGCCTATTTCGCGCGGCTGATCGGATTGCCGTTCATCGCTGTCATGACCAAGACCACCAGCCCCGAGAAGATTGCCCTCATCGAGGACTTTGGCGGCTCATGCTTGCTGGTGGACCATGCCTCGGAGGTTTACGCCGTCGCCGAGGAAACCGCCCGGACCTGCGGCGGACACTACATGGACCAGTTCACCTACGCTGAGCGGGCCACGGACTGGCGCGGGAACAACAACATCGCCGAATCGATCTTTGAACAGCTCGCCCTTGAAGAGCACCCAGTGCCGGATTGGATCGTGGTGGGCGCCGGGACCGGTGGAACCAGCGCGACCATTGGCCGCTACCTTCGTTATCACCGATACGCCACCCGCCTGACGGTGGTTGATCCGGAAAACTCCGCCTTCTACCCGGCGTGGCGGGACGGCACGGCCGCAACCGCTACGGGGCTCCCCTCACGTATCGAGGGCATCGGCCGCCCCCGCTCGGAGCCAAGCTTCGTGCCGGCCGTGATCGACCACATGGTCCAGGTGCCCGACGCCGCGTCGGTTGCGGCCATGCGCCACCTCCGCAAAATCACAGGCCTCCACGCCGGGCCGTCGACAGGCACCAATTTGTGGGGTGTCTGGCAACTGGTGGCGCAGATGGTGGCAGAGGGCCGCAAGGGCAGCATCGTTTCGCTCATGTGCGACGCCGGTGACCGTTACGAGGGCAGCTATTACGACGCCGGTTGGCTGGCTGCCCATGGCCTGGACCCTGTCCCGCACGAGCAAGTCCTGGAGCGCTTTCATGACACCGGAATGTGGACCGGCTAAACCTCCACCGAATCGCGCGGGGCCAGCTTGCTGTAGCTCGTACCGTAGCGGGCACCGATCCTTGTCACGTGGCCTTCCACGATTCCGCGGCCCAGGTCATTGAGCAGTCCGTCATGGACCGGAAAGGCCCTGGGCGCGCGAACGGAGATGACGAAGTCCACTACCTCCCCCACCTTGGACCATGGCGCATTAATGGGCACCAGGAGCGTCTTGACGCTGATCCCATCCGGCACGACAAACGAGTCCCCGGGATGGAATACGTTCCCATCCACCAGGTAGCCGATGTTCGCCACGACGGGAATCTGCGGGTGGATCACAGCGTGCTGTCCCCCGAAAGTCCGGATGCCAAAACCCGCCACGTCAAAAGTTGAGCCGGGATCAACAGAGTGGACGCGCGCGGCCACGTCACTGTCTTCTTTCAGCGCGGCGGCCACACCTGCCGGTGCGTACACTTCCAGTGCACTGTTGCTTCGCAGGGCAGCCAACACTACGGGCCGGTCGATGTGGTCATTGTGCTCGTGGGTGACAAGCACCGCGCTGGCTCCCTCCAGGGCCTCCTCCGATTCGGAGAAGGTACCGGGATCGATGACCAGGACCTTTCCATCCTTCTCCAACCGGACACAGGCATGGGTGTACTTGGTGAGCTTCATGGGGACAGCCTATGGGCCGCCCGTGACAGTGTCCAAGCATCGCCAACTGGTAAAATCGAAGTTTGCCAGCATCCCCACGGAAGTGAGCCTTTCCATGCCACACGGCACCAATTCCGCCGCGACCGACCCGAGCAGGCCGGCTGCTCCGGCCACCGGCGGAGCCAAGGAGCAGCGCGTCACCAAGCAGCGCCTGGCCGTCAGCGCCGCCTTGGACGAATTGGACGACTTCGTCAGCACCCAGGAGTTGTATCGCCTGATGCAGAACAAGGGCATCTCGGTGTCCTTGGCCACCAGCTACCGCATTCTGCAGTCCCTGGCCGACGACGGCCTCATTGACGTCCTCCGCAACGGCGAGGGCGAAGCCGTCTACCGGCGTTGCGCCGTCACCGGGCACCACCACCACCTGCTGTGCCGCAACTGCGGCAAGGCCGTGGAAGTCGAAGCACCCGCCGTCGAGACCTGGGCCGCCCGCACTGCCTCGGAGCATGGCTTCACGGAAGTGGCCCACACGGTGGAAATCTTTGGCTTGTGCCCCGAGTGCACTGCCAAGAAGGCCGCAGGAAAGCTCTAAAGCGCCCGGGCAGGCTGGTCCCGCGTCACGCGGCCGTTCAAGCCACGGTTCACCCGCATCCGGCCAATGATCCGGCACACCACGTAGATCAGGAACGACAACGTTGTGACGTAGGGGCTGATCGGGATGCGGCTGCCGAGGGCGAGAAGGATGCCCCCCACCGTCGAGGTCAGGGCGAAGCCAACACTCAAAAGGACCACCAGTTTGGGCGAGGTCGTCACCCGCAAGGCTGCTGCCGCCGGCGTGATCAGCAAAGCCAGCACCAACAGCGCACCAACGATCTGGATGGACAAGGCCACACTGACGCCCAGAAGCACCATGAAACCGATCGCCAAGCCACGCACGGGAACGCCGCGGGCTTCTGCCATCTCCGGATCCACGCTGGCGAAGCTGAGGGGGCGCCAGATGGCGATCAACGCAATCATCACCACTACGGCGGTTCCGGCCAGGGCCTGCAACTGGACGGTGTCCACGGAGACAATCTGGCCGGTCAACAGCCCGAATTTGTTGGCTGCACGGCCTTCGTAGAGCGCCAGGAAGAGAATCCCCAGGCCCAGCCCGAAGGGCATGATGACGCCGATGATCGAGTTCTTGTCCCGCGCCCGCACTCCCATGAAGCCCAGCAGGACCGCTGCCGCCACCGAACCGATCAGGGAGCCGAGGATGATATCGGCACCGATCAGCAGCGCAAAGGCCGCTCCGGCAAAGGACAGTTCGGAGATCCCGTGGACCGCGAAGGCCAGGTCACGCTTCATCACGAACGTGCCCACCAGGCCGCCGAGCAATCCAAGGACAGCGCCGGCCCAGAGCGAATTCTGGACGAGGACCAGCAATTCGCCGTAGTTCTCGAAGTTGAAGATGGTCTGCAGGATCTCGGCCAGGTCCACTTAGAGCTCCTCCCCGGCGGTCGCGTGGGCATCGTCATGGAAGTGCGTGGTGGCATCCGGAAGACCGACGACGACGATCCTTCCGTTGGTGTGGATGACCTCCACATGGCTGTTGTACAGTTCGGACAAAACTTCCGTGGTCATGACTTCCTGCGGGGTTCCCACCCGGAACTGGCCACCGGCCAGGTACAGCACGCGGTCCACATACTCGATGACTGGATTGATCTCGTGCGTTACGAAGACCACGGCGCTGTTCCGTTCGTGGCATTGTTTGTTGATCAGGGAGCTGACGCCCTGTTGGTGGTGAAGATCCAGGGACAGCAACGGCTCGTCGCAGAGCAGGACCTGGGGTTCGGTGGCCAGTGCCTGGGCCACCCTTAGCCGTTGCTGTTCGCCTCCGGAAAGCTGGCCAACCGGTACCTTGGCGTAGTCCGAGGCTCCTACCAGTTCGAGCAGTTCGTCGATGCGCTGATTGATTTTTCCGGACGCGAGCCGCATCCCCCAGCGGTGGCCGTCCATACCCAAGCCCACCAAATCGCGTGCACGCAAGGGGGTGTCCGGTGCGAAGGACTTCTGCTGGGGAATGTAACCGATCTGCTTGCTGCCGCGTTCCACCGGATGCCCCGCCAGGGAGACCGTTCCCGCGTGAAGTTCCTGCAACCCCAGGAGGACCTTCAGGAAGCTGGTCTTGCCGCTGCCGTTCGGCCCCAGGACGGCAAAGAACTCGCCCGGGTTGATGTCGAGGTCAAGGTCCTTCCAGAGTGTCCTCTTGCCGAACTGCAGACTGGCTCCGCGGAGGCTCACTACGGGTGTCAAAAGTTGTCCTCTATCCGTACGTTGCTGGAACGTAGTTTGTTCAATACCGGCCCGGGGCATCCGGCGTGGTTGTTGGCAGGCCTCGGTGGCGGCAAGCAAAAGGCCCGACAGCCATCCTGAACATCTTAGGACGCCGGCCGGGCCCTGCATCGCATTTGTGGGAGCTGGAAAGTGCTACTTCTTCAGCGCGGAGGAAACCGACTCCACGTTATCGGTCATCCATTGGATGTAGTCCTTGCCGTCGGGCAGGGTCTCAGTAAAGTTCACGACCGGCACTTGTGCAGACTCGGCGGCACGCTTGACGGTTTCCGTCTGGGGGCCTGCGGTCTGCTCGTTGTAGGCGAGGAAACGGACAGAACCGGCGCTGAGAAGGTCGGTGGTTTCCTTCATGACGGCGGGCGGAACGTCAGAGCCCTCTTCAACTGCGGCGCTGTAGGCCTCGGGCGTCTTGTTCTCCAGGCCTGCAGCTTCCAGGAGGTACAGCGGAACAGGCTCGGTGATCGCCACAGGTGCATGCTCGTTTGCTGCCTTCACGGCGTCCAGCTTGCCGGTCAGCTCCTTGAGCTTTGCCTTGAAGGCATCGGCGTTCCCGGTGAACGTTGAGGCCGATGCCGCGTCCAGGCTGCCGAGCTTGCTTGCCACGGCGTCGGCGACCTTGCCCATGACGTCGAGGTTGTACCAAACGTGCTCGTTGAAGTCGCCGTGGCTGTGGCTGTGGCCTTCTTCGGAGTGTGCATCTTCGCTGTGGCTTGCCTCTGCCGGAGCCAGCCCGGAAAGGTCCACTGCGCTGATCATGTTGTCGTGGCCGACCTTGGTTTCGTCGGCAATCTTGTGCAGGAACTCGTCATAGCCCCCACCGTTTTCCACCACGAGCTTGGCCTTGGAGATCACGAGTTTGTCTTGGGCACTGGCCTCATAGGAGTGCGGGTCCTGGCTTGTTTTGGTGATGATGGCGCTGACGTTCACCTTGTCACCGCCCACGGCCTTGACGATGTCGCCATACACATTGGTGGAAGTGACAACCTCGATGGCCCCGGAAGATGAGTGACTGTTGGCCCCGGCGTTACCGGCGCAGGAGGAAAGCAGGAGCGCTGCGATACCTGCGGAAGCGGCTACGGACAGGCGGGCGGCGGAACGACGCACGAAGACCTCGGATCTACTCAAAATGAGAATCAAACACAATTACTGGCAGAAACCAGTGTAGCCCTAAATAGGAATGATTCCTATTTAGGAGAAAGGGTGGGCATCGCTCCGGCAGCGCTGCCCACCCTTTAACCGCTATCCGTCGTCGAAACTAGGCTTCCTGTGCACCAAAGCGACGGATGCCTGTTGCCTGCGTTGCATCGCGGATCTCGCCGACCAGCTGTTCAATGACATCCTCAAGGAACAGGACACCTTGGGTGTCACCCCCCGCGCCGACGACCCGGGCCAGGTGCGAACCTGTGCGCTGCATAACGGACATGGCCCGCTCGATTTCATCGTCCGGAGACAGGTTGGCCAACGAACGGATGCGCCCTTCGGCAATGGGGTGCCGGCGGCCCTCGTCAGGGATGGACAGGATGTCCTTGACGTGGAGGTATCCGGCGAGTTCGCCGTCGTCGTCCACCATCGGGAAACGGGAGAAGCCGGTACGGCTGACTGCCTTCTCCAGGTCCACCGGCGTCGAGGCCGTCTTGAGTACCACCAGCTTGTCCAGCGGAACCATGATGTGGGAGGCCGTGTGCTCCGAGAACTCCAGTGCGCCGCTCAACAGGCCGGTCTCATCATCCACCAGGCCGTGCCGGGTGGACTCCTGGACGATCGACTGCACTTCCTCGAGCGTGAAGGAGGAAGAGACTTCGTCCTTCGGCTCGATTTTCATCAACCTCAGGATGTGGTTCGCCAGCCAGTTGAGGCTCCAAATGACCGGGTTGACTACACGGGCGATGAACATCAGCGGTGGCGCCAGCAGAAGGGCCGCCTTGTCCGCCACAGAAACCGAGATGTTCTTGGGGACCATCTCACCGAACGTGACGTGCAGGAACGTGACGAACAGCAACGCAATCACGAAGGCGGTGACGTCCGCCAACTCAACCGGCACGCCGACAAGTTCCAGCGGTTCGGCCAGGAGATGGTGGATGGCGGGCTCGGCAACCTGAAGGATCAGGAGGGAGCAGACGGTGATGCCCAATTGCGCGCAGGCCAGCATCAGAGACACATTTTCCATGGCGCGCAGGGTTGTCTGCGCGCGTTTGGAGCCGGCCTCGGCCAAGGGCTCGATCTGGCTGCGGCGCGCCGACATGACGGCGAATTCCGCACCCACGAAGAAGGCATTGCCGATCAGGAGGATGACAAGCCAGACAATTCCTGCCCAGTCACTCATACGGCACCTGCCTCGTGCTGGGTGGATCCGGCATCGCTTTGCCCGTCATCCCGGACAATGTGGTGGAAGCAGATCCGGTCGATCCTGCGACCGTCCATTCGGGTGACCGTCAGGGTCCCGTCCGGTGTTTCCACGACGTCGCCCACCTTGGCGATCCGGCCCAGCTGGCTCATGACGTAGCCGCCCACGGTTTCATAGGCGGACTCGTCCGGAACTGTGAGGTTCGGAATCTGCTCGGATACTTCGTCCGGCCGAAGCAGGCCCGGAAAGTACCAGTCGCCGGTGGCGCTTTGGAGCACCCCGGGGCGCACTTTGTCGTGCTCGTCCGCGACCTCTCCGACAATCTCTTCCACCAGGTCCTCAAGGGTGGCGATGCCGGCGGTGCCGCCATATTCATCAAGCACGACGGCGAGTTGCAGGTTGCCCTCACGCAGTTCAGAGAGCAGGGCGTCAAGGTGGATGGTCTCGGGGACCTGCAGGATATCGGTCATGATGGCACCTGCTTGGAGATTGGCACGACGATCCGCCGGAACGGCCACAGCCTTCTTTACGTGCACCACGCCGCGGATGTCATCGGTGGAATCGCCGATGATCGGAAACCGCGAATAGCCGGTGCGCCGTGCGGCGTCGAGGATGTCGGTCACAGGCTGGTCGGCGTCGATGGTTTCCATGCGGATGCGTGGCGTCATGACATCGGCTGCCGTACGCCCGGAGAAGTTCAGGGTCCGGGCCACGAAATTCGCCGTCCCCGCATCCAGCGTGCCAAGCTCCGCCGAACGACGAACCAACGATGCGAGCTCGGCCGGCGTACGTGCCCCCGAGATCTCCTCCTTGGCCTCAAGGCCGAACAGATTCAGGACCTTGTTGGAGAATCCGTTCAGCACGATGATGGCCGGCTTGAAGACGGCGGTAAACATCAGCTGCGGGCGCGCGAGCCGCTTCCCCAAAGGGAAGGCCAGGGCGATGGCCATGTTCTTGGGGACCAGTTCGCCAAGCAGCATCGACAGCAGGGTGGCGAAGGCCATTGCCACGATCAACGCGACAGAGTGGATGACCTCGCTGGGAAGACCCAGCAATCCGAGCGGACCCAGGAGCAGCTGGCCAACGGAGGGCTCCATCACGAAACCCGTCAAGAGCGTGGTCAGTGTGATGCCGAGCTGGCAGCTGGAGAGTTGGGTGGAGAGCGACTTGAGGCACTTCAGCAGGGGCGCCGCAGCGTGGTCGCCGTTATCGACAGCACGCTGGACACTTGCCTGGTCAAGGGCAACCAAGGAAAACTCAACTGCGACAAAGAAGCCGGTCCCGAAAATCAGGGCAAAACCGGCCAGGAGAAGAAACCATTCCACTTAGCGCATCCCTCCAAGGGCAGGCACGTGCAATGGGGTCAAGGCCTTCAGCGCGGGGTTTCTACCCGGCGGAGGCTGGTCGGGTGCTGCGGACGCATGGTCCGCGGCACCACCGGCAGTGAACGCCGGCGCATGATGGGCATGTGAACGGGTATTGCCGGCTCGACGGGCACGCTGTGCGGAGTTGCCAGGTTGGCTCCCCCGACAGTTCCCAGGCCGGCACCTAGATTTACTGTCCATAAGAACTTCAGTCTACAGTCCGCTTACTCGGGCCTGCCCATGAAACGATTTAATTCGCAACACGAAAAGCTGGTCCAACCCACTGAGTCGACAGCGACATGATTTAGGTCACCACTATTGGCAGTTAACCAACGATCCTAACTAGACTGTCAGGGGTCTGAGTTCGCGGGACCCGGACCCTGTCCCATCGTTGCGGAAAAGCAACTTTGGCCAGCGGGAAAACAACACTCATGGAAGAGGCGTATTTCAAGTGCCAGAGCAGCCCAGCCACCGTCTACCAGAGGAATTTGGCGGAAACGAGTGGCTCGTTGACGAACTGTACGAGCGGTACCAGCAGGACAAGAACTCGGTGGACACCAAGTGGTGGCCCCTCTTCGAATCCTTTGCTTCCGCTGACGGCACTTCTTCCAACGGAACCTCTGCAGCTCCAGCAGCTGCCAATCCCCCTACCCAAGTACTTCCCGTCGTAGCTCCGGCTGCAGCGGCTCCGGCACCGGCGCCGGCAGCCCCCGCAGCGGCACCGGCCGCCGCCCCTGCGGCTCCGGCAGCTCCCGCTCCGGCGAAGAAAGAACCTGCAACAGTTGCCCGGGACGGTGCAAAGAAGCCCGCCGCCGGCAGCACTGCGCAGCCAATCCCTGCCCAGCTGCCCAAGAGCAACAAGGCCCCCACTGCACCGGAAGAGGATGTCGTTTCCGTCCTCCGCGGTCCGGCCAAGGCCATCGCCACCAACATGGTGACCAGCCTGGAAGTTCCCACTGCTACCAGCGTCCGCGCCGTGCCGGCCAAGTTGCTCATCGACAACCGTGTTGTCATCAACTCGAACCTTGCCCGTGCCCGCGGTGGCAAGGTCTCCTTCACGCACCTCATCGGCTACGCCGTGGTCCGCGCGCTGTCCCAGTTCCCGTCGATGAACGTCTACTACGACGAGATCGACGGCAAGCCCAGCGCCGTGCAGCCCGCGCACGTCAACTTCGGCATCGCCATCGACATGCCCAAGCCCGATGGCACCCGCCTCCTGATGGTTCCGAACATCAAGAAGGCCGAAACCATGGACTTCGCCGAGTTCTGGCACACCTACGAGGACCTCATCAAGCGCGCCCGCAACGGCAAGCTGACCGCTGACGACCACGCAGGCACCACCGTCTCGCTGACGAACCCCGGCGGCATCGGTACCGTGCACTCGGTTCCACGCCTGTCCAAGGGCCAGGCCGCCATCATCGGCGTCGGCGCCCTTGACTACCCGGCAGAGTTCCAGGGCGCGAGCGAGAAGATCATCGCCCAGAACGCCATCAGCAAGATCCTCACGCTGACCTCCACCTACGACCACCGCGTCATCCAGGGTGCAGGCAGCGGCGAGTTCCTGAAGCTCGTCCACCAGCTGCTGCTCGGTGCGCAGAACTTCTACGACGAAATCTTCGAAGCCCTCCGCATTCCGTACGAGCCCGTTCGCTGGAGCCCGGACCTTCAGGTGGATCCGGCTGACGAGATCAACAAGGTTGCCCGCATCCAGCAGCTGATCCACTCCTACCGCGTGCGCGGCCACCTCATGGCGGACACCGATCCCCTGGAGTACGTCCAGCGCAAGCACCCGGACCTCGATGTCCTGACCTACGGCCTGACACTGTGGGACCTGGACCGCGAGTGGCCGACCGGCGGTTTCGGCGGCAAGCCGATGCTGAAGTTCCGTGACATCCTCGGCGTCCTGCGCGATGCTTACTGCCGCACCACCGGCATTGAGTACATGCACATCCAGGAGCCCGCAGAGCGCAAGTGGTTCCAGGACCAGCTGGAGCACCCCTACTCCAAGCCGAGCCGCGAAGAGCAGCTGCGGATCGTCTCCAAGCTCAACGCAGCCGAAGCTTTCGAGACCTTCCTGCAGACCAAGTTCGTGGGCCAGAAGCGCTTCTCGCTCGAAGGCGGCGAATCGTTGATCCCGCTGCTGGACGCCATCATCTCGGATGCGGCCGACGACGGACTCGACGAAGTCGCCATCGGCATGGCCCACCGTGGCCGCCTCAACGTGCTCACCAACATCGCGGGCAAGACCTACGCCCAGGTGTTCCGCGAGTTCGAAGGCACCCAGGACCCGCGCTCCGTCCAGGGCTCCGGTGACGTCAAGTACCACCTCGGCACCGAGGGAACCTTCACCTCGGACAACGGCAAGCAGACAAAGGTCTACCTGGCCGCCAACCCGTCGCACCTCGAAGCAGTGGACTCCGTCCTTGAGGGCATCGTCCGCGCCAAGCAGGACCGCCTCGACCAGGGCGAATCCTTCCCCGTGCTTCCGATCATGGTCCACGGTGACGCAGCCTTCGCCGGCCAGGGCGTAGTGGCGGAAACCCTGAACCTTTCCCAGCTGCGCGGCTACCGCACCGGTGGCACGATCCACGTGATCGTGAACAACCAGGTGGGCTTCACCACCGCACCGTCGTCCTCGCGTTCATCCACGTACTCCACGGACGTTGCCAAGATGATCCAGGCACCGGTCTTCCACGTGAACGGCGACGACCCCGAAGCCGTGGTGCGCATCGCGCAGCTCGCCTACGAGTTCCGCCAGCGGTTCCACAAGGACGTCGTCATCGACATGGTCTGCTACCGTCGCCGCGGCCACAACGAGGGCGACGACCCCTCGATGACCCAGCCGCTGATGTACAACCTCATCGAGGCGAAGCGTTCCGTTCGCAAGCTGTACACCGAATCCCTCATCGGCCGTGGCGACATCACCGAAGAGGAAGCCGAGCAGCTGCTCCGCGACTACCAGGAACGCCTGGAGCGGGTCTTCGCCGAGACCCACGCTGCGCAGACCTCCCCCATCCCGATCATCACTGCGGACTCTGCTGCGGTTTCGGACATCGAGCGCCCCATCGCCCAGCAGGCCGACTTCGGTACCAACTCACCCGCCTCCACGGCCATCTCCGCCGAGACCCTTGCCCGAATCGGCAAGGCCCACTTGGAGATTCCGGAAGGCTTCACCGTCCACTCCAAGCTCAAGCAGCTCCTGGAGAAGCGCGAGCAGATGTCCCGCGAAGGCGGCATTGACTGGGGCTTTGGCGAGATCGCGGCCTTTGGTTCCCTGATCATGGAAGGCGTACCCGTGCGCCTCGCTGGCCAGGACTCCCGCCGCGGTACCTTCGTCCAGCGCCACGCCGTCTTCCACGACCGCGCCAATGGCAATGAGTGGCTGCCCCTGGGCAACCTCTCCGACAACCAGGCAAAGCTGTGGATCTACGACTCCCTGCTCTCGGAATACGCGGCCATGGGCTTCGAATACGGATACTCCGTGGAGCGTCCTGACGCCCTGGTTCTCTGGGAAGCCCAATTCGGCGACTTCGTCAACGGCGCCCAGACGATCATCGATGAGTTCATCTCCTCGGCCGAACAGAAGTGGGGCCAGCGCTCCTCGCTGGTTTTGATGCTGCCTCACGGCTACGAAGGCCAGGGACCGGACCACTCCTCTGCCCGTATCGAGCGTTTCCTGCAGCTGTGTGCCGAAGACAACATGATCGTCGCCAACCCGACGACTGCTGCTTCGCACTTCCACCTGCTGCGCCGCCAGGCCTACAGCCGTCCGCGCAAGCCGCTGATCATCTTCACGCCCAAGCAGTTGCTGCGCCTCAAGGGTGCCGCATCCGCCGTCGAAGACTTCACCACGGGCGGCTTCAAGCCGGTTATCGGAGATCCGGAAGTCCAGCCGGCAAACGTGGACCGGGTCATCCTGGTCTCGGGCCGTTTGTACTACGACCTCCTGTCCAACCGCCAGAAGTCCGGCGATACCTCCACCGCCATCATCCGCGTGGAGCAGCTCTACCCGCTGCCCAAGGCTGAGATCGAGGCAGAGCTCGCCAAGTACCCCAACGCTGAGATCGTCTGGGCACAGGACGAGCCCGCCAACCAGGGTCCGTGGCCGTTCATGGGCCTGAACCTGGCACCGGAACTCGACCGCAAGCTGCGTCTGGTGTCGCGTCCGGCATCGGCTTCCACGGCCGCCGGTTCCATGAAGCGCCACGCCGCAGAACAGGATGCCCTGATCAAGCAGGCATTCGAGCGTAAGTAAAACGAAACTGCCCGGCCTGAGGAGCGATAAACACGCCTCAGGCCGGGCAGTTCTGTTTAATGGGACTGAACCCCGGTCCTGAAACCGGCTGATGATCCGGACATTGTGCAAGGACCGTAACGAGTGTGAAGAGGTAACCGTGGAAGACAGGAAGCTGCGCATCGCAGCTGTTGGAGATGAACTGCTTGCGGGTCTGGGGGATCCCCGCGCCCTGGGCTGGCTCGGCCGGGTCCTTGCCCGCACGCCCCAGGACTCCGTCGTGGTGGAAAGCTTTGCGCTCCCTTGTCCCATGGAAGGCACCGAGGGCCTGGCAGCGCGTTGGCAGGACGAGGCCGGCCGGCGCTTCAGCGACACCCATGAGAACCGTTTGGTGATAGGCCTGTCCGGACGGGACCTTGAGTTTGGTCTCTCCACGGCGCGCAGCCGCCTGAACCTGGCGAACATCCTTGACGGCGCTTCCCACAGCAGCGTCGAGGTTTTCGTCGTGGGTCCGCCGCCTACTCTTGACCCTGCACGCAACAAGCGGCTCGCTGAACTCAATACGGCGTTCGCGGACGTGACGACCCGCAGGAACCATCATTACGTTGACACCTTCTCCCCCTTGCTCAATCATGAGCAGTGGAGGACGGACCTCGCAGCCAATGGGGGAACACCGGGCCAGGCAGGCTACGGATTGATTGCGTGGCTGGTACTGCACCGGGGCTGGTTCCAGTGGCTTAACATCGCCCAACCGGAGTAGCCATGACGCGGAACGCGCAGCTTTCTGTAAGAGCATCGTTGGCAGCAGCAGTCCTCGCCGTCGTCCTCACCACAGTTTCCTGCAGTTCCCCTCCTCCTGCTCCTCCGGCAGGAACTTCCAGTGGCACCGCTTCGCCGTCGTCGGCAAGCGCTGCCCTGCAACCGTTCGACGCCGGAACGTTGCGCACGGAGTTCGAACGCGCCGCCAAAGAGGTCATGGTGCCCGGCGCCGTCGTCCTCTTGCAGACGCCGGATGGGAACCTCTCCTCGACCTACGGGACAGGGGTGCGCGGCTCCGATCGTCCGGTGTCGGCTGAAGACCACATCCGCGTCGGTTCTGTCACCAAGACCTGGACCACCACAGTGGTCCTCCAATTGGTCCAGGAGGGCAAGCTGGCCCTGACCGACCCGGTGTCCAAGTATCGTCGTGATGTCCCCAATGGTGACGCCATCACCCTTGAACAGATGATGACCATGCGGAGCGGCCTCTTCAACTACACCGAAACCCTTGAGCTCAACACGGCCTTGGACAACCAGCCGCAAAGGCAGTGGAAGCCCGAAGAACTCCTCGCGTTGGCCTTTGCCCATCCCCCGTATTTTGCCCCCGGACAAGGGTTCCACTACTCCAACACGAATACGGTGCTTCTGGGCCTGGTTGCCGAGAAGGTCGAGGGAAAGCCCCTGGGACAGTTGTTCAAGGAGCGCATCTTCGAGCCCCTTGGCTTGAAGGGCACGCTCTTCCCCGACATCTCGTCCAACAGCATCCCGGAACCGCACCCGAAGGGCTACTTTTATGGCGACAACGTACTGACAATGACCGATCCTGCCCTTCCCGGGGACATGCAGAAGGAAGCGGCATCGGGCGCACTGGCGCCCAACGACGTCACTGACGTGAACCCCTCCTGGGCATGGGCCGCCGGCTCGGGAATTTCCACCGCCGCCGATTTGAAAACCTTGGGCGAAGCTATGGTCAACGGAAAGCTTCTGGATGCCGAGCTGCAGAAAAAGCGCCTCGAGACCTTCTTCCCTACCAAACCAGACGACCCCAACGGCGCCTCCTATGGCCTGGGAATAGCGAAGTTCGGGAAGCTCTACGGCCATACGGGCGAGCTGCCGGGATTCAACACCTTCATGGGCAGCGACCCCAGTAACGGCGTCACGCTGATTGTCTGGACCAACCTGGCGCCGGCGGCCGACGGGCGGGATCCTGCCGTGGTGATCGCCCGCGGGCTCATCGGCAAGCTGTACCGCGCTTCATCCTGACCCGGAAACCCTTGCCTTCCGGGGAAACGCGATATATCGTGAATTTATCAACGCGATATATCGCAACTTGGAGGGATCATGTCAGAGGAACTTTGGACCGTGACGGGCCCGCAAACCATTGAAGTGGACAATGTCCGCTCCCTGAAGCTGGGCATCGTCAAAGGCCGCTTCGACATCGTGACGCACGACGAACCCTTTGTGCGCATCGAAATCAGCGAGATCACCGGCGACCCCCTGACGGTAACGCTGGTGGACGGCCGCCTGGAGGTACGGCATCAGCTGCAGGGCCCCCAAGGGTGGTTCCGCAACCTGATGGGGACCGTCAACAACACCAGTACCAACTCAGTGGTGGTCGGGATCGCGCTGCCACCCGGCGTCGACGTCGAAGCTGGAACGGTGAGCGGCGACGGCATGGTCTCCGGCACCGGCGGCCGTATCCGCCTCAACACGGTGTCAGGTTCGGTCATGGCGGACGGCACCAGCGGCGAACTGCATGTCAACACCGTCAGTGGCGAAGTGATCGCCAGGAACCACGACGGCGTCCTGACCGCCAAAAGCGTTTCCGGTGAGGTCACGGCGTCGGGAACCTTCACGAACGTCCGCGCCAGTACGGTCAGCGGCGACCTCAGCTTCGATCTCCAGGACTACACGAACGACCTTGGAGCCAATTCAGTCTCGGGCGACCTGACCATCAGGCTCCCCCACGATGTGGGGCTGGACATCGTGGCGAAGTCGGCAAGCGGAACTGTGGTGATCGATGACCAGCTGTACGCTCAACCCGGAAGCAATGTGCACACCATCGTGGGACCGGATGAGCGGCTCATGCTTGTCCGCACGAATACGGTGTCCGGCAAAACGTACATCATCCATGGATCGGCACCAGCAGCGGGCAACAGCCCGCACTCGCCAGGGGAAGCGGGCCTCTGATGCCTCCCGTGTTCGCCCATGGTGCCCTGCGGCTTTACTTGCTTGCGCTGTTGGAGTCAGGCCCCAAGCACGGCTATGAGCTGATCAAAGCCCTCGGCGATCGCTTCGGAGGGACGTACTCCCCCAGTGCAGGAACCATCTATCCCCGCCTGGGAAAGTTGGAAGAGGAAGGACTCGTTGCCACAGAGGCCGAAGGCCGCCGCACCAAGTACTCCATCACCGCCGCCGGACGCGCTGAATTGGACAGCCGCAGGGAAGAACTGGCGGATGTGGAAGACACCATCTCGGCTTCGGTCAGGCGGCTGGCGGACAACCTGCGGGCCGATATCCGCAGCAACATGCGCGGCCTCCGTGCCGATCTGGCCGCGACAGCCGAAGCAGCCCGCGCCAGCGCCGCGTCCGCCACGTCCAGGAGCCGTACGGCGGGCCACACACCCGAGGGCCAGCGGATGCTGAAGGAAGCCGAATTGATGGTGCAGGCCTTCCGGGACGATATCCGCGTGGAGTTGCGACAACACGGAGCATCCCAGCCCCTGACCCCTGTGGCATTGGAGACCGTGCGCGCAGTGCTGGACCAGGCACGTATCTCCATCCGGAACTCACTGAACAGCTGACCGGTTCGCGGCGCGGCACCCTGATGTGCGAAACTGGAGGGCAGCTCTATTGAGTATCAATCATTGAAGGAGGCCAGCTATGAGCAAGCGTGCACGTAAGCGTCGTGACCGTAAGCGCGGCGGCGCGAACCACGGCAAGCGTCCCAACACCTAAGCCAGCGGCTTAGCGTCAAGGCTTAAGAGCGACGGCCCCGGAAACCATGCGGTTTCCGGGGCCCTTGGCGTTAAGCCCCCTAACGCGGGGCTGCTTTCGAACCAGCGCCTGGATCAGGCATCAACAGGCTTGATGGAATGAATCCTGTCCAGAATGGAGTTCTTGAGGTTCTCAGGCGCAGATTCGGTGCACGAGCGCTTGACCATAGTGCGGATAAGGCACTCAAGGTCATACTGTTCGGCACACTCTTCACACGTGTCCAGGTGCTGCTTGATCTCCGTGAGGTCCTCGCGGGTCAACGCACCGTCGAGGTACTCATAGATCCGCTGCATTCGCGTATCGTCGCAATCGCCCAATCCCTGGCAGTCGCTCATTTCTCTTTCTCCTGATTGTTGCTTCCGGCCGCGGCCTGATCTTCGGTGTGGGCCTTGAAGCCCCTGTCGGCGGCGTAGTCCGCCAGCATGTCCCGGAGCATCTTCCTGCCACGGTGCAACCGCGACATGACAGTGCCGATCGGGGTATTCATAATCTCCGAGATTTGCTTGTAGGCATATCCCTCGACGTCAGCGAAGTAAACAGCCAGCCTGAACTCCTCAGGAATGGCTTGCAACGCGTTCTTGACGTCGGAATCCGGCAGATGGTCAAGCGCCTCAGCTTCCGCTGATCGCAGGCCTGCCGATGTATGCGATTCGGCCTTGGCCAGCTGCCAATCCTCGATCGTGTCCGAATTGGACTGCAACGGCTCACGCTGCCGCTTCCGATAGAGGTTGATGTAGGTGTTGGTCAGGATCCGGTAAAGCCAGGCCTTGAGGTTGGTGCCGGGCTTGTACTGGTGAAACGCCGAAAATGCCTTGGTGTAGGCCTCCTGGACGAGGTCCTCCGCGTCCGATGGGTTCCGCGCCATCCGCATGGCGGCCGAATACAGCTGGTCCACGTACTGCATGGCGTCGCGTTCAAAACGTTCGCGCCGCTGCTCAGGGCTTTCCGCTGCGACATCGACGGCGGCCTGTTCCGAACCGTTGTCGTCGTCCGTCGCTTCGGCTGCTTCGTACATGGCCGCTGCGGCCGGTTCAATGGTGCTCATCGTTGCCAAGTCTACTGTCAGCTTGGGAGAATCCGGCTGCACCCCATACCCGGCCTCGGGCAGAACCATGCGGTCCTTCACCAAAGTCAAAAAACCAACTCCGTTCAGCGAGCGGCAACAACGTGCCGCAGTCCGGTCTTCACCGCACCTGAAACTCACAACGGTCGCTGCTGGGTAAATATTCCGCAAAGGTGCAAGACTAGAACCCGACTGCACCCCGTGAACACAACAATCATCGAACAGTGTGGCAAGCCACCCAGGAGGCACACCATGTCTTTTATCCGTTTTCTCGCACGGCCCATGCTTGCGTCCAGCTTCGTCGTGGCAGGCCTGGACAAGCTCAAGAACGCTGACGACACCGCGAAGCAGCTCTCCCCTGTCCTGCGACGTGCCTCGGAATCACTGCCCTTCAGAACCGACGAGAAGACTCTCGCCCGTGTTCTTGGCGGTGCGCAGCTCGGCGCAGGCGTCCTGCTCGGCCTCGGCAAGCTTTCCCGTTTCGCTGCCACGGTCCTGGCGTTGACATCGGCCCTGAACTCCTACGTCGAATGGCGCTCAGCGGACATCAGCACCAAAGAGGCCCGCAGCGCACGGAAAGCCCAGCTCCTGAAGAACATCTCGCTGACCGGCGGCGTGCTCCTGGCATCGGTGGACACTGAAGGGCGGCCGAGCATTGCCTGGCGCGCAGAGCACCTGGCAGCCGATGCCCGCAAGGTGACCGGCAAGCAGATCAAGAAGGCAGATAAAGCGGTGCGCAAGGCCGTAGACAACGCAGTTGGAGCATAAGGAAGCATGACAGGAACCACCTCCGCCAATACCGCAACAGGCAAAGCCGCCGACCTTCCGCTGTGGCCGGCCCCTTATGCCAAAGGGCCGGTCAATGCCACGGTGACTGTCCCCGGTTCAAAATCGCTGACCAACCGGTTCCTCGTGTTGGCAGCTTTGGCGGATGGTCCCTCGCGCCTCCGGGCTCCCCTGCATTCGCGCGATTCTGCGCTGATGATCCAGGCCCTTCGGCAGTTGGGGGCTACGGTCACAGAGGTTCCCGGTGACGGCGACTACGGACCCGACCTGGAAATCACTCCCCTGGATCCCACAGCCTCCAGCGCGGAAACCGCCATCGACTGCGGTTTGGCCGGGACCGTCATGAGGTTCGTGCCGCCGCTGGCTGCCCTGCGCAGCGGAGCTACCATTTTCGACGGCGACCCACATGCCCGCAACCGTCCGATGGGCACCATCATCGAGGCATTGATTGCTTTGGGAGTGCCGGTGGCAGCGGAAGGCGGCAGGACGCCGTCGGCCCTTCCCTTCACGGTGGAAGGCACCGGCGAGGTGCGGGGCGGGCACCTCGTCATCGATGCCAGCGCCTCCTCCCAATTTGTCTCCGCCTTGTTGTTGGTCGGTGCGCGCTTTACGGAGGGACTCCACCTGGAGCATGTGGGCAAACCCGTTCCCAGCCTCGACCACATCACCATGACCGTTGAGGTTCTGCGGAGTGTTGGGGTGACCGTGGATGACTCGGTACCCAACCACTGGCGTGTCTCCCCCGGCACCATCAGGGCTTTCGACCAGCGAATCGAGCAGGACCTGTCCAATGCCGGCCCGTTCCTGGCTGCCGCGCTGGCAACAGGCGGCACAGTCCGCGTCCCGAACTGGCCGGCAGGCACCACCCAGGTGGGCGACATGTGGCGCACCATCCTTGCAGCCATGGGGGCCACGGTCAGCCTGCACGAGGGAACCCTGACGGTGACCGGCGGAGCATCCATCCACGGCGCCGACTTCGACGAAACCAGCGAGCTGGCACCCACGGTCGCCGCCTTGTGCGCACTTGCAGACGGCCCCTCGCGGTTGACGGGCATCGCCCACTTGCGCGGACATGAAACGGATCGCCTCGCCGCGTTGGTTGCCGAGATCAACCGGCTTGGCGGCAACGCCGAAGAGACCGCTGATGGCCTGGTAATACGCCCCGCGGCCCTTCATGGCGGGGTGGTCCACAGCTACGCCGATCACCGGATGGCCACTGCCGGGGCGATCCTCGGACTTGCCGTCGAAGGCGTTCAGGTGGAGGACATAGCCACCACGTCCAAAACCATGCCCGAGTTCCCCGACATGTGGACGCGGATGCTCGAATCCGCCACCCCGGACGGGGACAGCAACTGACCATGGGGCGCGACGCACGTTCATGGGATGAATCCGACGTCCGGATCCGGCCGAACAAAAAGGGAACCAGGCCCAGGACAAAGGACCGCCCGAGCCACGACGACGCCGTCATCGGGCGCATCATCACCGTTGACCGCGGACGCTACCGGGCGATCGTGGATGAGGACACTGCCAATGAGCGCGTCGTCATCGCCGCCCGCGCCCGTGAGCTTCGGCGGAACCCCGTTGTTCCGGGCGACTTCGTGGCATTGGTAGGCGATGTCTCCGGATCACCCGACACACTGGCACGCCTGGTCCGGGTGGAGGAACGCAGGACGCTGCTTCGCCGCAGCGCGGACGACACAGATCCGATTGAACGCGTAGTGGTCGCCAACGCCGACCAGCTCGTGGTGGTGGTTGCGGCCGCCAATCCGGAACCGCGCACCGGATTCATCGACCGCGCCCTCGTGGCAGCATACGACGCCGGTATTGAGCCCCTGCTGCTGATCACCAAGGCCGACGTCAAGGATCCCACGGAGTTGCTGGCGAACTATCTCAGCCTCGACTTTCCCGTGATCATCAGCCGTACTGCCGACTCCGAGGCCAGCGGCATCGATGCCCGCTCAGATGACGGCTTGTCAGCGCGGTTGGACCGGGATGCCGTCTCCCAGCTCCGGTCCTACCTGGGTGGGAAAGTGACTGTCATGCTGGGCCACTCCGGCGTGGGTAAGTCCACCATGGTCAACGCCTTGACCGGCGCTGAGCGTGCCACTGGTGGCGTGAACGCCGTAACCGGCCGCGGCCGGCACACGTCGTCATCGGCTCTCGCCCTCAAGTTGGCCGATGCACCGTCCGGAAGTTGGATCATTGACACTCCCGGCATCCGTTCGTTCGGCCTGGCCCATGTGGATCCTGACCGGATACTGCATTCGTTCCCGGATTTGGAGCCCGGCACTGAGACGTGCGACCGTGGCTGCAAGCATGACGCAACCGCTGTGAACTGCGGATTGGATGCGTGGGTCAACGACGGCCATGCCGGGCCCTCCGGTGTAGCGCGCCTGGCATCCCTGCGGCGGCTCCTGGGCGCGGACCCCCGCCTGGAAGCCAAGGAAGCCAAAGAACTGGGCACCGTTAACTGACGGATATGCCTTAACGTCCCCACCGCCGCGCGCGTTTCAGGATAGTTTGGTGGCATGACCCAACCCGCTTCCACCTACAACGACGACCTGCGCCTGGCCCATGTCCTCGCCGATTCCGTCGATGCCCAGACCATGGATCGCTTCAAGGCCCTGGACCTGCAGATCGAGACCAAGCCCGACCTCACTCCCGTCACGGATGCGGACAAGGCCGCTGAGGAAGCCATCCGCGGTCAATTGTCGCGCTCACGTCCTCGTGACGCCGTCCTGGGGGAAGAGTTCGGCAGCAGCGGGCATGGCTCGCGACGGTGGATCATCGATCCCATTGACGGCACAAAGAACTTTGTCCGGGGCGTTCCTGTGTGGGCAACCCTGATCGCCCTCGTCGACGAAGGGGAACCCGTTGTAGGCGTCGTCAGCGCTCCCGCCTTGGGCAAACGCTGGTGGGCAGCCAAGGACATGGGCGCCTACATGGGCCGGTCCCTGGCATCGGCAACCCGCCTGAAGGTCTCCAACGTTTCCCGCCTGGCCGACGCCTCCATGTCCTACTCGAGCCTGTCCGGCTGGAAAGAACGTGGAAACCTCGACGAGTTCCTGGGGCTCACCGAGGACCTCTGGCGCACCCGCGCCTACGGTGACTTCTGGTCCTACTGCATGGTGGCCGAAGGCGCGGTGGACATCGCATGCGAACCTGAATTGAACCTCTACGACATGGCAGCCCTGGTTCCGATTGTCACTGAAGCCGGTGGTCGCTTTACCTCCCTGGAAGGGGAAGACGGCCCGTTCGGCGGCAATGCGCTTGCCACAAACTCCATCCTGCATTCGGAAGTCCTGAAGCGCCTTAACCCCGGACTGGATGATCTCCTGCAGCCTCCGGCCTGAGTCCTGGAACATAGAGATCCATCGAATTTTCGACGGCGGTTGCCCCGGTTTTGGGGCGACCGCCGTCTTTTATTCGCAGGAACCCTGACTTTTCAATCCCGCGTAACAAACGGCTTAACAAAACTCCGCGGCTTTGGACCCTTCCGCGGACGTGCCTTAGCCTTTTTTACAGGTCACGAGTGCCAGCGCTAAACCCCGGTTAGCTGGCCGGCAACCCTCCATTCGCGGTGGGGTGCCCCGGGTGACGACCCGGCCGGTCCGGAACGGATGCGGCAAGCGCGGATCCCCTGAGGGGTCCCTCTTGAGTGAGGTCCCATGAGCACTGCCACGTTCAACTCAAACATCGTTTCTTCCTTCATCGAAGACTCCCCCACAGCTGCCGCAGCCCGTCCGCTTGCCGCCGTCACCGGCGCGGAACTGCAGGCTCCATTGATCCAGGGCGGCCACGTCCGCTACGCCAACCTTGACTATGGCGCATCAGCTCCGGCACTCACGGTTGTTTCCGCCTACCTCAACGAGGTCCTGCCCTACTACGCCAGCGTCCACCGCGGGGCCGGATTCGCCTCGCAGATCAGTACATCCGTGTACGAGAACTCGCGGAACATCGTCCGTGAGTTTGTTGGCGGCCGTGCCGATGACTCCGTGATCTTCACCCGGAACACAACGGACTCACTGAACCTGCTGGCTGGCTGCCTGCCCCACCTCAATGGCCAGTTCGCTGGCGAGGTCCTGTACCTGGACATTGAGCATCACGCGAACCTCCTGCCCTGGCAGGGCGTCCCGCACCGCAGCGTCGTTGCGGAGTCCACCTTGGCCGGCACCGTCGAGAAGATTGAAGCCGAACTGGCCCAGGGCGGTATCAGCCTGCTCGCAGTAACCGGCGCCTCGAACGTTACCGGTGAGATCCTGCCGATTGCCCGGCTGGCCTCCCTCGCGCACCAGTACGGCGCAAGGATCGTCGTGGATGCCGCACAGCTCGCTCCGCACCGCCGCGTCAACATCGCAGAGGCGGACGTGGACTACATCGTATTTTCCGGACACAAGCTCTATGCTCCGTTCGGCGCAGGAGTCATTGTGGGCCGCGCGGACTGGCTCGACGCCGGCGTCCCCCACCTGGCAGGTGGCGGTGCTGTCCGCGAAGCCCGCCTGGATTCGGTCAGCTGGGCCACAGGTCCGGCACGGCACGAGGGCGGCTCCCCCAACGTTCTCGGAGCGGCGACACTCGCCCGAGCCACCCAGGTCCTGGCTGGCCTGGACGAGGACGCCTGGCACGCCCACGAAGCCAGCATCCGCAGCTACCTCGTTGAGGGCCTGGAAGCCATCGACGGCGTAACGGTCCACCGGATCTTCAGCGACTCCGAGGACACCATCGGCGTGGTCAACTTCTCCGTCGAAGGATTCGACGCCGGGCTGGTCGCCGCGTATCTGGCCGCCGAGCACGGAGTGGGTCTCCGCGATGGCCGTTTCTGCGCGCACCCTTTGCTCAAGCGCCTGGGCCTGCCGTCGGGATCCCTGCGGGCAAGCTTCGGCGTCGGCTCCCGGTTGGAGGACGCCACGAGGTTGCTCGCCGGCATCCAGGAACTCAAGCGCAACGGCTTGGGCTGGGACTACGTCGTTGACGAAGGCCGCTGGGTTCCCGCCAACGACCACCGCACTTACCCCGAGTGGGCGCCCAACACCCCGGGAACCGCAGGGGCAGCTCCTTGCACTGTGGACTAAAGGGTCACGGTCGGCCGGAAGGCACGGCTGACCAAGCGGGAACCCCGGACCGAGGGTAAATTCGTAGGGTACCTTTTTGGCTATCCCGTGAAGGAGTCCCGCGTGTCCCTGCGCACACCCGAAGGCACTCCCGGCATACCCGGCCCCGCCGGCCCCCGTGGGCCGAAGCTCCATGCCTCCCGTCGGCACGAGCTAGGCAGGAGCTTCCAGGACGGCGGCGAGCATTACGACCGTGTGCGGCCCGGATATCCGCAGGACTCCGTGGATTGGCTCGTACCCGAAGGGTCAACAACCGCGGCAGATCTCGGCGCAGGTACGGGCAAGTTCACTGCCCTTTTGGCCGGACGCGGACTTGAGGTTGCCGCCGTCGATCCTTCCACCGATATGTTGGAGCAACTGCGCAAGGCGTATCCCGATGTTCATGCAGCGGAGGGAACGGCCGAGGCAACAGGGCTGGCGGACTCAGCATTCGACGTCGTCAGCGTTGCCCAGGCCTGGCACTGGTGCGAACCGCTCAAAGCGAGCACGGAAATCGCACGAATCCTCCGCCCCCACGGCGTCTTGGGCCTGATCTGGAACCAGTTGGACACTTCGGTTCCCTGGGTCCACCGACTTTCGCGCATCATGCATGCCGGGGATGTCCACAAACCGGGATTCCGGCCAGTTATCGGCCCGGAATTCCAGGGGTTGGAACGCCACCTCACTGAGTGGGAGGATCCGTTGTCACCGGAAGACATCATGGAGCTGACCAAGTCGCGGAGCTATTATCTGCGCGCCAACGAAGCCACACGGGCCAAAGTCATGGGCAACCTGCAGTGGTACCTTTACGAGCACCTCGGCCATGCCCCCGGCGAGACGGTGCAGCTGCCTTACCTGACGCAGACCTGGCGGGCATATAAAGTCCATGATGCCTTGCCACGGTAGGCTTGGAGTGTGAAGACCAGTACGCCCTCCTCCTCGATCGAGGACTACGTCAAGGTCATTTACTCCTATACGGAGTGGCAGGACAAGCCGATCACGTCCTCGCAGCTCGCCCTGCGCCTTGGCGTCGCCAACTCCTCGGTGTCCGAAATGGTGCGCAAGCTCAAGGACCAGGGCCTGGTTGACCACCAACCCTACAGCGCCATCCGTCTGACTCCGGAGGGCATGCGCCTTGCCCTTTCCATGGTCCGAAGGCACCGCCTCATCGAAACCTATTTGGTGGAAGAGCTCGGCTATAGCTGGGACGAAGTCCATGACGAGGCCGAGATGCTGGAGCATGCGGTGTCCGATACCTTCATCGAACGCATGGCCGCGAAACTCGGCCATCCCGAACGCGACCCGCATGGTGATCCCATCCCCGCGGCTGACGGCACCGTGGAGCTGCCGCATGCCTACCGAATGAACGAGCTCGACCAAGGTCACTCGGGCCGCATCACCCGCATCAGCGACGACAACCCGGATCTCCTGAGGTATCTGGCTGCTGAGGATATTCCGCTGGACGCTCCCGTGGAGGTCTTGGGACGCAAGCCCTTTGGCGGGGCTTTGGTGGTCAGGATCGGAAGCGGCCAGAACGGACGCGAATTTGATCTTGCCGATGAAGTCGCCTCTGCTTTATGGGTTCAGAGCGCAGGCCCCCATCCAGGCTGCGTGCTTCCAGCCCGCTGACGTCAGCGGCACCAATGGTCAGCTGCGCTGCCCGGCTGCACCGCCGTCGTCGGACGCTGCACCAGGTTCACTGTCAGCGGCGGCTGCCGCCGGGGCTGAGGGGTTGCGGATCCCGACGGCGGACGCGACGGCCCCGGCCAGGAACAGAACCGCTGTTGCCACCAAAGCGTTGTAAAGCCCTTGCCTGGTGAACACCGGCCCCACGATCACGCCCGCGAAGGCGATGGAGATCAAGCCCGCGATGCGGGCGACGGCGTTGTTGACCGCCGATCCGATCCCGGCTTCGCTCTGCGGTACGGCTCCAAGGATGGCTGCCGTCAGCGGTGCAACCAGCGTCGCCAGCCCAATGCCGAAGACGATCTGGCCTGGCAGCACCTGCGTCCAGTAGTTGAGGGGCTCCTGCACCGACAGCGACATCAGGAAGCCCACACCGCACAGCAGCGGTCCGGCCGTCATGAACCAGCGGGGACCGTATTTGCCGGCAAGACCGCCGAAGTACGACGCTCCGACCATCAGAATGACTGTTCCCGGCAGCAAGGCAACACCAGCTACCGTGGCGCCCAGTCCGCCGACCTGTTGCAGATAGATTCCCATGACGAAGAAACCCAGCGAGATCCCGGCGTAAATGGCCAGCGTTGCCAGGTTCCCCCAGCCGAAATTCCTAATGGCGAACAGCTCCAGCGGGAGCATGGGATCCGCGGTGCGGCCTTCATGGAGCAAGAACAGGACCATCGCCAGCACACCCAGTGCCAGGGGCACCCACACTTGGGGGCTGCCCCACCCCAGGCGACCCTGTTCAATGAACGCGAAGACCGGTCCGCCCAGGCCGACCATGGCCAGGAATGCGCCAAGGTAGTCGATCCGCTTGGTCCTGTCCCGGGCAGCGTCTGATGAACGAAGACCCGCGAGCACCGGCCAGATGGCCACTGCCGGAACCACATTGATGAAGAAGATGACACGCCAGGACAGAAGGTCCACGGCGGCGCCACCGATCAGGGGAGCAACGATTGCCGCTGCGCCGGTCCACCCCGACCATTGGCCTATGGCCTTCGACTGTGCGGGGCCGGAGAACGAGGTAATGATCATCGCCAACGAACTTGGCACCAGAAGTGCGCCCGCAATCCCTTGCAGGGCCCTCGAAACCACCAGGATTTCGCCGGACCACGCCAAACCGCAGAGCATGGATGTCACAGCAAAGCCTGCCAGGCCCCACTCAAGGATCCGTGCCCTGCCGAAATGGTCGGACAAGGAACCCGCCACCAGGATCAGCGCCCCCAGCGTCAGCAGATAGGCGTCAACTAGCCACTGCTGGATCACTAGGCCGCCACCCAGTTCCCTGCCGATGGCCGGCAGTGCGAGATTCACCACAAAACCGTCCAGGATGGCAATGAAGGACGCAACGATCGCCACCACGAGAACCCGTTTTTGCAGAGGGGTACTCGGGGGCAAGGCAGGAGCGTCAGTCATGAGCACAGCCTACGCCCGCCACGTCCCGTATCGTTGAATGGTGATCAGCAGACGTGATGCCGCCTTGGCCCTTGATATTCCGATGGAAATGGCCCAGCGCCACGGCATTCCCTCCCGCCTCTCCGAGGCCGATCTTCGTCAGCTGCAGGACAATCCTCCGGCCTGGCTGGTGCAGTCACGCGCCAACCGAACCGGAAAGCGGCCCATCTGGGTCCACCTCAGCTGCACGGTGTGCGGTTACACCGAGGCTGTCCGCCCCAAGAAGTGGTGGCCTGACTTTTCTTTCGTCTACTGCCGAACCCACAGGAACAACGAGCTGCCCAAGCTTTTCCTTGGTGAAGTCCGGAGTGAGTACGACGGCGTGGGCAGCCGCTTTGTCGGGGTCGTGGACGTGCCGGAGGACAAGGCCTGAGCTGCCGTCACTGCTGACTCATTTCCGAAGGGAAAGCCGTCAGCTGAACGGTCTTGCCATCCCGGAGCACTGTCAACGGGAAAGGTTGCCCGATGGCTCCCTCAAAGAGCAGCTTCTGGAGGCTTTCCGCGCTGGACACTGCCCGGCCCTGCGCCCGGAGCACGAGGTCGCCCGGCAGCAACCCGGACTTCTCGGCAGGTGAATTGGCAATGACCTCCACCACCCGCAAGCCTTCCTTTTGGCCTGTCCTCACCACGGCGCTGGCGTCGAGCGGGATAGGAGTGCTCACCAGTCCCAGATAGGCCCGGCGGACGCGGCCGTCCCGCAAGAGCGAGCCGATGATGCGTTGGGTTGTCGCATTGATGGGCACGGCCAGGCCGAGTCCCAAGCCCGCGACAGCGGTGTTTATCCCCACGATCCGGCCCTTGGTGTCCGCCAACGCACCTCCCGAGTTCCCGGGGTTGAGGGCCGCGTCGGTTTGGATGACGTCCTCGATGACCCTCCTGTGCTCGCCAGCCCGGACGGGAATGGACCTTCCCAAGCCGCTCACTACGCCGGCGGTCACTGACCCGGCGAGTCCCAACGGATTCCCGACTGCAATCACCAGTTGGCCCACGCGCAGGGTGTCGGCATCGCCCAGCAGGGCCGGTGGAGGGGTGGACTTGAGGCCACGTACAACGGCAAGGTCGGACAAGGGATCCGCCCCCACAAGTTCAACATCCGTCTGCTTGCCGTCAGCGAAAACAGCCCTGCCGGATTGGAGTCCGGCAACAACGTGGGCGTTGGTGAGCATGTACCCGTCCGCGGTGAAGACCACTGCGGAGCCGCTGCCGACGCGGACCTGGCCCCGGCGCCCCGTACTCATCATTTCGATGGCGGCAACATGGGGCGTTACGGACTCCGCCACCCTGATCACCACCCGCGAGTAGTCGTCGAGGGCCTGCCCCTCGTCCGGTTCCTCCATTGCGAAATCCGGCTCGATGCTCATCCTGTGCCTCCCGCTGACTGACCAGCGCTGCCTGCCGTCACACCCGGCGAAGCGCCTATCCACTTCAACGGACGACGCCGCGCCGGTAGTCCTGTGCGTGCTACGCCGTGGGTGAACGCCTGGATCGCGGCACTTGGCCCGGAGCACAACAAAGCCCCTGGACCGCGAGGATCCAGGGGCTTTGCCAAGGGTGGAGATGGGGGGAATTGAACCCCCGTCCGATGTCGTGTTGTCAGGGCTTCTCCGGGCGCAGTTCGCGTCGGATTTTCTCGGCCCCAGCCATCCTGCGAACAGGTGGCTGATCCGGGCCCAGTCATCTAAAAGTCCCGTTTACCTCAATGACGAAGGCAAACAGCAGTGGCTATCTAAATGACGCCAGGAACCGGGGCGATAGCAACCCCGGGCTGACGGACTGTCTTACTGCTTAGGCAGCGAGAGCGAAGTCAGTGCGCTTAGATTCGGCACTTATTGGTTTGCAGACAGCGTTTACGAGATAATTCTGCATCCTCGGCCCGCTTCACCTGTCGCGACTAACATCGTCGAAACCGATCATCCCCGTATTTTGTTACCAAACCCGGCAAGAACCATGTAGGTCCCTGTCGGACTACCAATCATAACGCATTCAGCCGGCTTGTCATTCCCACTGGCGCCGTGCTTCTTTTTAGCGCCGGTTGCGCTCACGCAGCTCTCGCAGGGATTCGCGCTTGTCCTGCTGCTCACGCAGCGTCTGCCGCTTGTCGTAGTCCTTCTTACCTCGGGCGATGGCGATTTCCACCTTGGCCCGTCCGTCCAGGAAGTACAGCTGGAGGGGCACGACAGTAAAGCCCGACTCACGGATCTTGTGCGAGATCTTGTTCAGTTCCTCGCGGTGCAGCAGGAGCTTGCGACGACGGCGGGCGGCGTGGTTGGTCCAGCTCCCCTGGTTGTATTCGGGAATGTGGATGCCTTCCATCCACAGCTCATCGTTGTAGAAGGTGCAGAAGCCATCGACCATGGAGGCATGGCCTTCACGGAGGGATTTCACCTCCGTACCCATCAACGCGATGCCGGCCTCGTAGGTATCGAGGACATGGTAGTTATGCCGGGCCTTCCGATTGGTGGCCACTACCTTACGGCCACTTTCCTTGGGCACGGTAGAACTCCTTAGTAGATGCGGATTTGAACCAGTGTACGCCAGCGGAGGCGCATTTTCGGACCTTAAAGGAGGGTCATGGGATCCACCGCTGTGCCATTGAGCCACGTCTCGAAGTGCGCGTGGCAGCCTGTGGAGTTACCGGTGCTCCCGGAATAGGCAATGAGCTGGCCCTGCGCAACCCTCTGTCCGTTCGCCACCACGATGCTGCTGTTGTGGTAGTAGATGGTGGTCAGCGAGTTTCCCTGCACGACGCCGTGGGACAGCTTAACGCGCCACCCACCTCCATCGGCCGAGTTCCATCCTGAATTGAAGACCTCGCCCGCCGCCGCGGCGTAGACAGGCGTTCCACAGGCGGCACCGAAGTCGATGCCTGTGTGCATGTAACCGCCGGTGCCGTAGAAATCGATGGTTCCTGGCGGCGTCGCACGCCATCCGAAGCCGGAGGTAATGGGAACGTAACTGGCGAAAGGATGACGCAGGCCAAAGGCCGACGGCGACCCGGCAGCAGGCGGGACGTACGGCGTTTCGGGAGGGGCCGGCCGGCCGGCGGCAGCGGCTGCTGCTGCGGCGGCGGCTTCTGCTTCCGCGGCGAGGCGGCGCTGTTCTGCTTCCCATGCTTCGCGCAGCTTCCGGTCACGCTCCACAATCTCCGCAGCAACAGAGTCCTGCTCTGCCTTGACACGCGCAAGGTTTGCTTCAATCCCGGGCTTTGCTGCCTGCAGCTGTCCATTCAGGCGCGTCGTGTCCTCGATCAGCTTGTCGACTTCGGCCTTTTTACTGGCGGCCTCGTCCCTCGCCGATTTTTCCCGTTCAAGCGCGGCGTCAGCCTTGGCCTTCAGGTCCTGGATTTCTTCCTCGACTGCCACGAGTCTCGCTTGCGAGTTCACGTTGGTGGCATTTTGCTGGGTCAGCTTGGTCATGGCCGCGTTTTGGCTCCGCATGGCCTGATCTGCCAGATCCATGGACTCGGTCAGATTTCCGGATTCGCTGGAGCCGAACAACAGGGCAACGTTGGTGGGGACGCCACCGGACTTGTAGGCCTGGGAAGCGATCTGTCCGATCAGTTTCTTGGTATCGCTGATCTTTTGCTTGTCGTTTTCCAACTGCTCTGTGATTTTGGCCTTGTTCTGCTGGGCCAGCTCGACGCGGGCGGCCAGGGCTTCGACTTCCTTGACGGCGCTTGCAACGCGACCCTGCGCCTCGAGCAGCGCTTGCTGGGCGCCCGGAAGGCGGCCCTGGTAGATCACGAGGTCTCCTGCGGCTTTGGCTATGTTGGCGTCGACAAACTCCAAGGACGCCTGCACCCGTGCTGCCTCCGCTTCCAGTGCGGCTTGCTGGTCATCCAGGTTGTCGGCATGGGCTGTCGGCGTTCCGGACAGCAGACTGACGGCAAGCCCGACGGCGAGGACGGCACCCAGCATCCGTGCCTGGCCCGAGGCAATGCGCCTCCGCAGGGAAATGGGGTCCAACGTGGTCATCAGGAGTCCTTTTCGATTGCAGCAGTGGAAAGTCCGGAGATCAAGGGCATGGCTATACCTTCAGGTATTTCCGGAGTGTCAACAGCGACGAGATCCCCGCCAGCCCGGCACCAAGTGCGATCAGCACGGGTGCAATCACCAGGACCTGGGTGGAGGAGATGAACGGGGTGTTCAGGAATTGCTTGGAGAGGTCGCCGTTGAGCCAGAAGTGGGCCATCAGCCACAACGTCACAGAGGCCAAAACCGCACCCACGACGGCGGCAATGACGCCTTCGAGGATGAACGGCAGCTGGATCACGGTCTTCGAAGCTCCCACGAGCCGCATGATTCCGGTTTCCCGCCGTCTGCTGAAGGCCGACAGCCGGATGGTGGTGGTGATAAGGAGCACCGCACAGAAAATCATCACCGCGGCGACACCGACCGCAGCCACCGAGGCTCCGTTCATCCAGGAGAAGATACGCTCCAGGACCTGTCTCTGGTCGCTGACCGTCTCCACTCCGGGCTGGGAGGAGAATGTTTCGCTGATGATCTGGTACTTCTCGGGGTTCTTCATGTTGATGCGGAACGAGGCCGGCAACTGGTCCTCGGACACCGAATCAACGATTGGAGAATTGGAGAACTGCTCCTTGAAGTGCTTGTAGGCCTCGGCCTGTGACTCGAACTGGAAATCATTGATGTACTGCTTCACGGCAGGTGACTCCAGCATGGCCCGGACGTTGTCCTGCTGCTCCTTCGTCGCCGGCCCCGAGGCGCAACCGACCGCCGTCGAGCCGTCATTGCAGAGGAACACGGCTACCTGGACTTTGTCGTACCAGTAGCCCTTCATCTGGTTGATCTGCATCTGCAGCATGCCCGCTGCACCAACGAAGGTCAGGGACACAAAGGTCACCAGGACCACGGAAATCACCATGGACAGGTTCCGGCGCAGCCCGCTGCCGATTTCCCCCAGAATGAAAAGGAGCCTCACAGCTGTGCCCCCTGAGCGCGGTCGAGTTCCTCGCCACTGGCATCCTTGAGCCTGCGCGACTCGCCTACTACCGGAATCATGGACGTGTACAGGGCCTTGGCCTCATCGCGAATGACTTTTCCATTCTTCAGTTCCACCACGCGGCGGCGCATTTCGTTCACGATGTCGTCGTCGTGGGTAGCCATGACCACGGTGGTGCCGTTTTGGTTGATCTTGTCCAGGACGCCCATGATTCCCATCGAGGTAATGGGGTCGAGGTTTCCGGTGGGTTCATCAGCAAGCAGGATCCCAGGACGGTTTACGACGGCGCGCGCGATCGCCACACGCTGCTGCTCACCGCCTGAGAGTTCGTGCGGCATGCGCCGTTCCTTGCCTTCAAGGCCAACGGTCTTTAATACCTCGGGGACGGTTTCGCGGATGATGGAACGGCTCTTGCCGATGACCTGCATGGCGAAGGCAACGTTGGCGAAAACATTCTTTTGCGGCAGCAGGCGGAAATCCTGGAACACGACACCGATGCCGCGACGCAGCTTGGGAACACGCCAGCTCGAAATGTTGGCAACATTCTGGCCGGCGACGTAGACAGACCCAGCTGAGGCTTTGTCTTCCTTGAGGATCAACCGTAGGAAAGTGGATTTGCCTGAGCCCGAGGCGCCCACAAGGAAGGTGAATTCGCCGCGGTTGATCTCAAGGCTGACAGAATCGAGCGCCGGTCGGGCATTCTGCTCGTAGACCTTGGTGACATTCTCAAATCTGATCATGGCCCTTAGTACCCCGCCGGACATGACATTAGTCGCCCAGTCCAACAGCCGGTGCGCGGGCTTTCGATGGGGGAAGTGAGAGCACCGGCCATTCGACTATACGCACGGGCGTGCCCGCATCCTGCGGCTTTAGGGGGCGTGTCGCCGAATAAACGAGGAGCCTGGAAGGCCGCTGGCAGCTGCCTGCTTAGGAGCTGGCTGCGGCGTTGCGGTTACCTGTCCGCCAGCGGATACCGGCATCGATGAAGTCATCGATGTCGCCGTCGAGCACAGCTGACGTGTTGCCCACTTCGTGTTCGGTCCGCAGGTCCTTGACCATCTGGTAGGGGTTCAGGACGTAGGAACGCATCTGGTCGCCCCACGATGCCTTGACATCTCCGGCCAAGGCTTTCTTCTCGGCGTCCTGCTGTTCCTTCTTAAGCAACAGCAACCGGGACTGCAGCACCCGCATGGCCGCCGCACGGTTTTGGAGCTGCGACTTTTCGTTCTGCATGGAGACCACGATGCCCGTGGGAATGTGGGTCAACCGTACTGCGGAGTCAGTGGTGTTGACCGACTGCCCGCCCGGACCGGACGAGCGGAAAACGTCGACGCGGATCTCGTTGTCGGGGATTTCAATGGAATCGGTCTGCTCGATCAGCGGGATGACCTCGACTGCTGCAAAGGAGGTCTGCCGCCGGCCCTGGTTGTCGAAGGGACTGATGCGTACCAAGCGATGGGTGCCGGCCTCCACGCTGAGGGTGCCGAAGGCGTACGGTGCCTTGACCTCGAAGGTGGCCGATTTCAGGCCTGCTTCTTCAGCGTAGGAGGTGTCCATCACCGTGGTGGGGTAGCCGTGGCGTTCGGCCCATCGCAGATACATCCGCATCAGCATCTCGGCGAAGTCGGCTGCGTCCACGCCGCCTGCTCCGGCCCGGATGGTCACGACGGCCTCACGCTCGTCGTACTCCCCCGAGAGCAAGGTAACAACTTCAAGTTCAGCCAGGGCCTTGCGGATGGATTCCAGCTCCTTGGCAGCTTCAGCCAGGGATGCTTCATCGCCCTCGTCCTGGCCCAGTTCGACCAAGACTTCGAGATCGTCGATCCTGGCCTCAAGCTTTTCCAGGCGTTCGACTTCCGACTGCCGGTGGGACAGGCGGGAGGTCACTACCTGCGCTGAAGCGGGGTCGTCCCAGAGATCCGGGGCTCCGGCTTGCTCGCTCAGTTCGGCGATTTCAGCTTTGAGGGCATCAACGTCGGTGACGTTCTCGATGGAGCTGTACGTTGCTCGAAGGGCGCGGATTTCTGCGGGAAAATCTATTTCAGCCATGGTTATCCCAGCGTACGCTATCGGCCGGGCTGCTCTGGCGGTTGCCCATCCGAACAACCCATCATTACTGCGTTTAACCACTGATCACTGCGTCAGCCTAGAGCGCGCAGTTGCCTTCGCCTCAATGACAATCCCATCGGGAACCAGGAAGCTGACCAACGGCGGATGGGCCACAGCCCTGAGGACCACAACGGCGGTGCCCCCGGGTTCGCTCCCGGTTCCCTGCGCTACCACCAATTGGTCATGCGCGGCAAAGGCTTTGCTCTTGTTCAGATAAGACTCCGCCGTGGCCAATACCCGGTCATCGGCCAGTGATACGGCAGGCACGTTCCCGCCCTGAAGGTCCTCCACCAGGTACGAGTCCGCTGCCGCGAGCGCGGCACCGTCGGCCAGCGACAGGAGCTTCTTGTGCTCCAGATACATTGCGGACGCCGCCATCACCACGGTGGCCAGAAGGAGGGCCAACAGCACGTATCCAAGAATGAGCACGGTGATTTGTCCGTCGTCGCCGGGCCTGCTTGAGTCCCGGAGTCGGCTTGGGGCCCGGAGTCGGCTTGGGTCCCGGAGCCGGCGCCCCGTCCGGACTGCGTTGCCGGGACTGGCCGTGGGGGCAAAACCCGAGGTTTGGCCTGCGCCTGCGCTGCTCACTGGAATCGTCCCACGATTTGGGTGGCGGAGGAGCTCAATCTGCTGGCGTCCAGATGCAGTTTGTCCCCGAACGGAACCATCGGAAGAGGTACGTCCAAGCGAACCGTTACGGTTACGCTCGCCCCGGCCGCGAGGCAGTCTTCCTGATCGCAGGCAATCTCCACCGTTGCCTGTTCGGCCGTGTGTCCGTAGTCAGCCAAGGCCACCACAACTGACTGCTCAGCCGCAAGCTTGGCCCGTGCCGGATCCGCCTGGCTGACGAAAACCTTTGCCGCTTGGTCTGCCGCCCCGACCACGCCAAACGATGCCCCCTGGATTTGCCCGATGGTCACGACGAAGTAGACCAGTGGCACCATCAGCAGGATGGCCAGGAAGGTGAACTCGACGACCGCACTCCCCCGTTGTCTTTCGAGGCTCCGGGAACCAGGGTTGCTATCGGACGACATTTCGGCCAAGCACAGCGCATGGCGTGCCCTTTGCCGGAGTCCCCGCCCGGCAACCCCTGCGCGTTCAGCCAGGAAGCGCAGCATGTCCGCGCACCTCCATCAATCCGCCAGGTCCCAGCAGCCCCAGAACCGGCATCGGTGCCCTCACCGAAATCTCCAGCGTGCGGATGCCCTCGATGTCCACTTCTTGGGTGGTGACATCCTGCGCGTATCCTGCGTTCAACGCAGATGTGATCAGCTCGACTGTTCGGGCTTCGGCATCCGAGGGTGACCGGTCGGCCAGTGCGCCGTAGCGCGCTCCCGACGCTGCGGCGTCTATGAGCGTATTGCGGACATGGAGTATCAGCATGAGCTGGATAACTGACATGCAAAACACGGTCAGCAGTGCTCCGACCAGCACGAAATCGACCACAGCCGACCCCCGTTCTGCGGCGCACCGGTCCTGCCGCCCCAACGCACGAATTACTTGCCCACCTTTGCCATGGCCTGAGTGAACATGTCATTCAAAGCAGGCGTAGCCAGGGCGAGAAGGCCGGCAACCAGCGCCGCGGACATGAGGGTGATCATGACCCATCCAGGCACGTCTCCACGCTCTCGTTCCGCAAGGCCAGGGACTGCCCGAAGGACAACGCTCATGAGTCGGTTCCGGGCCGAGAGAGTCCGGACTGATGCTGTGGACGCAATGGACGACGTGCTTGCGATGATTTTCATGGTTTCCCCAATCGTGGTGGTGGTCTAATGACATTTGTTGCCAGGGCGGACTGAAGGGCAGCACCCCGGCGCGTGTGCGGCCGTCGGCTCAGAGGCTCAGTTGCAGGGCCGCGATGGCAGGAAACGCGGCGAATAAAACCGTGAGAGGCAGGACGCCGAAAACGAGTGGCACCATCATGGCTATTTCTTTCCGGCCCGCCGATTCCATCAATTCACGTTTCGCGGCATCCCGGACATCGGCAGCCTGCGCCCGTAGGACGTCGGCCAGTGGAGTCCCGCGCTCCACAGCGACCACCAAGCCATCGAAAAACCTGACCAGCGGAGGCAACTCTGCCCGACCGGAAAACGCCTGGAGTGCCTCAGCAAGTGGCCTTCCCGATCGGGCATCCGCGAGGATCAAACTGAACTCCCTGGAGAGCTCCCCCTGGGAGCTGCGGCTTACCCGGTCCATGGCCCCCAACGCGCTTTCACCGGCCGCCACGGCCAGCGCCATGAGCTCCGCGAGGCTGGGGAACTCCGACAACAGTCTTCTTTCGCGTCGTCGTATCCGCTGGCCGAGTACAAAATCGCGGAGTACGTAGCCCCCGAGGGCACCCCCGATCACGGCCACGAATGAAAGGACGGGGCTGAACTGTCCGGCTGCGGCACGGACCGCGATGACCAACAATGCCAGGATCACTCCGCCACCGGCCCAGAGAATCTGTTCAACCCGGAAATCAAGGATTGATTTCGTGGAACCCGAACGGGCAAGCCGCTTTGAGGCGGCCGCTGTCCCGAAATTCAGGCGCGATATTGCGGTCATGGCATCCCGGAAAAAGGGACGTAGTATCCGTTCCATCGGCCCAAAAGGGGTGAGGTCTTGTTCCGGGTATGCCAGTAGGCGGGATTCGAGATTCCTGGCCTTCAACTGTGGGCTGATGCGCTCGGAAAAAGACACCCTGCGCATGAACGGCAGACGCACCAGGATCAACCAAAACCCGGCTCCAAGCAGCACTCCCTCAAATACGGCCAAAGCCAATGACGTGCTCATCGAAGGACTCGCTCATCATCAGGCAATGCACCGACGCGGAGCATTAATGAGTAGCAGAGCACCGAGACCAGCAAGCCACCCAGGAGCACCATTGCACCTGCCGCTGAGTTATAGGCCAGCATCGCCTCCGGTCGGCTGGCCATCATCACCAGTACTATCCACGGTGCGGCCACCGCCAACCGGGCGGCATTGACGGTCCACGATTGCCTGGCTTCCAGTTCGCTGCGGGTCCGGGCGTTGTCCCTGAGGAAGTCCGATAAGGTCCCCAACATACGGCCCAGGTCAGATCCTCCCACCTCGCGGGTCATTCGCAGGGCTTCAAGGATGCGGTCCGCAACAGGATCTGCGAGCCGGGCTTTCAGCCTGTCCAGGGCTTCCTCAAAGTGCCCTCCAGCGCGGTAGTCGGAGCCAAAGTCAAGGAAGAGCGATCTGAGCTCTTCCGGGCCCTTGGAACCGAGCTGGATGAGGGCCTCGGGCAGAGAAAGGCCAGCACGAATGGCTGAACGCAGGTGATCCACGACATCAGGCCACAGCAAACGCAGCGATGCGCGCCGCCTTCGCGCCCTCCACCGAACAATCCCCACTGGCACCCAGGATCCGAACAATCCGAAGCACAGCGAAACTGCAGGAGATCCTGTAGCGACGTAGAAAACAATCGCTGCTGCCAGGCCAAAGCCTCCGCACGTCAGGAGCAGTGCGGGTCCTGTCACGCGTTCCATCCCTGCCGACAGAAGCAGCTGCTCCAAGCGATGCCGCTTGTTTTTTCCAAGCCGTGGAGCTGGCGGCTCCCACGTGGACCACCAGATAAGGAATAGCCCGAAGCCGCCTAGAATCCCCAAGAGCGGCGCCATCAGTTCACCTCGAGCAGGGCGGAGACGTCGAAGCCTGCGCGGGCGAATTTTTCGGCAGCCGGCATCGCATTTGGTCTCGGTTGAAGCTGGCCCGCCGTCATCCCAAACACAGTGGAGGACTCGATGATCCCGTTTTCCACCCGCCTGCCCAAAGCAAGGACTTCGGTGACTTGCCTTCGCCCCGAGGGATGCCGGCCACAGTGGACCACAAGGTCGATACACGAGGCCACAGTGGGAACGACGAAGGCGCTGGCGATGTTGGCCCCGGCCAGCAGGGGCAGGGTGCAAATCTTGGTGACGGCGTCATGTGCCGAATTCGCGTGTACGGTGCACATGCCCGGAAGGCCTGAGTTCAAGGCAATCAGCATGTCCAGGCTTTCGGCTTCGCGGACTTCGCCAACAATCAATCTGTCCGGCCGCATCCGCAGGGCTTCCTTGACCAGCCTGCGGAGTGGGATCTCGCCTTCACCTTCCAAGTTCGGTTGACGGCATTGAAGTCCGATCACGTCACGCAAAGGAAGCTGCAGTTCAAAGATCTCTTCAACAGTAATGACGCGTTCCCGCGAACCAATGTGGGCGCCAAGGCAATTGAGCATGGTGGTCTTGCCAGCCTGCGTGGCCCCGGAAACAAGAATGTTGAGTCCACTTGCCACGGCTGCACCGAGAAATCTTGCCGCCTGGGGTGACAGGCTGCCAAGCTCAACGAGGTGCTCGAGCCTGCTTGCCCGGGCGGTGAACTTTCTGATGTTCACGGCCCAGTGCCTCCTGGTGATGTCAGGGATGGCAACGTGGAGCCTTGACCCGTCCGGGAGCGCCGCATCAACGAAGGGCGATGACAAATCGAGCCGGCGTCCGGAAGTCTTCAGCATTCGCTCGACCAGATCGCGGACTTGCTGCTCGCTCAGACTAACGGTGGTTAGCTCGGACTCGCCGTTACGGGCCACATAGACCTCATGGGGAGCGTTGATCCAGAGTTCTTCGATGGCATCGTCATCAAGGAACGGCTGCAGCGGCCCGAAGCCCGCGACGGCATCAAAAATGAGGCGCCGGGCAGTCTCAAGATGACCCAAAGGAGGAAGCGGAGCAAGGAGCGCGCGCTCGTCGTAATCCCTGACCGCCTCATCCACCAGGGAGCGGACGTCCGCGGCCCGTTCCAGGGGATCCAAGCCACGGCGCCGGATCAGTTCCCGGACCTCTCCCTCGACGATCCTTACTGCATCCACAGCTCTCCCCAATGGTCATGATGGCGTAAACGAGAGGCGCATCTCGAGTGATTTACGCTAAGTGAGCCAGGGGGCCGCCTCAAGTCTGTCGGCGCGGTATGTGGATAACTTGGAATCGCCAGTCACAACAGCACCGTCAATCCCACTAGTCACTCCTGTTTCAGGATGTTAGGGTAAAGCCCGTTAGGAGCTGGCCTATGGTCTCACGCGCAGGCGCCCGAAGCTTGTCCCTAAGCCACACCATGCACCGCTGAGCCGCGGTACAGGGCCGGATGTGATGATGAAACATAAATTGATGGTCCCGGCGGGACGCATTCCCTTGGCGCGCGTAGGGCTGGCGCTGGCCGTCGCCCTTACGGCAGGCAGTTTCCTTGGAGCACCTGCCTGGGCCCAGACCCCGGTCCCCCAACCGGCACCAGCTTCCGGAGCTCCGTCACCGGGATCACCCCAGGGCCCCAAACCAGCAGGTAACGGCCCCGCCTCGTCTCCGGCAGAAAACAGCCCTCCCCCCGGAAAGCTGCCTGACCAGCAAGCGCCGATCACCGGCGTCGAACTTTCTCCTGGCGGCGCGACCACGCCCGCGCCCGACACCGACAGCAAAGCAGAAGCGCAGACCGCACAGCCCAAGGCGATGCCGGGCAATGCGCCGGATGCTGAAACCATGAAGGCCGCGATGCGCGCTGCCATCCCGGCCGGCGGTGCAGAAATGGGCCAGCGCTCGCCCAGGGTCGTCACCGCCAAACAAAGCAAGGATGCGGCTGCACCTGCGCGCGCCAAATCCGTCGGTGGTGCGGTCCAGGCGTTGGTACCGATGGCAGCCGATCCGGACCATTGGCGTCCCACCATCGGGATCCAAGGCCAGGACGTCAGCGCGCACCAGGGCAATGTCGACTGGTCAAGCCAATGGAGCCAGGGCTCAAGGTGGGCCTACGTCAAGGCCTCCGAAGGCAACTACTACCTCAACGAAAACTACGCCCAGCAGTACAACGGGTCCCGGAATGTTGGCATGGTCCGCGGCGCGTACCACTTCGCCATCCCGAACTGGTCGTCGGGGGCTGACCAAGCCCGGTACTTCGTGGCCAACGGAGGCGGCTGGACGGCAGACGGCTACACCCTCCCGCCCGTCCTGGACATTGAATACAACCCCTATGCCGGACGGACCATCAACGGCTTCTACTTCGGCAACACCTGCTATGACATGTCCAAGGCCCAGCTGGGTCAATGGGCAGCCGACTTCGGCAACACCGTCAAGGCACTGACCGGCAGATTCCCCGTCATCTACAGCACCACCGACTGGTGGAACACCTGCGTGGGCAACAGCACCTTTGGAAGCTACCCGCTCTGGATCGCCTCCTACTGGAACAATCCCACCAACTCGCCCGGATCCTTGCCGGCCAGTTGGAACGACTACTCCATGTGGCAATACAGCAGCACCGGTCCTTTCGAAGGTGACTCCAACATCTTCAATGGCACCTACGACGAACTCCGTACCTTTGCACGCGGCGTACCTGCCCCCTCGAATCCCTCGATCCGATCCGGTGCGGATGTGCTGGCGGCAATGCCCTCCGGACGACTCGACAACTTCCCCGCCGACGGGCAAGGACGAATATCCGGCCCGGTCACCATCGGCTCCGGCTGGGGCAACGCCCTCTCCGTCCATGTTGTCGACTGGAACCAGGACGGTGTCCAGGACATCCTGGCCCAATGGTCGGACGGAACCCTTCAGGTCTATCGGGGTAACTCCGCGGGCGGCTTCAGCACACCCATCCAAGTGGGCAGCGGCTGGCAGGAAATGTCCTTGGCTGCCGGATGGTGGAACTCAAGGGATGCCTTCCCCGGTGTCATTGGACAGGACGGTGACGGCAACCTGTACCGGTATCAAAATGCCTCTGGAGGCGCCCTGGGTGGCGGCGTCCAGATCGGCACTGGTTTCAGCGGGCACCAGTTCAACCTTTTGGATTTCGACGGCGACGGCAGCCAGGACCTGGTCTCAAGGACCGGCGACGGAACCATGCGGCTGTATCGAAGCAACGGGCTTGGCTCGTTCGTTTCAGAGCCAGCACGGGTCATTGGCAACGGGTGGTCGGCCATGACGTCGGTCAGCTCCTCCGCGGGCTTCAACGGTGCGGGTTCACAGGGGCTGCAGGCTCGGGCTGCCAACGGCGACCTCTACTATTACCCGGCCGTGGGAGGTTCCTGGGGCAACCGCTTCCTGACAGGCTTGGGGTGGAATGACGCCATGCTTATAGGCGGCGCCCCGGTCAATGTTGAGAGCACCCTGGGCGTTGACGAGCCCGATGTCCTGGCCATTCGGCAGGACGGCAACCTGTATCGGTACGCGGGTTCAGGGTCGGGCTCCCTGAACTCCCCTGAGCTCATCGGTACGCAATGGACCGGGTTGAAGGCCGGTTTCCTCACCGACTGGAATGGCGATGGCGCTTTGGACATCCTCGCGCAATGGAGCGATGGAAGGCTGAGCCTGTACCCGGGCCTGCAAGGCCGGGGCTTCGGCGGGCCCATCAGCCTCGGCACAGGCTGGCAGGACTGGACCCTCACGGTAGGACGGTGGAAGAAGTCCGATACCCGACCGGGAATCGTGGGTTATGACCCGGCCGGCCGTTTGTTCCAGATCAGCAATCCCTCCGGCGGTGCCTTGGGAACCCGTACCCAAATCGGAACGGGCTGGTCAGGCCTGGACATCGTTCAAATGGACTTCGATAAGGACTCCAATGCCGATCTCCTGGCGAAAAATGCCACGGGCAACCTCATGCTCTACCGATCCAACGGAAACGGGGCTTTCATCACGGAAGCTCCGTCAACCGTCGGGACGGGATGGAATGTCATCAACAGTTACGGAGCCATCCGCGGATTTGCGGGAGCGAACACAACCGGAATCATCGGTAGAACAACCGGCGGTGAACTTCGCTACTACCCCGTCGGGCAAAACCGAACATGGGGCTCGCCCAGCGTGATCGGGTCCGGCTGGGGTGGCCTGAAAATCCTCTCCCCAGCAGCAAGGTAGCCCAAAGCACGGAACGCCCTGTCGGGAAGGGCCCGCAAACTCCGGAATGGAGCGTGCGGGCCCTTTCCGTTTTTTCGCCGGAAAGCGTCGGAAATGAAACAAATGATGTCCGCTGCAATGGATAGGCGTCATATCCGAACATTGCGTGGTCTAATGAAGGTGGTCTCACGTTTTGGCTGTTCAGCGCAATGGGAAACGGGCTTTGTTTGGGGGCAAACGAAGGTCACCACGAGCGCACAATCAAGGAGTGATCTTTCATGGCGTTTACCGTTTCTACGGCCAAGGTCAGCATTTCCCCGTCCATCGATGTCAATCCGTACATGGCGGGGTACGGGACCCTCGACGGTGGTCGCGAGGCCACCAGCAGCGCACCTTACGAATCCCTGTGGGTCCGCGCGATCGTACTGTGGGAGGACGGCTCGCCGAACCTCATCATGAGCGTGGACATTCTTGCTTTACCGCGCTCAATCCATCAAAGCGCCAGGGCAAGGATCCTTCAGCTGGCCAACTGGACCAACGGTGACATCCTGATCCAGTCGACCCACACGCATAACGGGCCAGTAGTGGTTGACACCCTTCACCCCTTCATGTGCTACGGGCTATCTGACTTGTCGATGGTGCAAACCTACAGCCAGCACCTCGAGGACGACCTCGTGGACGCTGCCCAGAAGGCACTCAATAACGCCCAGACCGCCGTCACTCTCGACTACAAGGTCACGACGGCGAGCATCGCCTACAACAGGGCGGGCTTGCCGTACTTGGAAGACACGGTCCCCGTTATCGTCGCGCGCCGCTCGAATGGCAAAGCGCGGGCCGTGATTTTCAATTACGCGTGCCATCCTGTGGCTGCCGGCATGCGCACACTCTTCGACGGAGACTTCCCCGCCGGGGCTTGCAACTACATCGAAAACAACAATACGAATTGCTTTGCCCTGTTCCTCCAGGGTGCGGCAGGCGACCAGAATCCCATGGGTGAGCCCAGCTGGGACCTTCGCGATGAATATGCCACCAAACTTGGTTCAGCCGTGTCGATCGCAATGCAGACGCCTGGTCGAACCATCGGCAGTCCGCTGCAGACAAGCTACAAAGAGATCCAGATACCGCTGGACATCACGCCCACCGCTGGAAACCTTGCGGCGGTCAGGGCGGCCTACGCTTCACGTCTGCCGAACCTCGACGGCAACCCTGCGTGGTACGGACGCCACGCCCAGGTCATGATCGGGCGGATCGACAGCGGCAGCTACGCAACGACCGTAACGTGTCCCTTCCAGGTCTGGAAGTTCGGCGGCAGCCCGCAACTGAAAATCGGCATTGTCGGCGGTGAGCTGGTCAGTGGATACGCAGCCTATTTCCGCTCGAAATACGGTGGAGCGAATGCCGTCATCGTGGGCGGCTACGGTAATGAGTCTTGCTACTACCTGCCGAGCGCGCAGTTCTTGCCACCATACTCGGTGGGCGGAAGTTACGAGGGTGGATGGGATCCGGACTATCCCGGGATCGCTGGCGGCTCAATGACCGTCTACGGCCACATCGCCCACTTCGTGGGTGGCACAGGCGGCGTGGAGGCCACCATTATCAACACCCTGAATTCCATGCTCGCCTAGGCACGCAGGGATTTTGAAGGCCTTGGCTCTCGGCCAAGGCCTTCAACGTTCCGTTACTCCTGCGTCACCTGCCGCACAAACCGTAGCGGTATCGATACCCGATTCGCCGGGCACTCCATTGACCCGGCTGACCGCTCCGGAGAACCATGGAGCTGGAGGCCCTGATGCGTTTTCACTACCTTTCAGCAGCAGCTGCAGCTGTGCTGCTGCTTGCCTCGGGCTGTTCCTCGGCGCCGGGAGCAACACCCACGACTTCCGCCACCTCCTCATCCCCCACCACTTCGACGTCCCCGCCGCAGTCCGCACCGCCGTCGGAAACTCCAGCGGATCCAAGCAGCGAACCTGGCGAGGGCAGCGGACAGGGTGCCGGGGACCCGGATGACTCGGGCCGCTTCTCCTACTCCTGTACCAGCCTCAATGCAGTGCCCGACACCACTTACTCGAGCCTGGCCGAGGTCTGGGCCTCATCAGGCTACGTGCGCATGGACTCTTGTACAGCCAGCTACCAAGGTCCACAGCCCTACGAGCCCACGGAAGATGAAGCCAGGATCATCGCCATCGCCGCACCCGGAACGGACCCCTCCCAGGGTCTGGAGTCCTACTTGGCGGCGTTGGGACTCTGTACACGGGTCAGCGATGATTCGGCGTCGCAAATCTTCGGCGGCAGCAGCCGCCAGCTCCTGCAGGCTGCCAGCCAGCTTTGCCCTAAAGCACCCCAGGGAAAAATCATTGCCCTGTGGGCTGCCGGGGCCCGCGCCGGTGACGGCCAGCATGCAGTGGGCGACGGCGGCCTGGCCGCCGGCAGGTTTCATCTCCGGAAAACGCCCCCGGAAGGCTGCAACTGGAGTGTCACAGGCCCGGATGGTGGCCAAAAGGCGGCTGGTGGCGCCGTCGAAGGACAAGCCGGAATTCTTCTTGCAGAAAAAGACGTCTTAAGTAGTGACAAATGCGGAATATGGGAGAAGATGGAGTAATGCAGCCGGCAACGGCTGGGGCGAACATCCAACTGCATGCGGAGCTGGGGAGCATCCGAATGAAGTGGGGATCCCTCGGTGGATATGCCAAGACGCGCTGTCGTCCAGTTTGGCCTTGCCGGTCTCGTTCTTACGGGCTGCTCTGTCCAAGTAACGCAAAATGTTGAGCCGTTCCGGCTGGGCGTAACGAATGCCGGCGATGCCGACACTCCTCGTCCCGAAAGACCGGAACCGGTAAAAAGGTACAAATTTGACTGTCGCGGGGCGGATGGAAATTCGCTCGCAGTGCTGTCAAGCCTTCCGGAAGTCTGGGCCAACACCCAGTACAAGAAATTCGCCGATGTCCGCGTCGCCTACGTCGGTCCGCAGCCCCAGGTCCTTGAAGCCGAGGAAAACGCTGCCGTCAACGTCGCTATTGAAGCCGGGGCCTCCGGCAACCGGGCGGATATCTGCCTGGCGATAGTCAAGGCATGCACCCGCAGCAATCCCCCCACCATCAGTACCGCCCTCTACGGTCTTGGCGGCCCGCCCATCGTCAAAGGGGCCCTGACTTTGGCTCCCATGGCACCACAGGCGGCAGTCCTGACCAAGTGGCTGAAGGAAGTGGCGTGATGGAACAGCCTGCAGCCCGTATCTTCACCCCCAGGTTGCTCCGCGGTAAGAAGCTGACAACAATCGTGGCCGCAGCGGCTCTGGCCGTTGCCGGAATGACCGCCGTCGTTTCCAGCACCCCGGCCTTCGCTGACCAACAGCGTCAGGTGGTCGGCACCGGCCTTACCAAGGCTGCCGGTACGGTGGTGGACCCCGTCGGCAAAATATGGGTCTCCGACAGTGTGGCCGGCTTCTGCCGTATGTCCGAGCCAGTCAACGGGCAACCCGGCACCGTGGAAAAGGACACCTGCCTGGGCGGTAGCCTGCCCGGATCCGGGCAAGGTGCAAAGGTGCCCGGAGTCGCCACCATCTACGATCCCACACCCGCCAAGATCGGCAGCGGTGACGAGATAGCGTTCATTCCTGACGCCTCGGTGGGAAGCTCGCATTTGGTCCGCGCCGAATGGAGCCCTTCCCTTAACCGCTTCGAGTACAGCAGCACACTCTCCATCCTGGATGGAGATGTCAGGCCGAACGCCGTCAGCGACGGACCCGACGGCAACATCTACCTTTCATTTGCGAATGCGCGGTCGATCATCAAGATCGTTGATCCGACCATCAAGCACCCGAGCATCGAAACCATCGCCTCGGTCACCACGAAGGCCCTTGGCCTCGTAGCCGCTGGCTGGGACAGCAACGGTCACGTCAGCGTCTACGTGCTGGAAACCACCGGGCTTCGGGCCTTTTCAGCCCCGGACGACGGCGACATGACCAACTACGTGCCGCTGGCGTCCTACAACGTTGGCGTCGCATCGTCGATCTACTACGACTACGACGCCCACATCATCTACACAGGCACGAGCACCGGCACCACTGCGGCCGATGCCGGCAAGGACAAGGTGTCACGACTGAACCTCGATACGGGGGTTGTCGACAACTCCTGGGCATTGGGCTTCAGCAAGATCAGTGGCCTGGGCATGCGCGGCGGCCAGCTGCTGGTCTTGGATGATCCCGGACAACTGAATGCGACTCCGGCTACCGGCCAAGGAAAGATGAGCCTCCTGGGCGGAGTCATAGCCCAGATCACCTCCGGGCCGACCTTGGCAAGTGGCGCGCAGTCACCTAACCCCGCCTTCACCAACGACACCACACCAACGTTCGGTGTCAGCGCGGATCCGAGCGGCAGCGCTTTGGAATGCTCCGTCGGTGGAGCCTGGACGGATTGCACCAGTGGCACGTACACCTCAGCTGTACTGGCCAACGGACCGCAGACCTTCTCGGTACGGCCAGCTCCGGGAGGCGTTCCCGTTTCTCGGACGTTCACCGTGGACACCGTGGCCCCTGCTGCGCCTGTCTTCACCGCACCGAACAGCGGACAGGTGGTGAACGGCAAACCAGTACTCGGCGCGACCTTCGAAGCCGGAACCACGCTGAGTTGCTCGGTTGATTCCACGGCGGACGCTGATTTCAAGGCCTGCGTACCTGGTGACACCTTCACGCTGACCACAGAAGGTGCGCACACCCTGCGCATCAGGAGCACGGATGCCGCCGGTAACGTCGGCCCTGCTGCTTCCTTGAACGTGACAGCGGACCTGACGGCTCCGCAGGTGGCAATCACGGCTCCGGCCAGTGGCGCCACAGTGGGTGCCGGATACCAGTTCCAGTTCGCCTCGACCGCACCGGACGTGGCCGGGTTCCGCTGCCGGCTGGGGACAGATGCCTTCACGGCATGTACCTCCCCCAAGGTTTACGCCGACATCGCCAACGGTCCGAACAGGTTCGAAGTTGAAGCCCGGGACGCTGCGGGGAACACGACGGTGGCCGGCGTGAACTTCACGGTCTTCATCGCTGACACAACACCACCAACCGTGACGGCGGATCCCGTTGCAGGCACCTACGGCCCCTCGAGCAAGATCACGCTCACGGCCAATGAAGCGGGCGCGAAGATCTACTACACCGAAGATGGCAGCACACCCACCACGGCCAGCACGCTGTACACCGCTCCCATCGCAATGGGCAGCAAGACGCTCAAGTACATTGCGGTGGATACTTCGAACAATGCCTCTGCGCCACAGACGCAGGTGTACGTACTGGACAACGTTGCGCCGACTGTAACTGCCAGCCCCCAGGGCGGCAACATCACCCTGGGACAAAGCGTCACGCTGACGACAGAAGCCGGGGCAAAGATCTACTACACCACCGATAATTCCACCCCGACTGTTTCCAGCCAGGTTGGAACCACAACGGTGACGATCACGCCCACGGCAACCGCCACGGTGAAGTACTTTGCCGTTGACACCGCAGGAAACCAATCGGCGGTCGCCTCGCAGACCTACACCGTGCCGCCGGCCCCCGCCAACACCTGGAAGGACTACAACTCGGATGCCAAGAATGACGTCCTGGCCCGGGATTCCGCCGGAACACTGTGGCTCTACCCAGGCAACGGGACAGGCGGTTGGCTGGGCAAGGTCAACACGGGTACCTCCTGGAACAACTACAACCTCATCATTCCTACACGGGACTTCAGCGGAGATGGACGCAGCGATGTCTTCGCCCGGGATGCTGCCGGACAACTGTGGCTCTTCAAGGGCAACGGAACAGGCGGCTGGCAGCCGGCGGTATCGGTGGGAAGTGGTTGGAGTGGAATGACGGCCGTCGTCGCTCCCGGAGACTTCAGCGGAGACGGCAAATCCGACCTTCTTGCGAGGGACGCCTCAGGCGTACTGTGGCTCTACAAGGGAGACGGCCTGGGCAAGTTCACCGCAGGGGCAACGCAGGTCGGGGCCGGCTGGAACGTCATGAATGCCATCTTCAGCACCGGCGATTTCAACGGCGATGGCAAGACCGACGTGATTGCCCGGGATACCGGCGGCGCCCTGTGGCTGTACCCGGGCAATGGCACCGGTGGCTGGGGCACCCGCTCCCAGATCGGCAGCGGCTGGGGTGGCATGACGGCCCTGCTTGGCCCAGGCGACTTCAATGGCAACGGCAAGCCCGATGTCCTCGCCAGGGATGCCAACGGCAATCTGTGGCTCTACCCAGGCAATGGCACCGGTGGGTGGCTTGCTTGGGGACAAGTAGGAACAGGATGGCAAGGATTCACGTCGCTCCCCTAGTGGACTGAACCGCCAGCTTGCCGTTTCGAGGGGTGCATCGGAGAATATCCGGTGCACCCCTTTCGTTGGCTGCGTTCCGTGGGCACACCGTGCTTCCACGGAACGTTTGCCGCAATGAACTAGACTGAGGGTTTGCAAGGACCTCGTGACGCCAGCGTTGCGGGCTGCGGCTGGCGTCAAGAATTCGTCGGCACGAACTACCGAGGAGAGTCTTGACTTTCGACCAGGCAGGCCAACCGGATCTCTCCGTTGTGATCCCGGTCTATAACGGAGAACGGATTTTGGCGGCAACCATGGCGCGCCTTTCCGGCTATCTAACCAGTGGCAGCTCCGAGATCATCATCGTGGAGAACGGATCTTCCGACAACACACTTCAGGTTGCCCGTGAGCACGCGGTGGACACTCCGAACGTAACGTTCCATGTTCTCCAAAGCGAAAAAGGGATGGGAAACGCGTACCGGAGAGGCATTGAAGCCAGTTCCGGTCGACGGGTACTCCTCACGGCAGACGACCTCCCTTTCGGGACCGATGATCTTGATGAAGACGCAAAGCTCACCCCCAAGCCGCATGTGGTGATTGGTTCCAAAGCGCACAAGAATTCGAACATCCAGCGCAGCCCCCTGCGGGGACTGACCACTTTCGGCTTCAAGACGCTTCGGCAAGTGATTCTTGGATCCAAGGTTGGCGATTCCCAAGGCACGCTGATCGTCGACGGCGGCTGGTTGCGGAGCATGGTGCATCGCTTCGACGATCCCGGCTTCCTCTTCAGCACCCAGGTTGTCTACGCGGCCGAGAAGCAGGGTTTCGACATCGTCGAAGTACCCGTCACCTTGGCCCCCGACGACGAACCCGGCGAAACCACCATCCGTACGGCCGACGTCGTCAAGATGTTCAAAGGCCTGGTGGCCATGCGCCGCAGGAAGAGTGAACTCGCAGCGGCTCCCAGCGCTGGGACCCACGCCCCATGACGGGATCCATCGCAGAAACACCGTCGAACGAGAACGACGTGAACCTGGAACAGCCGCCCACGAAGACCACCAAAGCCAAGCTGGTGGATTTTGCCCGGCGTGCGCTTGTGGTTATCGTCTTTGCCGCCGCCGTCTACTTCATCGCAGTCCAATGGCCCCAGGTTCAGGCTACGGTCTTCGCACTGCAATGGTGGCAGGTGCTGCTTTCCCTGCTTGCCCTCATTCCGGGTGTTCTTCTGGGCATGTATATGTGGCGGGTCGTCATGGCCAGCTTGCTCAGGGCCGTGGATATCGAACCACAGGGCTTGGTCCTCAACCAGATCTACCTCGTCGGTCAGATCGGCAAGTACCTTCCCGGTTCCGTCTGGGCGTTCGTCCTCCAGATGGAGCTCGGCCGCAAGAACGGCATTGCGAGGGCCCAGGTCTTCGTGGCCTCCTTGGTGAGCACGGGCATCACCATCGGCGCGGCCTTGGTGGTTGGAGCCTCAGCGCTGCCGATCCTCGTGCAGCGCGAACCCAATCTGCAGTGGCTGTACGTTATCCTGCCCGTCGTGATCCTGGCGATGAACCCGAACGTCGTGACCTTCCTGGTCAACTTCGTGCTCAAGGTATTCCGCAGGCCCCCGCTGCCTGAGCGCATTCAGGCAAACACCATGGTCAAGGCCTTCATTCTTGGCGTTCTTATGTACCTCTGCTTCGGACTGCACTTGTGGATCCTCGTAGGTCACGAGGCAACCTTGGACCTGGCCACTTTCCTCGTCCTTACCGGAGCCTTAGCGCTCGGAATGACCTTGGGTGTGCTCGCATTCCTGCTTCCTGCCGGCGTTGGTGCCCGTGAGGCCATCCTCATCCTCGCGTTGGCCGGCATGATGACAGCCGGTGCTGCAACCGCAATTGCCGCGCTGTCCCGGATCATGTTCACCGTCGCAGACCTGCTCTGCGTTGGCATCGCTTTTGTGCATTTCCGGTGGCGCCAACAGTCAGCCTCCAAACCCTCCGGAGAATCCTCCTCAGAGCCCAGCTGATGCTGTGGGTCTTTGGCGCGCCCGGGTTTCCACGATTCCCGGGCGTTCTTCGGGCCTATTTCCAAACGTATGCCGCCTGCTAAGGAGCAAGGTACCACCATGACAGCAGTAACCTCCGGGGCCACTGCCCAGCGCCAACCGATCACCAAACGGCGCTACCTCATGCAGCACGATTGGCATTGGGGCATTGTTACCGCCGTCATCGCGGCAATCTCCTCCATCATCCCGCGGCTGTTCAATCCCACGTTCTACTACTGGGATGACATGATGCAGTCATTCCTTCCCCTGTGGCGGCACATGGGTGAAGAGATCCGCTCCGGCCGGTTCCCCTTGATGGAACCCGGGGGCTGGGTTGGCGGCAACATTGTTGCCGAGGTGGGCTACGGAATCTTCAATCCCGTCAATATCGTCAACTCCGTCATCGTCTCCAACTTCGAGAACCTGTCGCTGGCGAGTTATTTCATCATCATCCAGTTCATCGCCCTGCTGGCCTTTGGCACCTTCATGCTCGCCCGGGATTACGGCTCGAACAGGCCTTTGGCCCTTGCCGCAGGCGTAGCCATTCCGTTCAGCGGCTTTACCCTCTTCTACGAGGCCGCCCGTTGGCCGGGCGGCCTGATGGCGTTTGCCTGGATTACGGTCTTCTGGTGGTCCGTGCGCCGCTATGCGCGTCGAAACACCTCACCGTTCCTGCCGTTCCTCCTTGGTTTCATGACCATGACCGCGGGCAATCCTTACGGTGCCATCGGCGTCATCATCGTCCTGGCTGCAGTTGCCATCGAGTTGATGCTGATGCGGCACTGGCGTCGCCTGATTCCGATCGTCATCGTAGGCGCGCTGGTGGGTTTGACCGCCGTCTTGGTCTACTTCCCCCTGCCCCTCAGCTCCGCGGTTACCGTGAGGCAACAGAGCGAGATTCTCAACGACCTGTTCCTCTCGCCTGACATGTCTTCCCTGTTGACGATGAGTACCTCCTCCATGAGGCCGCGGATCAACAACTTCTGGGCCCCGATCGACAACGTTCCATCGAGCTACCTGGCCTGGTTCGTCCTGCCGTTGCTTCCCTGGCTTGACTTCCGGAGCTTCCGCAACCGGTCCCGCCAAATTTTCAGCATTTACATCATCACGGGAATTTACTTCCTCCTGACGTTTGCTCCCTCCCAGGTTCTGGTCTTCCGCTGGCCCATCCGTCTCATCGAGTATGTGTACCTCGGTGTCATTGTCCTGGTGGCTGTTGTTGCCTCGGCAGGCCTGAAAACGACCGCCTGGAAGCAGCGCCTGGTGATCACGGTGGCGATCCTTGGTTTCGGAACCTACCGCGCCTGGTCCATGGTGCCCGAGGGCGGCAAGTGGCAGTTCTTTACGCTTGCAGTGACCTTGGTCCTGGTGGCGCTTGCTGTCCTGGGTTGGAAGCGGTTCGGGTACCGTGGCCTGGCCGCCGTCATGGTCATCGGCACCATCGCCACTTTGGGCATGCAGTCCCGGCAGTTCGTACCCAACAACGCAGTGGCCGGCATCGGCTCCCCCGTCGACGCCGACACGCTGCGGGAGGCGACCAGCAACTACAAGGGCAATACCATCCAGATCTTCAACACCATGAAGATCACTGGAGAGGAATTCACGCAGGGGCGCCTCCTCTACGGCAACCAGATCCTCAATGCCGACATCAACAACAGCATGGGCCGCTACAGCGGAATCAGCTTCACTACGTACGTCAATGCCTTGTGCATGAACTACCGCGGTGAAACGTGCCCCTTGGCCTACACGGAGTTGTTCAAGCAGGCATCACCGGAGATCAACGCGACGCTGGCCGACGTTCTTCAGGTAGAGACCGTCGCCGTCCAGAAGACCCTGATCGCCCCGGACCAGTTGGACATTGCGCCGGGTTGGTCCATTGTGGCCTCGGATGAAACAAGGACCATCCTGCAGCGCCAGAACCCGCAGCCGCACCCCGGCACGGTTTCGTGGGTATCGGACGGTATTACCGTCCAGGATGCAGTCCGTAACGGTAACGACGAACACGTCGAGTTGTCAGGCAGCGGAAGTGCGGGGAAGCTGACTTTCGCGCGGCTCGCCTGGCCCGGTTACACCGTCAAGGTCGACGGCGAGACACAGAAACTGACCCAGGGACCCGCCGGCGTCATCATGGTGGACCTCCCCGCAGGTGCCAAGTCAGTTGACATCTCCTTCACGACGCCGGGACTCACCATGGGACTGGCAGCACAGGCCGCTGCGTGGTTCGGAATTCTGCTGTTCACCGTGTTCCACTACGTAAGGCGCTACCGCCGCGGGAAGTCTGCCGGCCAGCTAGTGCAGGAACAAGCCGAAAAGGTCACTGTGTAGGCCCCTCAACGGCTGCAGCTACGAAAAGAGCGTCCACCCCAAAGGGATGGACGCTCTTCTCGTATGCATGGTTTTAGTCCGCTTTCCCTTCCGGAAGGGGAAGGAACAACAACAAAAGGCCGTTGTGCCTCTGTGTTGACAGGGGCATAACGGCCTTTTGGACTCCGGAGGCTTTAGCTCACGTAGGGGTCAGTGTTCGCGCAGCCAAGCCACGGCTTCGTCAGCCGGCCCTTCGAACTGCACCGTGCCAGAGGAAAGCACCACTCCCCTGTCGCAGATCCTGGAGATCATGTCGAGGTCGTGGCTGACAACGACGAGCGTGCGGCCCTCGTCCGAAAGCTGCTTGATCTTGGCGAGGCACTTGCGCTGGAACGGCTCATCGCCCACGGCCAGGATTTCGTCCACCAGGAAGATGTCCGGCTGGGTGTGGACCGCGACGGCAAAGGCCAGGCGCAGGAACATACCAGAGGAATAGAACTTGACCTCCGTGTCGATGAACTGTTCGATCTCGGAGAAGGCGACAATGTCCTCGAACTTCTCGTTGATCTCCTGTTCCGTCATCCCGAGGATGGCGGCGTTCAGGAATACGTTCTCACGCCCGGACAGGTCCGGGTGGAAGCCCGCGCCGACCTCGATCAGCCCGGCTACGCGGCCCTTGGTGCGCACCGTGCCCTTGTCAGGGAGGATAACGCCTGAAATGAGTTTCAGCAGCGTTGATTTGCCCGAGCCATTGAAGCCCAGCAAGGCGACTGTCTCCCCCGGTTGGATTTCAAAGCTGACGTCATGGAGGGCATCGAATTTCCTGGTGAGGTCTCCTCGACGTCCCTTCACGAGCCAAACTAGCGTCTCCTTCAAGGAGTGCGAGTGGCGTAAGTTGAACGTTTTCTTGAGGTCCTTGACTATTACAGCAGCACCCATTTAGACCTCCTGCGCAAAGTGGCCCTCAAGTCGTCGGAAGACGAGCTGGCCGATGATGAGGAACAATGCCGCCATTCCAAACCCGAGCAATCCCGTCCACATCAAATGGGGCGGCAGTTCAACGGGTCGGTTGACTGTGGGGTACCAAAACGCCCAGTGGAAGAGCTCGACGGCCACAGTGATGGGATTCAGCTGATAAATCGCCAGCACCCACTCCGGGGCCAAGCGCCTGATCATGGTCCAGTCGTACAGAACGGGCGAGGTCCACGTGACGATCATCATCAACATGTCGACGATGTTCTCAGCGTCCCTGAAAAAGACGTTGATGGCACCGGCCAGCAAGCCAAGACCAGTCGCAGTGACTGCAACGATGACAAAGCCCAGTGCTGCACCAATGAGCTGGAAGACATCCGGGTGCCAGCCAGTGAGCAGGGCAGCGGCAAGCAATACCACCAGCTGTGGCAGGAAGTGAACCGCAGCCACCCACACCGAAGCTACCGGGAACAGCTCGCGCGGCAAGTAGATCTTCTTCACCAAGGCAGCATTGGAAACAATGGAGCGCGTGGCATTCGAGAACGCCTCGGAGAAAAAGTTGATGACGATGACGCCGGAGAACATGTACAGCGCGTAATTGGGGATCTGGTCCCCAACACGCAGCACAATGCCCAGGGCGAAGAACAGCACCACGTACTGGACCAGGGGCTTGACATAGGACCAGGCCAATCCGAGGACCGAACCCCGGTAGCGGACCCGGAGTTCCTTGCGGACGATCAGCTTGAGGAGGTACCGGCGTCGGTAGACGTCCAGCAGACCAGCACCTACCCCTGGAACAGCATATGTATCAGTGGAAGTGGCCATTGCTACTTGTTAGGCTCCGATGCTTCGAACGTCTTGCGCCAAGACTCCAGCGAGGTGATCTCCGGAAGCGCATCACGGTATTGTGCGCGGAGGGTCTCCCAGTTGGAGAACAGCTGCGCGTGCAGCTTGGCAGACTCAACCACCAGCTGGCGGGCCATTTTGGGATCCCTCAAATGCCAGGATGCACCGGTGCCATCAGCGTTCGAGACCACAGCGCTGTCGAGGTGCGCCAGGCTCCACCATTTCCCGTCCTGGTGGGCCACGTGGGCCTCCGGGTTGGCTTTGGCGGTGTCACGAACGGGAGCCAGCGTCTGCTTCAAGACAGTCTTGACTGCCCACGGAAGAAGGCCAAGCGCACCGGGCTGCTTGTAGGACTGGGGCTTCTTCGGCGGACGCTTCCGGAAAACCTCCGGGAAGGCGGCAGGGTCCGTCTTGATCTGGGAGTCCGGGAATTCGTCGCGCATGGCACGAAGCTTCGGCATGGTGGTGGGCAGCTGCTTGTGAAGATCGCCTGGTCCAGCCAAGACATCACGCAGGGCCATGACGCGGGCTTGCTCAGGGTAGTACTGCATCGACACCAAGTGCTTGATGTCCGCGTTGAGGCTCTCCCGGAGGATTCGACCGCCTTTGGGGAACGGCGAGTGCAGCAGAGTCGCGATGAGGCGGTTGCGCTCGTGGTAGTAAGCCTGCCAGTCCACGGAGTCGTCTTTATCGGCCCAGGAAACGTGCCAGACCGCTGCACCGGGAAGGGTCACGGTCGGGAAGCCGGCGGCACGGGCGCGAAGAGAGTACTCGGCGTCGTCCCACTTGATGAACACAGGCAGCGAGAGCCCAATGGTCTCAACGACGGCCTTGGGGATGAGGCACATCCACCAACCGTTGTAGTCGGCGTCCCAGCGGCGGTGCAGCTGCGGCGTCGAGCGCAGACCCGCCTGCGAGAAGTCGTGGTTGCCAAGTCCCTCTACCGGACCCCAAAGGAACCGGTAGAAGTTGACCACCTCGGAGTACGCGTGGAGGACCGACTTGTTGTACATGTCGAACATGTGTCCGCCAACGATGGTCGGCTTCCTGCACAGGTCGGCGAAGGCTACCGCGCGCATCACGCCTTCGGTCTCAAGTTCGATGTCGTCGTCGAGCAGCATGACGTAATCGCTCTTGTCGGACACGAGCATCTCGTACATATTGCGCGCGAAACCACCCGAACCACCAAGGTTGCCTTGGTTGATGATCCGCAGCTGGTCACCCATGGACTCAGCGACGGCGTCAAAGCCAGCCTCGTCAGCGACCTTCTTGTTGCCTTGGTCGACGATGATCAGTTCGGCAAGAATTTCCCGGAGTCCGGCGTCGCCATCGATGGCCTTGATGGTTTCCAGGCAGTAGTCCGCACGGTTGAAGGTAGTGACACCCAAGGTGACGCGGCCGTGGGGACGACCTTCGTCGGGTACGGCCCAGTGGGCGCTCTTCAGGGCCATGCCCTCGCCGCCGGCAATCAGGTCGAACCAGTACCAGCCGCCGTCGCCAAACGGGGCCAGCGTCAACTCGAAATCGTTCGCGGCGGATCCTTCGACCAGCACGGAATCGACACGCTGGGAAGCCCCACGGGCGTTGGAGCGGTAGACGATGATGGTTCCTTCGCCCTCGGTTTCGAGGTGGAGGACAGTCTTCGTGGCAACCGTCCACTTACGCCAGTAGCTGGCAGGGAAGGCATTGAAGTAGGAACCGAAAGAGAGGCGTTCTCCGCGGCGGACCTGGACGGAACCCCGGTCAAGGATGTCCTCCGGGTGCAGCTGCCGGGCGATGCCGACTGCCTGCACTTCGGAGCTTCCCTGGCTGCCCTTTTGGACCGTGCTTGTGTCGGGATCCACGTAGAGAGGAAGGGTGTCAAGGTCACGGTTCGCTGGGAAAATGACCCGCTGAACAATCCGCAGGTTTTCTTCCGTGGAAACGGGAACTTCCGCGGCGGTGGAAGCCGTCATGGCGATCTCCTGGCTTTCATTTGTTGTGGCGGTCACGCGTCCACTCCCCCACTTTCAAGCTTTGCGCCGCCGGTGAAGTGCGGCTTGATCTTGTTGTCGTACATGGACAGTGCCGAGCCGATGGCCATGTGCATATCAAGGTACTTGTAGGTACCAAGCCGGCCACCGAACAGCACCGACTTCTCGCCCTTGGCGAGATCGCGGTAGGCCAGCAGCTTCTGGCGGTCGTCGGAGGTGTTGACGGGGTAGTAAGGCTCGTCGCCCTTCTCGGCAAAACGCGAGAACTCCCGCATGATGACCGTAGCGTCCTTGGTGTAGTCGCGCTCCGGGTGGAAGTGGCGGAATTCGTGGATGCGGGTGTACTTTTCCTCGGCATCGGGGTAGTTCATTACGGCACAACCCTGGAAATCCTCGATGGGAAGGACCTCTTCCTCAAGGTCGATCGTGCGCCAGGAAAGGTCGCCCTCGGCGTAGTCGAAGTAGCGGTCCACGGGGCCGGTGTAGATGACGGGCACCTGGCCAAGGACGGACGAGCGGCCGAACTCGCCGTCGTCGAAGAAGTCCGTGTTGAGGACAACTTCAATGTTGGGGTTGTCCGCCATACGCTCAATCCAGGCGGTGTAGCCGTCAACGGGCAGGCCTTCATGGGTGTCGTTGAAGTAGCGGTTGTCGTAGTTGTAGCGCACGGGAAGGCGGGAAATGATCTCCGCCGGCAGGTCCTTGGGATCCGTCTGCCACTGTTTGCCCGTGTAGTGCTTGATGAACGCCTCGTACAGCGGGCGTCCGATCAGCTGGATGCCCTTGTCATTCAGGTTCTGGGGATCCGTTCCGGCAAGTTCGCCGGCCTGTTCGGCAATGAGTGCCTTCGCTTCCGAGGGGCTCATTGCCGAGCGGAAGAACTGGTTGATGGTGCCAAGGTTGATGGGCATGGGGTACACCTCGCCCTTGTGGCTGGTGTACACCTTGTGCTGGTAGTTGGTGAACTTGGTGAACCGGTTCACGTACTCCCAAACGCGTTCGTTGGACGTGTGGAAGAGGTGTGCTCCATAACGGTGCACCTCGATTCCCGTCTTTGCTTCGTTCTCGCTGTAGGCGTTTCCACCAATGTGGTGACGGCGATCAAGCACCGCAACCTTCAGCCCCAACTCGGTAGCGGCGCGTTCTGCAATGGTCAGGCCAAAGAAACCCGAGCCGACGACGACGAGATCAGCGTTCACAAACTCTCCTGTGTATTGGCGTGCGGGCACAAAAATGCCCACGTCTACTGGTCAAGGCTACCCGACGTTACGATCTAATCCCGATTCGGGGGCGCGCTGGAGGACGGCGGCGATTGACCTGAAAAACGAACGGGAGGCTTGGCCAGCGCCAGCCTCCCGTTCAGATGTGCAACTATTCTCCGGCTAAAGCGCGACGACGGCGCCGGTTTCGGCTGACTTGAGGACAGCCTCAGCGACCCGGAGGGTCTCAAGCCCTTCGGCCATTGTGACAATGTTCATCGACTTGCCCAGGACCGCATCCCGGAAGGCCTCGTGTTCCATCTTCAATGGTTCACGCTTGGCCAAAGCAAAGCGGGTTGAAGAGCCTTCGGAAACGCCGCGGAAGGCCGCAATGGAGTCCCAATCCGTTTGGAAGGTGCCGTTCTCGACGAACGTCAAGTCCGCAGAAATTGTGTCGGCAATGAACGCGCCGCGCTCACCCAGAACAACCGTGGTGCGTTCCTTCATCGGCGAGAGCCAGTTGACGATGTGGTTGGTGACGACGCCGTCCTGGAGGTGCCCGATGGCCGTGACCATGTCCTCGTGCTCACGCCCGCTGCGGGAGGTGGTGTGGGCCACCACGTTGACGAAGTTGCTTTGGGCCAGCCACGCCGTGAGGTCGATATCGTGCGTAGCAAGGTCCTTGACTACACCGACGTCGGCGATCCTGGACGGGAAGGGACCCTGGCGGCGGGTGGAGATCTGGTAGACCTCACCGAGGTCACCGTTGCCAAGACGGTCGCGAAGGCTCTGCAGTGAGGGGTTGAAGCGTTCGATATGCCCCACTGCCCCGATCAGGCCCTTGGAATCAAAAGCCTCGGCGATGCGGCGACCCGACACAGAATCGTTTGCGATGGGCTTTTCGACCAGGCAGTGCACACCGGCGTCAGCAAGCTGCAAAGCAACTTCCTCATGCAGGATTGTCGGCACAGCTGCGACAGCCATGTCGATGCCCTGCTCGATGAGCTGCTCGACGGAACTGCAGACTTCCAAGCCACTGGCTACGTTGTGTGGATCCCCAAAGGAATCGGCAACGGCAACAAGGTCAACACCGTCGAGCTCGCGGATAACGCGTGCGTGGTGACGGCCCATCATGCCGAGCCCGATGAGGCCAGCGCGCAGATTTGCCACTAGCTACCTGCCTTTGCCACAGCGTTGACTGCCGCAACGATCCTGTCGAGGTCATCCTGGCTCAATGACGGGTGCACAGGAAGGGAAAGCACGCTGGATGCTGCTTCTTCGGTGACCGGCAGGTCGTCGGAGGTCTGGAACGGAGCGAGACGGTGGTTGGGGATCGGGTAGTAGACGCCGCAGCCCACGTTGTATTCCTCGCGCAGAGCCTTGGCGAAACCATCACGGTCCTCGGCGATGCGGATGGTGTACTGGTGGTAGACGTGCTCGTAGCCCTCGACAACCTTCGGAGTGACGACACCTTCGATGTTTGCATCGAAGAACGCTGCGTTCTCCTGACGGGTCTTCGTCCAGCCCTCGACCTTGGTCAACTGAACGCGCCCAATCGCTGCGTGGATGTTGGTCATGCGGGCGTTGAAGCCAACCAGCTCGTTTTCGTACTGGCGTTCCATGCCCTGGTTACGCAGCAACCGAAGCCGCCGTTCGACGTCGGCCAAACCGGTGCTGACCATGCCGCCTTCGCCGGAGGTCATGTTCTTCGTGGGGTACAGGCTGAACATGGCGAAGTCGCCGAAGGTACCGACCTTGCGGCCGTTGACTGCGGCACCGTGGGCCTGGGCTGCATCTTCAAAGACTTTTACGCCGTGCTTGGCGGCAACTGCACCGATGCCATCCACGTCAAAAGGGTGGCCGTAGAGGTGAACCGGCATGATGGCAGCCGTACGGTCAGTGATTTTGGACTCCACCGAAGCAGGATCCAGCGTGTAGTGGTTGATGTCCACATCGGCGAAGACAGGGGTAGCGCCTGTCAACGCCACGGAGTTGGCTGTAGCGGCAAAGGTAAAGGACGGAACAATGACTTCGTCGCCGGGACCGATGCCTGCGGCGAGGAGCCCGAGGTGCAGTCCGGAAGTTCCGGAGTTGACTGCCACAGCCGCCCGGCCGTCAAGGAGGACCTGCGAGAATTCCTGTTCAAAGGACGCAACCTCCGAACCCTGTGCAAGTTGGCCGGAGGCCAGAACGGCCTCTACTGCCTTGCGCTCATCATCACCGATGATGGGCTTGGCGGGGGGAATGAATTCGGGGCTCATGCCTCTACCTCTCGAAGGGTCTCGTTCTGTTCAACATAAGTGGCGCCGGTCTCCGGGCATACCCAGTTATCGCCGCTGCGCTGCAGCGGGAAGCCGGCCTTGCCGACCCAACCATGGCGCTTGGCCGGAACTCCGACCATCAAAGCAAAATCCGGAACGTCCTTGGCCACAACGGCGCCTGCTGCCACGGTGGCCCACCGGCCGATGGTGACGGGAGCTACGCATACAGCGCGGGCACCGATGGAAGCGCCTTCACGGATGGTGACGCCCACTGGCTCCCAGTCATGGGCACTCTTCAACGTTCCGTCCGGGGCAACCGCCCGGGGGTAGGTGTCGTTCGTCAGGACGACGGCGGGGCCGATGAAGACCCCTGCCTCCAGTTCCGCGGGCTCGTAGACAAGCGCATAGTTCTGGACTTTGCAGTTGTCCCCCATCTTGACTCCGGAGCCGATGTAGGCCCCGCGTCCGACGATGCAATTGACGCCTAATTCGGCCTGCTCGCGGACTTGGGCCAGATGCCAAATCTTTGATCCATCACCAATTACCGCCTCGTCTGAAACATCGGCGCTCTCAGCAACCACTATCACCGGTGAAGGTCCTTCCTCATTGAGCACACGCGACAACGAGTTTCATCTTAGCCGAGACATAAAGCCACGGCGTCAAGGCTGGATCCGTCCCCGCCTGGACGAAGTTGTCCACATACAGCCGAAAGGAGGCTGCGGACGACGTCAACTGCCTATGACGATGGTGGTGAAAGGGAGGACAAACATGACACTGGAATGCACGCTGGTCCGCAGTCCCGCCGCCTCCGCAGCGGCAGAACCGGAGGAACTTTCCATTGCCGTCCCGCGGGGAACGCCAGGGTCCTGGCTGGCTTCCCTCCTCAAAACGGCCCGCAATACCGGCCCGCTTACGGTTGGTACAGAGGATCTTTCCACGCTCACTGTCGGACTGCCGCCCTTGGTGTCCGGGGCTGTTCTGGTGGACGGCTGGATGCCGCCGGCACAGACTCCCACCACTGCCTTGCCTCTGATGCTGCTGGTCCATGCCGGCCCTGGCGCGGGTTCCGTCTTCCGCATTCCGCGGGGGCAGCACGGTATCGGCAGGGCTGCTGCAGACATTTCAATAGCGGATCCAACGATGTCGAGGGACCATGCAGTGCTGGACGTATCGGGTGATCATCTTGAGATAGCAGCCGTCTCGGCATCGAATCCGGTGTATATCGACGGCCGACCCACCCGCCGCTCGCTGGTCGACTCCCGTTCATCGATCGTTTGTGGTCGGACAACCTTCAGCCTCTCCTCCGAAGGAGGCGGCTTTCCCGCACTCGCTACTGATGCGGGCCGTTCGGTTAAGGACCCTGTTGAGGTACCCCACACAAGAACCCACGGGGGTCGTGCAACCATCGCCCTTGGGGCTGGTCTGCCGCTGTTTGCCGGCGTGGGCCTCGCTGCGGCCACCGGCATGTGGATGTACTTGGCGTTTACTTCCCTATCCGCGCTCGGTGTACTTTTCCCGTTGATGCTCGGCAGGAAGGGCAGGCAGCAATACCGACGTGCCCTTGATCGTGCCGTCGAGGAAGATTCCATGAGGCGTCGTCGGTGCTCCCCCTCCGCCGCGGAGATCATGGTCGCCGCCGCCATCAACGAACCCGGTCCCCGCAGTTTCGAAACCGCTGCGACTGGTCCAACTCCGCAGTCCGACTCCACGGCGGGACCACAACCGGAGAACCAGGCGGTCTGGTTACGGTTGGGCACTACCGAATCCCCAGCGAACATCCGAGTGGTTCCGGAGGATCCGCACTTCACTCCGCCGCGGCTCAGCCAGTGCCCCATCACACTGGATCCGGAGCATCGGAGCGTTGCGATTCTCGGAGACGAGGCGCATGTCGAAGCCCTCCTTCGATTCATGCTCATGCAGCTCGCCAGTTTTCCGGTTTCAGCCGGGGCTCCGGTCCTCATCCTGGGACCATCGGGCAGGCTTCCACTAAGCGCCCGGTTCCTGCCCCGGGTGACGCTCGTTTCAAACACAACGGCTGCCCTGGCCACTCTGAACAGACTCAGGCATAAGCCACACGGGAGGCTCGTGGTGATGGGAACCGGCGCCTTCGACGAAACCGAGGCCTTGCGGAAGACAGTGCAAGCCGCCCACCGCGCCCAGTGGCAAGTACTGCGTTGCCAAACCTCAGCTGGAGGATCAGCGGGCACCATCACCATCGAGCCCTCCGGAACAGCTGCGTCATACATGTCAGACGGCGAGCGCTTGGACTTCGTACCCGATCTCGTCCCAGCCGATGTTTTCGACCGTTTCTGCCGTGCCGTGGGCGCTGCCGCCAGCGTTGCGGAGCCTTGCCGAAAAGGCGATCTTCCCCACAATTCTTCCTTGGCAGCGCTCCTGCCTTACGGCCGGCGCCGCATCCTTGGCAGGTGGCGCTCCGCCTCCTGGAAGGACGGTGTGACCGCTCTGCTGGGAGAAAGCCGCGACGGGCCACTCAGGTTCAACTTCAAGCGGGATGGTCCGCATCTCCTGGTTGCAGGTACAACCGGTTCAGGAAAGTCGGAACTCCTTAGGACACTCGTGGTTTCCATCGCACTGACTGTCCCGCCTGAGCAGGCGACGTTTGTGTTCCTTGATTTCAAGGGAGGGTCGGGCTTGGGTCCTATGGCCGGGCTGCCGCATTGTGTGGGCCTGCTGACCGATCTCAGCCAACAGAACATTGATCGGGCACTGGAGTCGTTGCGGGGGGAGGTCAAGTACCGGGAGAGGCTCTTTGCTGTCGAGGGGGCAGCGGATCTTGCTGACTACCAGGAATCAGTTGGTACCGAAGGCCCTGGGCTGGCGCACCTGATACTTGTGATTGATGAGTTTCGGATTCTTGTCGATGAGGCACCGACGGCCCTTCGCGAGCTCATGCGCATCGCCACCATAGGTCGTTCGTTGGGAATTCATCTGGTGATGGCCACGCAGAGACCGCAAGGGGCGCTGACGGCCGATATCCGGGCCAACGTCACCTCCAGCATCGCCCTTCGTGTCCAGTCGGATATGGAGTCCGTCGACATCATCAATTCCAAAGCTGCTGCGTCCATAAGCGTTGAGGTCCCTGGGCGGGCCTTCCTTGCCACAGCATCCAAGGAGCCTCAGGAGTTCCAAGCAGCGTCTTTGAATAACCTGTATCCGGACCGCGTACCTTCGAGTTTTAGAGAAGTGGCACACGGAACTGTTGTTCCCCTTTGGCCAGTGGTCCAGTCGGCTGTCCAAGCGCTCGGCGAGTCCCCCGCAACCGTTAGCCCGGTGGCTTTGCGTGGGGTTCCTGGACCGGAGACAGTTAGTAACCACACGGAAACGGGCGTCGGGCGGCTCGTGTCAGTTATAGGTGAAACCTGGGGATACCTCGGCATGCCCTCGCCCCGGAGCCCCATCGCCGCCCCGCTGCCGCAGCGCATCCCTTGGGATGAGAAGCTTGCGCAGGTGGAGGAACCACCGGGCGTGCCCGAAGACGATACAGAATCATGGCAGGTGGGACCCGTTGCACTCCTCGACAGACCCAGCCTGCAGCGTGTGGACCGCTTGTACTGGTTGCCCGCCAAGCACGGACATCTTGCGATGGTCGGCGGCCCTTCCAGCGGCATGCACCAAAGCTTCCGGTCTGTCGCCGCCATGCTGGCAACCCAAGCACGGCAACCCCACCTGTACATACTGGACGCGAACCGGCTCCTGGACCAGGTGCAAGCTGACCAAGGAATTGGGGCCTACACAGGCATGGACGAACTTGGCTTCGCGGTACGGATCCTGTCGAGGGTGGCAGCTGAGATGGAGACGAGGCGTGCCTCCCACGATCTGTCTGGTTGCTTTGCCCCGATTGTGCTGATTGTCTCCGGCTGGTGTTCGTGGTCATCGGCGCTGCGAGGCGGCCCTTACGAATTTGCGGAGGGAATGCTCCATGACATTGCCAGGGACGGAAGCCCCCTGGGCATCACATTGTTGATATCCGGTGAACGGGAACTGGTCAGCTCTCGCCTGTTCGCGGCCATACCAAACCGCACATTCTTCCCTCTGGGTACCACTGAGGAGTCACGCTTCCACTGGCCCCGTTTGCCTGACATGGAAGCCGTTCCAGGGCGCGCTTTCGTGTCGGGAAACATTGTCGAAGGCCAGCCAGCCACGGCGCAGTTCAAGGAGGCACCCGCAGCCGGTACCTGGCCGTTTCATAAGCGCACTCCAGCTGAACCGCCATTTCGTTTGCGCCCGCTCCCCCTGTTGCTCACACATGAAGACTTCCTTAGCCGCAAGGCGGCGTGCGCCCCTTCCGGAAATGCCCCGGGGGCGACGCTCCAGCGGGTTCGAGGTGCCGTCACCGCCCCCGGGGCAACGAACAGAGTGACCGGGCGTGGCGTTGCATCAGCCGATGGTGCTCCCGAAGAACAATTCCAGCCGGCTCAACAGTCCCCTATGCCGTTGTGGATCGGGGTTGCCGGAGACGATGCTTCACCGGCGGCGTTCCCCCTGCGGACCAAGGGCGTCAGCATCGTCCTGGGCAGCCCGGGATCCGGCAAGACCACTGTTCTTTGGTCGTTGGTGAGCCTGAACCCGGAGATACCTTGGCTGTTCCCTCCGGATGGATCAGCTGCGGGAGCTTTCTGGGCTTCGAAAGCGTCGGCTGCAGCCGACGGAACCCTCAATGCAAAAAGCGTCCTGCTGGTGGACGATGCCGACTCGCTGGACGCCGAGGGCCAGCGGGCGTTGCACGTCTTGGCCGGGCAGGTCGCCGGCGTCATCCTGACGGCCACGCCCGGTGCGCGCCTGCACCAACTTTCCTTGGTGCAAGAAGTGCGGGCGTCGGGAACGGGTTTGCTCCTGGCCCATGGAAGCCCTCTGGATGGCGAGCTGTTGGGTGTGCGTCTACCCGCGGACCCCGCGCGCCGTCCGGGTCGGGGTTTCATCATTGACCGAGGAGAAGCCGCTCCCTTTCAAGGGGTAGTCTCCGATGGATTCCCGAGACGGGAGTGAGAGCAATTGCGGCCTCACGGAACCGAGCAGGTCACAACGCGCCGGTGCTGCCACCCGTCCGCGAGGCAAAGGAGATGACATCACGCTGGAAGAGGAAAATGATCGCGGCAAGCGCGGGAAGGATCATGGCCAGCCCCGGGAGTACAAGGCCACCTGTCATCGTGGGGAAGCCAATCGTGAGGACGAACAGTTGTGCCACCAAGGCAGCCGCACGCGTCCACCGGTAGCCGCGAAACAGGAAATGGCCTACCGCGAACAGCCAGGCTGAGAAGGCCAGGAGCAGGACCAACGTAAAGACTGCTCCCCAGAAAGTCAGTACAGGAGCACCTGTCAGGAGTTCAAAACCGTACCAAGCGGCAGCAGCGAGCAAGGCCGTGGCTTCGAGGACAACGACGATCGAAATGATGAGTATCCCGCGAGGTCGAAAGGACCCGACGTTGCCCGGACCCGGGCGGTCGGATTCGCCATTTCCATCGTGGCCGGAGGTGGGCTGGGCAGGGTTTACAGGAGGTCTTGACACACTGGCACACTACCGGACATAGTCATCTAGCAGTGAGGGCACTGGCGGCTGATGTGATGCATCGCTCACGGATTCCGGGCATTTCGACCACTAACACCCCTTGTTTACAAGGCGTTAACATGAAACGCTTGACTCAGACGACCAAGGGGGCCCATGCGGGCCCCTTTCCTTTGGAGCCTCTCGTGAATGTTTTCACAAAAGGCCTTTCTAGTTCTCACGAATGGAGTGACTGATCAGCATGGATTGGCGTAATCGCGCAGCCTGCCTCGACAAGGACCCCGAGCTCTTCTTCCCAGTCGGCAACACGGGACCAGCACTTCTCCAGATTGAGGAAGCCAAGAGCGTTTGCCGCCGCTGCCCCGTGGTGGACACGTGCCTGCAGTGGGCATTGGAGTCCGGGCAGGACGCAGGAGTTTGGGGCGGAATGAGTGAAGACGAACGGCGTGCCCTCAAGCGTCGCGCAGCACGCGCACGTCGCGCCTCCTAACGGGCAGAGATGCGAGAGGCGGCGG